>JAUXWB010000441.1 GCA_030684475.1 Reyranella sp. | reverse complement strand
CAACGTCGTGCGCGACATGATCGACGACGAGACGGCCGGCATCCTGGTCGAGCCGATCCAGGGCGAAGGCGGCATCCGCGAGACGACGCCGGAGTTCCTGAAGGCGCTGCGCGCGATGTGCGAGGAGTTCGGCCTGCTGCTGTTCTACGACGAGATTCACACGGGTTTCGGCCGAACCGGCAAGCTGTTCGCCTATGAATGGTCGGGTGTCGCGCCCGACGTCATGGCGATCGCCAAGGGCATGGGCGGCGGTTTCCCGATCGGCGCCTTCATGGCGACCGAAAAGGCGGCCGTCGGCATGGTGCCGGGCACGCACGGCTCGACCTATGGCGGCAACCCGCTGGCCACGGGCGTGGCCAACGCCGTCCTCGACGAACTGCTGAAGCCCGGCTTCATCGATGGTGTGCACGAGCGCGGCAAGTACCTGAAGGCCGAGCTCGAGAAGCTGGTGGCCAAGCATCCCAAGGTGTTCGTCCAGCAGCGCGGCAGCGGCTTCCTGCAGGGCCTGCAGTGCGCGCCGGCGGTTACGGCCGGAGCAATGGTCGACCGCCTGCAATCGCTGGGCATGCTGGTCCCGCCGGCCGGCGAGAACGTCGTCCGCATCTTCCCCGCGTTGATCGCCGACAAGGCGATCCTCGACGAGGGCGTGGCCATTCTCGAGAAAGCCGCGCTGTCGTTCGAGGCAGAGAGCAAGTGACGACCCATGTCGACACCCAAACATTTCCTCGACTTGGATCAGGTCGACCCTAAGACGCTTCGCCAGATCCTCGACCAGGGCAAGGCGATGAAAAAGTCGCGCGTCAACGGCGGTCACGACAAGCCGTTGGCCGGCAAAACGCTGGCGATGATCTTCGAGAAGCCCTCGACGCGGACGCGCGTGTCGTTCGAGGTCGGCATGCGCGAGCTGGGCGGCGAGACGATCATGCTCGGCCGCACCGACACCCAGCTCGGTCGCGGCGAGACCATCGCAGACACCGCGCGCGTGCTCAGCCGCTACGTCGACATCATCATGATGCGCACCACCGTCGAGGAAAAACTCCTCGAGATGGCGAAGTACGCGACCGTGCCGGTGATCAACGGCCTCACCGACAAGACCCATCCCTGCCAGCTCATGGCCGACGTCATGACCTACGAGGAGCATCGCGGCTCCATCAAGGGCAAGTCGGTCGCCTGGTCGGGCGACGGCAACAACATGGCGACGAGCTGGATCCATGCCGCCGTGCAGTTCGACTTCGAGCTGCGCATCGCCTGCCCGCCAGAACTGACGCCGCCCACCGACGTCGTGCAGTGGGCGGAGAAGTCGAAGGGCCGCATCCGCATCGGCCATGACCCCGAGAAGCTGGTGAAGGACGCCGACTGCGTCGTCACCGATACCTGGGTGTCGATGGGCGACGAGGATCCGCAAAGCCCGAGCGCCGCGCGACGCCACAACCTTCTGCGCGGCTATCAGGTCGACAAGCACCTGATGAAGCAGGCCAAGAAGGACGCCATCTTCATGCACTGCCTGCCGGCGCACCGCGGCGAGGAGGTCACGGCCGAGGTGATCGACGGGCCGCAGTCGGTGGTGTTCGACGAGGCCGAGAACCGCCTGCACGCCCAGAAGAGTATTTTAGCGTGGTGTCTATCGTGAGGCCTGCGTCGGAGGGGCTTCCTTCCGACGATGCCCTGGCAGAGGATTGGGATCGCGTCCTCCCCTTCCAGCTCGACGCGCTGGGGGTCCGCGGCCGTCTCGTGCGGCTCGGACCCGCGCTCGACGCCATCATCGAGCGCCACGGCTATCCGCTCGCCGTGGCGCGGCCGCTGGCCGAGGCGATGGTGCTGTGCGTGGCGCTGGCGACGTCGCTCAAATACGACGGCATCTTCACCCTGCAGATCAGTGGCGACGGGCCGATCCGCCTCCTCGTCACCGACCTCACCAGCGACGGCGCGCTCCGCGGCTACGCCCAGTTCGATTCCTGGAAGCTCGCCGTCGCCCTCGGGACCGGTAACCACGATGCGCCGGACGGCTACGTGCCGAAACTGTTCGGCCAGGGCCGCCTCGCCTTCACCGTCGACCAGGGCCAGAACACCCAACGCTACCAGGGCGTCGTGCCGCTGGAAGGCCCGACACTGGCCGACTGCGCCCACACCTACTTCCGCCAGTCCGAGCAGCTGCCGACCGGCATCAAGCTCGTGGCCCGCCGCGACGAAACGACTGACGGCAATCGCTGGCGCGCCTCGGCGCTCGTCGTGCAGCAGATGCCGGAGTTCGACGCCGGCCGCATCGACGTCGACCAGGAGCAGCGCGAGGACGACTGGCGCAAGGCCGTCATTTTGATGGCCTCGGCCACCGAGCGGGAAATGCTCGACGCCGATCTGCCCGGCAAGAAACTGCTGTTCCGCCTGTTCCACGCCGAGGGCGCGCGCCTGTTCGAGCGCCGCGCCTTCCAGGCGCGCTGCCGCTGCAGCCGCGAGCGCATCGACGGCGTGCTGAAGTCGATCAGGCGCGAGGAACTCGCCGACCTGCGCGACCCGCAGGGCCTGGTCGCCGTCACCTGCGAGTTCTGCTCGACCCGATACGCCTACGACGAAGCGGACCTCGACCGCATCTACGAAACCGGCGCCAGCGAGCCGCCGGCGCCCTGAAAGTGGACCATTCTGCGGCACACCTCGTTGTGCCACGGAGTGTGCCGCACCCTGTGCCGCAAAGCCGGGTCAAGCCCTTGATCCGACTGGCCGATCGCCCCCTGACGAGCTGTGCCACCGAGCCCGGCCGCTTCGCAGGATGAGAGTTCGGAAATTCGCCGTCGGATTTGGCGAAAGTGGACCACGAATAACGCCCGGCGCGAGGGGTCGTGGCGGAATGGAAAAGGCCGGCGCAGTCCAAGCGCCAGCCTATAGAAATTATAGGCACAAACCTGCTGAACTTGCAATTCAAATTGACGTGAGCGAGTGCTGGCAGTGCCTACACGTCGCGCCAGTCGAACGCCAGCGGCGCCTCGCGAAAACCGAAGCGGTCGACATGGAGCGCCACGCCTTTCTTCAGCGCCTCGAGCTGGCCCTCGGAACTCGTCTCCAGAGGGCACTCCAGGGCGTCGGCACGCGCGCGCTGCTTCGGACGGTCATAGGCGCTCGATCCTCTGGGCGGCTTCGTCGATGATGGCGACCGCGTCGTGAACCGTCTGAGTCGGCACGCCGTCGCGGCCCAGGCGATGGATCAGCGCCGCGCGAAGATTGCCCATGGCCCGGCGGATCGGCGCCGCGTCGGTGCGCTCGCGCAGATTGGCGAGTTCCGCCAGCCGCGCGAACAGCGCGTCGACTTCTTCCTTCTTCTCGGCGAGGTGGGCGGTGCCATCGTCGGTGACGGCGAACGCCTTGCGTGCGCCTTCTGACTTCACCTCCGCGATGTGGCCCATCTCGCCCAGCATCGTCAGCGTCGGGTAGACCATGCCGGGGCTTGGCACGTAGCTGCCGCCCGTCAGCTCCTCGATGGCGCGGATGAGCTCATAGCCGTGGCGCGGCTCGTCGGCGATCAGCTTGAGCAGCACGAGCCGCAGTTCCCCCGAGTCGAAGACGCGCCGGCGGCCGCCGCGCCCCTCGCCGCGCTCGGCCTCGAAGCCGTGGCCATGCCGGCCGAAGCCGCGTCGACCGAAATGGTGCCGATGAGCTTCTTCGCCCCGGGAATGATGAAAGGGTCTCATTAGCCGTATCCTTTTATGTTTGAACATATTCCAGATATATCTAGATAGCTCAAAAATACAAGTCCTGTGACGAATCATTTCAATAGTATATTATTGTGCTTTAGTTATTAAAAGTAATCATTACTGATGTGGAGCGGCGCCGGCCGGCACGGCGCCCAACGCCCTGTAGACGGGGCGACCCGCGGCTTCGAACCGCCGCACCTCCTCGTCCGCGCCGGCGGACGGGCCGCCCACCCGCAGGCAGGCGTCGCAGCGCTCGACCAGGGCGAGCGACACGGGCGCCATGATCTCCGCGTAGGCGGCGTCGGTGCCGCCCGCCGCCTCGATCATGGGAAGCGCCATGTTGACGCCGATGACCGGCACGTGCCCGGCGCGATGCAGCGCGACGGCGGCCTCGTTGAGAATTTTGAGATTGGCCGCCCGGATCGCCGGATCGGCGGCCCCGCCGCCCGACCGGTAGGGGCCGGCAATCATGATCCACATGCGGAGTCTCCCCTGCTCTCCATTCGACACGCCCGGCACTCTCTCACGCATGCCCGGCGAAATGCACGACGATCGCGAACGCCCCCGCAACACTCACCGGTTCATCCGGTCGATGGAAGTCGCAAGAATCGGCCGCTCCGCCTGGGTTATCCTGCGTCATCGAAATCGCCGACAGGAGACACGCCATGGTCGCGCCACGCCCGTCCAAGACGCATATCGGCAATCACGCGCTCAAGCCCGAGACCCTGATGCTGAGCTACGGCTACGATCCGGCGCTGTCGGAGGGAGCTGTGAAGCCGCCGGTCTTCCTCACCTCCACTTTCGTATTCCGCACGGCAGAGGAAGGACGCGACTTCTTCGACTATGCCTCGGGGCGCCGGCAGCCACCCGAAGGCACCGGGCCCGGCCTCGTCTATTCGCGCTTCAACCATCCCAACAGCGAGATCGTCGAAGATCGGCTGGCGGTCTATGAGGTCGCTGAATCGTGCGTGCTGTTCTCGTCCGGCATGTCGGCGATCGCCACCACGATCCTGGCCTTCGCCCGGCCCGGCGACGTCATCCTGCATTCCCAGCCGCTCTACGGCGGAACGGAAACGCTGCTGTCGCGCACGATGGTGGGCTTCGGCATCGGTGCGGTCGGCTTCGTCGATGGCGTCGACGAAGCTGCCGTTCGTGCGGCCGCAGCCGAGGCGCGCGGCCAGGTACGCGACAAGGGGCGCCTGTCGGTCATCATGATCGAAACGCCGGCCAACCCGACCAACACGCTGGTCGATATCGCGCTGTTGCGACGGATCGCCGACGAAATCGGCGCCGCCCAGGGCTTCCGACCGGTCCTGGTCTGCGACAACACCCTGCTGGGTCCGGTGTTCCAGCGTCCGCTCGACCACGGCGCCGACGTCTCGGTCTACTCGCTCACCAAGTATGTCGGCGGCCATTCCGATCTCATCGCCGGTGCGACGCTGGGCGCGCAGGCGACCATCGGTCCGATCAAGGCGCTGCGCGGCAGCCTCGGCACGCAGCTCGATCCGCATTCCTGCTGGATGCTGGGCCGATCGCTGGAAACGCTTGGGATCAGGATGGAGCGGGCCGAGACCAATGGAAGACTCGTCGCCGACTATTTGCGCGACCATCCCAGGGTCGGCAAGGTCCACTACCTGGCGTTCCTGGAGGAAGGCTCGCAGGCTCGGGCGGTCTTTGCCCGGCAATGCACGGGGGCGGGCTCGACGTTCTCGTTCGACATCAAGGGCGGCGAGAAGGAGGCGTTCGCCTTCCTGAACGCGCTGCAGATCTTCAAGCTGGCGGTCAGCCTCGGCGGCACCGAGTCTCTGGCGAGCCATCCCGCCGCCATGACGCATTCCGGCGTTCCCGTCGAGGTCCGCGACCGGATCGGCGTGCTCGACACGACGATCCGCCTCTCGGTCGGCATCGAGCATCCCGACGACCTGATCGCCGATCTGACTCAGGCACTGGCGGCGGCGGGGTGAGCGAGTCCCGTCGTCCCGACCGGAGCCGAGCGCAGCGAGGCGTAGTGGAGGGACCTTATTTCAACGATAGGCGGCGTATCGTCGAGAGAAGGTCCCTCCACTCCGCTTCGCTTCGGTCGGGACGACGGACTACGCCGATCGTCGGAACGCCGACACGATGGCGGCTGCCTTGGCGCGTACCGCCGCCGCGTCGTCGCCCGGCTGCCTCATCATGCCTGTAGGGCACTCAAGCCAGCCCATGTCGCTTCGGCACCGAAGGTGCGGACGCGGACGCGCCTCTGCCCGAGGGCGAGAGCGTAGCGCGCGGCGAGCGCCGGCGCGCCGATCGCGATGACTTTGCCCCCCGCCGGCAATTCTTGAAGGTGCAGTTCCTCGCCGATCAGCAGACCGGAGAGATAGCTTGCCGATTCGGCGGGCGACAGCCGCCCGAACAGCGCGAGCGCCCGCACGCCGAAGGCGTTGTGCAACAGGCCTTCGCCGTTACCGGCGCACGTCACGCCGCGCAGGAAAGCCGCCTCGTCGAGCGGCGCATCGGCCTCGAGCGTGCGTGCCAGGATGGAATGCTGGCTCAGCAATCCATAGAACTCGCCGGTCATGCAGGTGCGAAAGCCCGTGACCCGACCGTTGCGCACCGTGGCCCATTTGCTGTGCGTGCCGGGCAGGACGAACAGCCCCTCAGCGAGGCCGGCGAGCCGCATCGCGCCGAAGATCTGCACCTCTTCGCCGCGCATCACGTCGGGCACGTCCCCCTGTTCGTCGCTGAGGCCGGGCACGAGGGCGATTCGCCCCGGCTCGATCCAGTGCAGGCGTCGCCTCAGCTCGTCGGGCCCGGCGGGGCAGGCAACGTAAGGCGCCTCGATCCAGCCCTGCCGGCTGCCGGCCATGCCGGAGATCAGGCAGACGGTGCCGGCCGGCTTCATCCAGTCCGAGAACATCGAGGTGAAGACGCCCGCGAAGTCGCCGTTGGGCACGTTGAGGATGCCCAAGGGCGCGCTCTTCTCCTCCAGCACGAGACCCGCCGCGTCGAGACGGGCGCCGCGCAGCGCGCTCGTGCCCCAGTCGACGGCGATCAGGTGCGGCACGACGTGTCCACAATCAGACCCGGCAGCACCACTCGACCATGCGCCGCATGAAGGCCTCGCACGCATCGATCTGCGAGGCGAGCAGGAACTCGTTGGGCTGATGGGCCTGGGCGATGTCGCCGGGGCCGCACACCACCGTGGGCACGCCCAGAGTCTTGCGGAAGATGCCGGCCTCGGTGGCATAGACCACGCTGCCCACCGTGTTGGAGCCCGACCAGCTGCCAGCCAGTGTCTTGGCCTCGTCGTTGCCCTCGGGCGAGAAAGCCGGTGTCGAGGCGCGCAGTTCGGTGGCGATGGCGGCGGCCGGATGCTTGGTCTTCATCTTGGGCAGCAGTTCGGTCTCGAGCCACTTCTTGGCGCGCTCGCCCAGCTCCTCGATCGGCCGCGTCGGCAGCTCGCGATAGCCCCACAGCACCTCGCACTCGCGCGCCAGGATGTTGCCCGCGGTGCCGCCCAGGATGGTGCCGACGTTGAAGGTCGCCGCTGCCGGCATGAACTCGCTGTTCTTCGGCGCCGCCGCCTCGAGCTCTTCCTGGACCTGGTTGAGGTAGTGGATGAACTCACCGGCGAAGTGGATGGCGCTGACGCCGAGGTGCGTCATCGAGGAATGGGCCTCGAAGCCGGTGAACCTGGTGAGGTAGGACTGCGAGCCCTTGTGGGCATGGACCACCGTCATCATCGTGGGCTCGCCGATGATGATGGCGCGCGGGCGCGGCACTTCGGTGACCATGGCGGCGGCCAGCGAATGGGCGCCGAAGCAGCCGATCTCCTCGTCGTAGGAAAGCGCGAAGTGGATCGGCCGCTTGAGCTTGGCCTTCTTGAACTCAGGGACCATGGCGAGCGCGATGGCGTAGAACGCCTTCATGTCGCAGGTGCCGCGGCCGTAGTACTTGCCGTCCTTCAGCGTGAGCGTCCATGGATCGGTGGTCCAGGGCTGGCCATCGACCGGCACCACGTCGGTGTGGCCGGAGAGCACGACACCGTCCTTCACGTTGGGACCGACGGTGGCGAACATGTTGGCCTTGGTGCCGTCCTCGTTGGGTACCAGCTTCGAGTCGATGCCGTGTCCCTTGAGGTAGCCCTGGACGTAGTCGATCAGGGCCAGGTTGGAATTGCGCGAGGTGGTGTCGAATGCCACGAGACGACGCAGCATTTCGACGGAATCGACGATCTCTCCGGCCATGATGCCCTTTTCAAGCTCAGACTGACGTACGACCGATCATGGTCAGGAATTCGCGGCGTGTCTCGCCGTTGTCGCGGAAGGCACCCAGCATGCGGCTGGTCACCATGGTGACGTCGGACTTGTGCACGCCGCGCGTGGTCATGCACTGGTGCGCGGCCTCGATGACGACGGCGACGCCGCGCGGCTGCAGCACGTCCTGCAGCGTGTTGGCGATCTGCGCCGTCAGCTTCTCCTGGATCTGCAGGCGATGGGCGAAGGCATCGACCACGCGGGCGAGCTTGCTGATGCCGACG
>JAUXWB010000430.1 GCA_030684475.1 Reyranella sp. | reverse complement strand
AAGGAAAAGGCGGCGGGCGACAAGCCGGCGACAGCGCCGGCCGCGCCGACACCGCTGCCGGCGCCTGACAAGCGGCCGGCCCAGGCGGCGCCGACCGGGGCCGACGACAAGCCCGAGGCGACCGCCGCGGCCGACGGCGAGGCCAAGCCCGAGGACGCCGCCTCCAAGATCGTCAAGCTCGACAGCTTCCGAAAGAAGTAGACGCCGCGGCCAGGCTGCGGCAGGGAATTCGCGCCCCGCAAGGGTCGCCAGGAGAAAGCCATGCCCGATTTCCAGTTCCAGGAAATGTTCCCCACCAACGAGGACACGACGTCCTACCGCAAGCTCACGTCGGACTTCGTCGGCACCGCCAAGTTCGACGGCCGCGACGTGCTGACGGTCGACCCCGAGGGCCTGACGACGCTGACGGCGGCTGCCTTCCACGACATTTCCCACCTGCTGCGCCCGGGCCATCTCCAGCAGCTCCGCAACATCCTCGACGATGGCGAGGCCTCGCCCAACGACAAGTACGTGGCGCTCGAGCTCCTGAAGAACGCCAACATCTCCGCGGGCGGCGTGCTGCCGATGTGCCAGGACACGGGCACTGCCATCGTGATGGGCAAGAAGGGCCAGGCGGTGTGGACCGGCGGCGGCGACGAGGCCGCGATCTCCCGGGGTGTCTACAAGACCTACACCGAGACCAACTTGCGCTATTCGCAGGTCTCTCCGATCTCAATGTTCAAGGAAGTGCAGACCGGCACCAACCTGCCGGCGCAGATCGACATCTACGCCACCGACGGCGATGCCTACAAATTCCTGTTCATCGCCAAGGGCGGCGGCTCAGCCAACAAGACCTACCTGCACCAGCAGACGCCGGCGGTGCTGAACGAGGCCGCCCTGCTGAAATTCCTCGACACCCAAATCCGCACGCTCGGCACCGCAGCCTGCCCGCCCTACCACCTTGCCATCGTGGTCGGCGGCACCTCGGCCGAGATGAATCTCAAGACGGTGAAGCTCGCCTCGACGCGCTACCTCGACGACCTGCCGGGCGAGGGCAACGACAAGGGCGTGGCCATCCGTGACCGCGAGATGGAGAAGAAGGTGCTGGAGCTCACGCGCCAGATGGGTATCGGCGCCCAGTTCGGCGGCAAGTACTTCTGCCACGATGTGCGCGTGATCCGCATCGCCCGCCACGGCGCCTCGGTGCCGATCGGCATCGGCGTCAGCTGCTCGGCCGATCGGCAGGCGCTGGGCAAGATCACCAGGGACGGCATCTATCTTGAGCAGCTCGAGCCCAATCCGGCGCACTACCTGCCCGAGATCGAGCCGCAGCAGCTCTCAGGCGATGTCGTGTCGGTCGACCTCGACAAGGGCATGGCGCATACGCTGTCGGTGCTGACCAGGCATCCGGTAAAGACGCGGGTAAACCTGTCCGGTACCCTGATCGTGGCGCGCGATTCGGCGCATGCGAAGCTCAAGGAGCGGCTCGATCGCGGCGAAGGGCTGCCCGACTATTTCAAGCAATTTCCGGTCTACTACGCCGGCCCCGCCAAGACCCCCACGGGCATGGCCTCCGGCTCATTCGGCCCAACCACCGCCGGCCGCATGGATTCCTACGTCGATCAGTTCCAGGCCGCCGGCGGCTCGATGGTGATGCTGGCCAAGGGCAACCGCAGCAAGCAGGTCGTCGATGCCTGCAGGAAGCACAAGGGCTTCTACCTCGGCTCGATCGGCGGGCCGGCGGCGATCCTGGCGCAGGACGTCATCAAGAAGGTCGAGGTGCTGGAATATCCCGAGCTCGGCATGGAAGCGATCTGGCGCATCCAGGTCGAGAATTTCCCGGCCTTCATCATCACTGACGACAAGGGCAACGATTTCTTCAGCGACCTGAAGATCTGAGATCGGCAGCTTCGCCGTCAGCCGAACGCGGCGAAGACTTCCTCGATCGCCTTCAGCTGGTTGCCGGCGGCCGAAGAGGGCACCAGGATCGGCGTGTGCACGCCCGCCGCGCGCCAGGCCGCGACGCCCTCGCGCACTTTCGCCGCCGGCCCGAACAGCGTGTTGTCGGCGAGCCATTTGTCGGAGAGAAATTTCGGCACGTCGTCGCGGCGTCCATCCGTGATCGCCTTCTCGATCGCATCCATTTCCTCGGCGTAGCCGGCCTCCTTCCAGTAGTTCCGGTAATTCGGCAGGAAGGCGTAATTGGTGAGCGTGCGCCGGTTCACTGCCTTGGCGACCTCCAGGTCGTCGTCGATGCAGGTCGGAATCATGTTGCCGATAAAGAAGGCCGGATCGTTCCGCTTTGCCGCGGGCAGCGCCGCCAGTGACTCAGTCATGTGCGATAGGGATACGTTGGCAAACACCACCCCCTCGGCCAGCTCGCCTGCCAACGCCACCATTCGCTTGCGCAGCGCCGCGACGATGATCGGCGGCAGAGGACCGAAGCTATCCTGCGCGCGAAACTTCTCGATGAAGGAGCGCGTGTCCGCCAACGGCTTGCCCGGCGTCACGCCCATCCGCACGTGCGACGGCCCGTGCGCGATGCCGATGCCGAGGCGAAACCGGCCGCCCGACACCTCGTGCATCATTGCGGCGCTCTGGGCGAAATCGACGATGGTGCGCTGATAGATCGGCGCGATGGCGGTGCCAAACGTAATCGAGGCCGTGTTCCACGACAGCGCCTCGCACATCGACATATTGCCGAACGGGCTGGGCACGTAGATGCCCGCGAACCCGCGCCGTTCGATCTCCTGGCACAATTCGATGGTGCGGCGGCGGCGGCCGGGCATGGCGATCAGGCACAAGGCGGGAAGCGGTTCGGACATCGTGACGTTTCCTTCGGCTGACATTCGTTTCGACCCGCCATCTCTAGACCATATGGGCCTGGGCATCATGGGCCTGGGCATCGTCATCCCGAGCGAAGCCAGGGACGCCCAATTGGCGCTCGGGACAGGCAAAAAAGACCCCGGGAGGTCACCCTCCCGGGGTCTTTGCTGCTGTCCTGCGACGATCCGCCAAATCCCCAGATGGTGGATCGTCGCCCTTCCAAACTCCTTAGCTGCGGCAGCCGTCTTCCTTGGCGCACCACTTGTCGATCCAGACATTGCCGTGGCGCGCATTGATGACCTGCAGCCACTCGCCGCGGCAGCCGAGCACGCGGAACTTCATGTCGTCGCCCTCGATCGTCGCGAGCGCGCGGCCGAGCATGCCAGGTCGGCTGTAGGCGGTGATCGGGCCATCGACGCGGGCATCGACCGTGAGCAGGTCGGCGGGCACCCAGCCGTAGGGCTGGGCCAGGCCAGCATCGGCCGCCCGGTAGTCGCCCGCAGTGCTGAGCGCGATGCGCGCCCAGCCGCTCTGGCTGGCGGTCACCGTCACGACCGATCGCGCAGGATCGATCCTGGTGCCGCTGCGTCCCGCCAGCGCTCCGATCACCGTCGCCTCGGGCGTCGGCTCGGACCGAACGGCAACGGCTTCACCGCGGTGAAGCGTCGCGTAGGCCTGCGTTGGCGTGCACGTACCAGCCAGGCCGGTGCTGGCATCGACCGAGCGCTCGAGGACAGCAAAGCCCGCGAGCACCGCGATCGTGCCGATCATGGCGCGAATCATCGTCGTTCCTTCCCACATTGTCGGGCGGCAGATCCCCATCTGCCGACCCCTTCACCCGCTGCCCTTCTAGCAATCACACAGAGCGGGAGTCGTGGTTGCGTTTGTAAGAGTTGTTTCGAAGCGCGCAATCGTCCCAAACCGTGATTCTCGAAGGTGATTCAAGCGCTTCCATGGCCTTGGTGAAGTCCTGCCCTAAGAAGGCATCGTGGCTTTTCTGTGCATGGCGCTACACTCGCGCCATGAATCTCGCCAAACCGCATCTCGACGTCGGCCTGTTCTCCACCCAGCGCGACACCCAGCTCGCCTTCTGGCAGCAGACCGTGGGCCTGCCCTACGACCACATGGGCAAGGTGGGCGGCGGCGTACAGCAGCACCGCCACCACATGAACGGCTCCATCCTCAAGATGAACCATTCGCGCGATCCCCTGCCCGCCGCCCCTCCGTCCGGCATCATCGGCCTCGAGATCGCGCGCGGCGGCCTCACGGCACCGCAGTCACTGGCCGACCCCGACGGCAACCGGGTGAGTCTGGTGCCGAAGGGCGCGAACGGCGTGGCGGGCATCGCGGTCCTGTTGCGGGTCAACGACCCGGCCGCACACGACCGCTTCTGGACCGAGGCGATGCAGTTCGAGCGCGCGGGCGATGACCGCTACCGTTGCGGCGATTCGCTGATCGTGATCGCCGAGCGGGGCAAGGTCGAACGCAGCCCGCAGTGGCGTGGACCAGGCTATCGCTACACGACGGTCCAGGTCTGGGACTGCCTCGCCGAATACGCAGGCATCCTGGCGCGAGGCGGCACGTCGGGCGGTGAGCCCAGGATTTTGGGTGAGACCGTACGCTATGCCTTCGTCTGCGATCCCGACGGCAACCACATCGAGATCAGCCAGCGCGCCTCTCTGACCGGCGGCAAGCTCTAGCTACTTCTTGCGCGCCTTGCGGGCGGCGTAGCGGGCATCACGGGCGGCCTTCTGCTCGGCCTCGCTCAGCACCACCTTGACCGGCCGGCGGGCTTCGCGCTCGGCCGCTGCAGCGGCTTCCGCGGCCGCAGCCTCGGCGGCAGCGGCGGCCTTTGCCACCTCGCGCTCGGCCACGATGCGGGCCTGCTCAGCCTGCTTGGCGGCCCGGCGCTCGGCCTCGCGCGCCTCGCGGGCGGCGGCGATAGCCGCACGTTCGGCCTGCCGCTTGGCGAAGTCGGGGTCGTTGGCGGGATCCTTGGCGCGGGCCTTCTCGAGCAGGGCCCGCTTGGCCTTGGCCGCGGTTTCCAGTCGGTCGCCGAAATCGATATTCCTGCCGCTCATCGCACTTGGTCCCTTATTCCGCCGCTTCCGCGGACGACTCCTTCTTGGCGCGCTTGCGGTCTTCCGCCTTGAGGAAGCGCTTGCGCAGTCTGATCGACTTGGGCGTGATCTCGACCAACTCGTCCTCCTCAATATAGGCAATCGCCTGTTCGAGGGACATCTTGCGCGGCGGCGTGAGGCGGACGGCCTCGTCCTTGCCGGCAGCGCGGATGTTGGTGAGCTGCTTGCCCTTGAGCACGTTCACTTCGAGGTCGTTGCCGCGGCTGTGCTCGCCGATGATCATGCCCTGATACACCGGCACGCCGGGATCGATGAACATCGGGCCTCGTTCTTCGAGGTTCCACATTGCGTACATCACCGCGTTGCCCGGAGCGTTGGCTATCAACGCGCCGTTGCGGCGGCCGGCGATCGGGCCACGATAGGCGCCGTATTCGTGGAAGATGCGGTTCATCACGCCGGTGCCGCGGGTGTCGGTCAGGAACTCGCCGTGATAGCCGATCAGGCCGCGCGACGGGGCATAGAACACCAGGCGGGTCTTGCCGGCGCCCGAGGGCCGCATGTCCTGCAGCTCGCCCTTGCGCATGGAGATCTGCTCGACTACGACGCCGGTGAAGGCGTCGTCGACGTCGATCACGACTTCCTCGATCGGCTCGAGGCGCTGACCGGTCTTGGGATCAGCCTGGAACAGCACGCGCGGGCGGCCGACGGCGAGCTCGAAGCCCTCGCGGCGCATGGTCTCGATCAGTACGCCGAGCTGAAGTTCGCCGCGGCCGGCAACCTCGTAGGAATCGGCATTCTCGGTGTCGGAGACGCGGATGGCGACGTTGCCCTCGCCCTCACGCATCAGGCGCGCCCGGATCATGCGGGTCGTGACCTTGTCGCCTTCGGTGCCGGCGAGCGGCGAGTCGTTCACCGAAAAGGTCATGGCCAGCGTCGGCGGATCGACCGGCTGCGACGGGATCGCCCATTCGACCGAAAGATCGCCGATCGTGTCGGCCACGGTGGCGTTCTTGAAGCCCGCCACGGCGATGATGTCACCGGCCTCGGCCTGGTCGAGCGACATGCGCTCGAGGCCGCGGAAGGCCAGCACCTTGGTGATGCGGGTCTGCTCGATTTCCTTGCCGTCGCGGGCGAGCGCCTTCAGCGTCGTGTTGGGCTTGATCGTGCCGGACTGGATGCGCCCGGTCAGGATGCGGCCCAGGAACGGGTCCGATACGAGCGTCGTCACCAGCATGCGGAACGGCTTGTCAGCCTCGATCATGGGCGGCGGCACATGCTTCAGCACCAAGTCGAACAGCGGCTCCATGTCCTTGTGCTCGGCCTCGAGCGAGGTCGCGGCCCAGCCCTGGCGGGCCGAGGCGAAGAGTGTCGGGAAATCGAGCTGCTCGTCGCTTGCTTCCAGCGCCGAGAACAGGTCGAAAACCTCGTCGTGGACTTCGTGGGCGCGCGCGTCGGAACGGTCGACCTTGTTGATCAGGACGATCGGCTTCAGGCCGAGGCGGAGCGCCTTGCCCAGCACGAACTTGGTCTGCGGCAGCGGCCCTTCGGCCGCGTCGACCAGCAGCACCACGCCGTCGACCATCGACAGGATGCGCTCGACCTCGCCGCCGAAGTCGGCGTGGCCCGGCGTATCGACGATGTTGACGCGGGTGCCCTTCCAGACGACCGAGGTTGCCTTGGCCAGGATGGTGATCCCGCGTTCGCGCTCGAGGTCGTTCGAATCCATGGCGCGCTCGGCCACCTGCTGATTGTCGCGGAACGTGCCGCTCTGCTTCAGCA
>JAUXWB010000406.1 GCA_030684475.1 Reyranella sp. | reverse complement strand
GGTTCAGCAGGTCGGCCGAGCCGTCGTCGTATTCCCAGTTGAAGGCAATCTCGGTGGCGCCATCGAATTTCCAGCCCGTCGTTTCGACCGGCAGCGCGGAGATCTGCTGTGTGCTCATCTGTCTCTTGCCTCCTGACGCTGAAAGCGGTCCCATCCCGGGAGACGGAGCGACAAACATGACGCTCCGTTCATTTTTCTCGCCGGAAGCTATCACAAGCTGCTAGACGAGTCCCGCGGTTTTCAGGGTACGTGAGCACGGATTTCCCCATGGCCTATCATCAGTTGCGCATCGCTAAAATCATCCAGGAAACGCCAGATGCGCGCTCTTTCGTGCTCGAGGTTCCAGCCGATCTGGCGGCGAAGTTCCAGTACCGGGCAGGCCAATTCCTGACCTTCCGAGTGCCGCACGCCGACGGCGCCTTCAACCGCTGCTATTCGCTGTCCAGCGCGCCGGGGATCGACGGTCTGCCCAAGGTGACGGTGAAGCGCGTCGACGGCGGCAGGGGCTCCAACTGGTTCCACGACACGCTGAAGGAGGGCGGCACCCTCGACGTCCTGCCGCCGGCCGGCCGCTTCGTATTGGGCGGCGGCGATGCACCGCTGCTGCTGTTCGGCGGCGGCAGCGGCATCACGCCCATGATGGCGCTGATCAAGAGCGCCCTCAAAACCAGCCAGCGCCGGATGCGCCTGTTCTATGCCAACCGCGACAAGCCCTCGATCATCTTCGACGCCGAGTTCGAGGCGCTGATCAAGGCCAACCCCGGCCGGCTTGAGGTGATCCACCATCTCGATGCGACGCAGGGCTTCGCCAAGCCCGAGGACATCGCGGCCGCGCTAAAAGGCTTCGAGGATGCCGAGGCCTATCTCTGCGGACCGGGTCCGTTCATGAACCTGGTCGACAGCGCGCTGCTGGCGGCCGGCATGCCGCATCAGCGAATTCACATTGAGCGCTTCGAGGCCTCGGGCAACGACGCGGTGCCGGTCGAGCCCGCGGAAGGCGAAGTGATCCCGAGCGAAATCACCATCCATTTCGAGGGCAAGACGCACAAAGTGCCCTACCAGAAGGGCCAGACGATCCTGGTCGCGGCGCGCGCCGCCGGGCTCAATCCGCTGTCGTCCTGCGAAGAGGGCTTCTGTGCCTCATGCGCGGCCAAGCGCATCAAGGGCAAGGTCGTTCTCGCCAACAACGACATCTACACGGCCGACGATCTCGCCAACAACTGGATCCTGACCTGCCAGGGCCATTGCTTCGGCCCCGAGGTCGAGATCACCTACGACGTGGTTTAGCTACCCGCTCACTCCGCCGCGATCGCCTTCTCGACGAACATCTTCCTGTCGAACTCCTCGGCCACCTTGCCGTCGTTGGCGAGCTGCTCGGTGACGTTGATGTCGGCGTATTCCATCACGCCCATCTCGGCGAAGGCCTTGCGCACGCGCGGCCCCCACAGGCCGATGTCCTTCACTGTCGGCACGACGCGGCTGAACAGCCGGCCGCGGAAGGAATTCATCTGCTTGGAGTTGTAGTGGATGTCGTCGAGGGTCTTGGCCGGCAGCCCCAGCCGCTCCCACACTTCCGACTGGTTGAAGCGGTCGCGCATGAAATGGAGCGCCTCGACCACGAACTCCTCGCGCTCGTCGCGCTCGGCATCGGAGAGCTGCGGGTAGTATTCGCGCAACGCCAGGCGGCCGAAGGAGACATGCCGCGCCTCGTCCTGCATGACATAGGCGTTGACGGCGCCGGCCAGCGTATTGCCCGCCTTGTCGCGGATCGACTGGAAGGCGGCGAGCGCCAGGCCTTCGATCAGCACCTGCATGCCAAGATAGGTCATGTCCCAGCGGCGGTCGGTCAGCGTCTGCTCCAAGAGCGTCTTCAGCGCCTTGTTGATCGGATAGGCGACCTGGAACTTCTCGTGCAGCAGGCGCTTGTAGGCCTCGACGTGACGCGCCTCGTCCATCACCTGCGTCGCGGCATAGAACTTGGCGTTCATGTCGGGAACGGTACCGACGATCTTGGCGGTGGCGATCAGCGCGCCCTGCTCGCCGTGCATGAATTGCGAGATCGAGTTGGCCTGGAGATGAAGGCGCAGCCACGCCTTCTCCTTGTCGGTCATCCTGTTCCAGTAGTCGGTGCCGTAGATCGAGATCGCCTCGTCCTTGAGCTCCATCGGATTGTCGGGATTGAGCTCAAGCGACCAGTCGAGCCGCGTGCTGGCGTCCCACTGCTGCTGCTTGCCCTTCTCGTAGAGTTCGAGC
>JAUXWB010000382.1 GCA_030684475.1 Reyranella sp. | reverse complement strand
GGCGCGTGTCGCCATCTCGCCGATTTTTAGCGCGATCGCCTGGTGCTCCCAGATCGGCTTGCCGAAGGTCTTGCGCATCTGGGCGTAGCTCGTGGCCAGCCGGAGCGCGCCCTCGGCGATGCCGACGCCGCGGGCGGCGACATTGATGCGGCCGAGTTCCAGCCCGCCCGCCACCTGGGCAAAGCCCTTGCCCTCGACCTCGCCGATCAGATGGTCGGCCGGGATGCGGTAATCCTCGAAGATCAGCTCGCCCGAATCGATCGACTTGTAGCCCAGCTTCTCGAGCTTGCGACCGACCTTGAACCCCGGCCCCTTGGGCGTGATGAACAGGCTCATGCCGGTGTGGCGCGGATTGGCCTGCGGGTCGGTCTTGACCAGCATGGCGAAGCAATGGCCCTCGATGCCGTTGGAGATCCAGGTCTTGGTACCGTTGATCACGTAGCCGTCGTTCCCGTCGCGCTTGGCCACCATACGGATCGACTGCAGGTCGGTGCCGGCGTCGGGCTCGGTCAGCGCAAGGCCGCCGCGGATCTCGCCGGTCGCGAACTTGGGCAGCCAGTGCTGCTTCTGGCGCTCGGTGCCGAACTTCTCGACTGCCAGCGCCAGCATCAAGTGCGAGTTGAAGATGCCGGTGATCGCCATCCAGACCGAAGAGACGCGCATCACGATCTCGGCGTAGGTCCTGGCCGGCAGGCCGAGGCCGCCATACTCGGGGCTGATGGTGGCGCCGAACAGGCCGAGCTCCTTCATCTGTTCGACGATCTCGGCCGGCCATTTGTCGGCGTGGTCGAACTCCTTGACCCGCGGCGCCACCTCGCGCTCGATCCAGCGATCGATGGTCGCCAGAAGCTGGGCTTCATCGGCCTTGTCGATGCCGGTCATCGTTCTTCCTCCCGAAATTGAGGCGACAAGGTGAGAAGACGCTCTCCTTGAGTCAATGTTATGCTGCGCAAACCGGAGGAAACGATGAAAAGACGCATCGTCATCCCTGCTCTCGCGATGCTGCCGTTCGCAGAGCGCGCGCTCGCCTTGGCAAACAGCTGGCCAACCAGGTCCGTGCGCATCACCTGCCGTCCGACATGGTCGCGAGCATGAGGCGGGGCGGCTTCGAACCCGGCTCGAGGTCATTGGCCGAGGTCGTCCGTGGCACGGGCATCAAGCCGCAGTAGCCACCGGCTGCCCGACCTGCTGGCGCCGGGCCTCGACCTGGTGTTCTGCGGCACGGCGCCCAGCCCGGTGTCGTTCCGGGCACGCGCCTACTATGCCAACCCGGGCAACGCCTTCTGGCCGACTCTGCACGCCGTCGGCCTGACGCCGGAGCGTTTCGCGCCGGAGCGTTTTCGCGAGCTGCTGGGCCATGGCCTCGGCCTCACCGACCTCAACAAGACCGAGGTCGGCTCCGACCATGAGCTGAGCGCCGGGGCGATGGATGCGCGGTCGCTGCACGCCAAGCTGTGCCGCTTCAGGCCTGCCGCCGTCGCCTTCACCAGCAAGCATGCCGCCGCCCTGGCGCTCGGCGTGAAAAGCCCCGGATACGGCCGCCAGAAGGACCTCCTGGAGGGTGCCGTCGCTTTCGTGCTCGCCTCGCCATCCGGTCGCGCCCGGTCGTTCTGGACGCTGGCACCGTGGCAGGAGGCCGCCACTTTCGTGGCCGAACGCCGCCGAAGCCGGGAGCGCGCGGCATGACCCTCGCACGGCGCACTCTTCTCGCCATCCGGCACTGATCGAGGGGTGCCACTGCGTCCCTCGGTGCGATGCAACTCTTCCCCCTGACGGGCGTTAGCCCGGGAACAGGGGCAACACGGAGTTCGACATGACCGACATCCCCCGCCGTTCCCTGGCAGTGGGCGCCGGCCTGCTGGCCGGCGCCATGGCATTGGACGGGCACGCCCAAGTCCCCGGCATCGTCACCGTTCCGAAATTTGCTCCCAAACCCATGACCTTCAATCCCGACAAGGTGCCCGGCCTGTCGGCAAATCTCCTGCGCAGCCACCATGCGAACAACTACGCCGGCACGGTGGCGAAGCTGAACGCCACCACCGAAGAACTGGCGAAACTCGACTTCGCCAAGGCGCCCGTTCTTGCCGTCAGCGGCCTGAAGCGCGAGGAGCACATCGCCTACAATTCGACCATCCTTCATGAACTTTACTTCGACGGCATAGCCGAGGCGCCGACCCAGCCGTCGGGCCTGCTCGCACAGGCGATCGCGCGCGACTTCGGCCACCTCGACCGCTGCAAGGCCGAGTTCGCCGCCACCGGCAAGGCTCTCGCGGGTGGTTCGGGCTGGGTGATCCTGGCGCATTCGCCGCGCGACAAGCGGCTGTTCATCCATTGGGCGGCCGATCATTCGATGGCGCCGGCCAGCGGCGTGCCGCTGCTCGCGATGGACATGTACGAGCACGCCTACCACATGGACTACGGCGCCGACGCCGCGAAATACATCGACGCCTTCATGAAGGCCATCAAGTGGACGAACGCGGAGCGCCTCTATCGCGAGGCCATGCGGCTCTGAGGGCCGGCTCCCGGATCAGGCGCTGGGTTGGGCGCGCTGCGATTCTTCCTCGGCCTTGGCTTCGATCGCTTCCATGTCGTCGTCGCTCAAGCCGAAATGGTGGCCGATCTCGTGGATCAGCACGTGCCGCACGATGTGCGGCAGGTCCTCGCCGGACTCGCACCAGTAGTCGAGGATCGGGCGGCGGTAGAGGAAGATGCGGTCGATGTCGTTGGCGACGTGGCCGGCGCCGCGCTCCATCATCGAGACGCCCTGGTAGAGACCGAGCAGGTCGAACGGCGTATCGAGCTCCATCTCCTTCTCGATCTCGTCGGACGGGAAGTCGTCGACCTGGATGCGGACGTTGCCGACATGCCGACGAAACTCCTCGGGAATCGTGGCGAGCGCCTCGGCGGCGATCGCCTCGAAATCCTCCTGGCTGGGCGCGAAGCCGAAGCAGGGCGTGCGCCGAGGGTTTCTGAACACCGGCATGACTCCCCCATATAGGAGCCGCGCGCCCTCGCCAAGCACCCGACGTGACCAATTGTTCACCGCTTCTCCCACCTTGACTGCGGAGACTTGGCGCGGGATTCGCATGGTCGCGTTTCGGACCGAACCACTTTAAGCTGCCACCTACATGCTCAGTTTCCTTGCCCGCCGCCTGATCGTAGCTTTTCTCGTCGCGGCGACCGTCATGACTTTGGCCTTCGTGCTGACACGTCTATCGGGCGACCTCGCAACGTCGATCGCCGGCCCCAACGCGACACAGGCCGACATAGACGCGATACGCAAGGCCTATGGCCTCGACCGGCCGGTGATCGCGCAGTTCTTCGACTGGGTCGGCCGCGCGCTCACCGGCGACCTCGGCAACAGCTACTTCTTCCAGACGCGCGTCTCGACGCTGATCGCCGAGCGCATGCCGGTGACGCTGACGCTGGGCGTGACGGGCCTTGTCATCGCGCTCTGCGTGTCGATCCCGCTCGGCATCCTGGCCGCCGTGCGCGAGGGCACCGGTCTCGACCGCACCGTGCAGATGGTGGCCCTGCTGGGACAGGCGATGCCGAGCTTCTGGCTGGGACTGCTCCTGATGATCACCTTCGGCCTGAAGCTCGGCTGGCTGCCGATCTCGGGCACCGGCTCGTGGGAGAATTTCGTCATGCCGGGTGTCGTGCTCGCCTTCTCGGCAGTCCCCGCCCTCACCCGGCTGACGCGCGCCGGCATGATCCAGGCCATGGGCAGCGACTATATCAGGACGGCGCGGGCCAAGGGCCTGTCGCGGGCCTCGATCCTGCTGAAGCACGCGCTGCGCAATGCCGCCATCCCGGTCGTGGCGATCGCTGCCGTCCAGCTCGGCTTCATGCTGGGCGGCTCGATCGTGATCGAGCAGGTCTTCGCCCTGCACGGCGTCGGCTTCCTCGCCTGGGAGTCGATCGCCAAGAACGACTTCCCGGTGGTGCAGGCCGTCGTGCTGGTGCTGGCGGTGATCTACGTGGCGCTGACGATGGTGGCCGACCTGATGAACGCCGTGCTCGATCCGAGACTGCGGGTATGAACGCTGCCGTGACGGTGAACGCCGGCCCCAAGCGCGGCTGGAAGAGCGTCAGCACCTGGATCGGCGCGGTGATCGTTGGCGCCGCGATGATCTGCGCGGTCTTCGCTCCTCTCCTGGTGCCGCACGATCCTTTCACCCAGGATCTCAGCAAGCGGCTGCTCGTGCCCTTCTGGATGGAGGGGACCGACCCTGCCCACCTGTTGGGCACCGACCAGCTCGGCCGCGACTACCTCTCGCGGCTGATCTGGGGCTGCCGCATCTCGATGCTGATCGGCGTCACCGTCACCATCGTCTCGGGCCTGATCGGCATCACCATCGGCGTGCTCGGAGGCTTCTTCGGCGGCCGCATCGACGATGCGGTGCTGTTTGCCATCACCACGCGGCTTTCCATCCCGGTGGTGCTGGTGGCGCTGGCCGTGGTCGGCCTCTTGGGCAGCTCGATGACCCTCCTCGTCCTCACCCTGGGCCTCCTGCTGTGGGACCGCTTCGCTGTGGTCGCGCGCTCGACCACCATGCAGGTGCGCAACCTCGACTTCGTGGCCGCCGCCTGGTGCGCCGGCTGCTCGCGCTTCCGCGTGCTGTCGCGCGAGGTGCTGCCCAACATCGCGAGCCATCTGGTGGTGGTGGCGACGCTGGAAGTGGCGCTCGCCATCCTGCTCGAGGCCGCCCTTTCGTTCCTGGGCCTGGGCGTACCGCCGCCGCTGCCGTCCTGGGGCCTGATGATCGCCGAGGCCAAGGACTACATGTTCTTCTCGCCGTGGGTGATCGTGATCCCCGGCGTGGCGCTCTTCGTGCTGGTCCTCGGCATCAATCTTTTGGGCGACGGGCTACGCGATCTCTTTGGTGCGAGGACGGATACGTGACGGCGCTCCTCGAGGTCGAGCAGCTCGAAGTGGGTTTCGGCAGCCGCACCTCGGCCGTGCGCGGGACCTCACTCACCGTCGAGCGCGGCGAGACCCATTGCCTGGTGGGCGAGTCGGGCTGTGGCAAATCGGTGACCGCGCTTGCCGTCATGAACCTGCTGGCCCGCGGCGGACACCGCCGGGCCCGGCGCCTCAGCTTCAAGGGCGAGGACCTGCTCGGGCTCAACGACCGCGGCATGGCCAGGCTGCGCGGCAATGCCATGGCGATGATCTTCCAGGAACCGATGACCAGCCTCAACCCCGCCTACACGGTGGGCTCGCAGATGACCGAGGTGCTGCGCCACCACAAGGGCGCCAGTCAGCGGGTCGCCACCGACCGCGCCGCCGACCTGCTGGCCCGCGTCGGCATCACCGCGCCCGGCCTGAGACTCGGCCAGTTCCCGCACCAGCTCTCGGGCGGCCTGCGCCAGCGCGTCATGATCGCCATGGCGCTGATGTGCGAGCCGCAACTGCTGATCGCCGACGAGCCGACGACGGCGCTTGACGTCACCGTGCAGGCGCAGATCCTGCGCCTGCTGGCCGAACTGCAGCGCGACCTCGGGCTCGGCATGCTGCTGATCACCCACGACCTCGGCATCGTCGCCCGCGTCGCCACCCGCGTGTCGGTCATGTACGCGGGTGAGGTCGTCGAGAGTGCCGCCACCGCGCAATTGTTTGCCGACCCCAAGCATCCCTACACGCAAGGACTGCTGCGCTGCGTGCCGGTGCCGGGCAAGCAGCGCCAGGACGAACCGCTGGGCTCGATCCCCGGCACCGTGCCGCGCATCGGTCCGGGCTTCGAAGGCTGCGGCTTCCGCGACCGTTGCTCCTTCGCCAACGAGACCTGCGCCCATTCGATCCCACGCCGGACGGCGAGCCCGGGCCACGACTATCTCTGCCGGCTGCCCGCATGAGCACACACGCTTCCGCACCGGCGATCGAACTCAAGGGCGTCCACAGGACCTTCCGCGTGAAGGGCGGCCTGCTGGGCAAGGACCGCCATGTCGTGGCCTGCGACGACGTCTCCTTCGCGGTGCAGCAGGGCGGCGTGCTGGGCGTGGTGGGCGAGTCGGGCTGCGGCAAGTCCACGCTGGCCCGCCTCATCCTCGGCCTGCTCGAGCCCACGTCCGGCGACATCGCGGTCGAGGGCCAGCGCCTCGCCGACATGGACCGCCGCGCCCGCGCTCGCCTCATCCAGCCGGTGTTCCAGGACCCGTTCGCCTCGCTCAACCCGCTCGCCCGGGTGCGCGACATCGTGGCCATGCCGCTGCAGGCACAGAACGCGTTCGACCGCGCCGAGATCGCAAGACGCGTCGACGAGATGCTGGCTCGCGTCGGCCTCACCACCGAGATGGGCCTGCGCCTGCCGACCGAACTGAGCGGCGGCCAGCGCCAGCGGGTCGCCATCGCCCGCGCGCTCGTGCTCAGGCCGCGCATCGTGGTGTGCGACGAGCCGACCTCGGCGCTCGACGTCTCGGTGCAGGCGCAGATCCTGAACCTGCTGGCCGAGCTTCGCCGCGAGTTCGGCCTCACCTATCTCTTCATCAGCCACAACCTCGCCGTCGTCGAGCATGTCGCGAGCGAGGTGGCGGTGATGTATCTCGGCCGCATCGTCGAAAAGAAGCCGACCGCTGCGCTGTTTCACCAGCCCGAGCATCCCTACACCAAGGCGCTGCTGGCCTCGGTGCTGACGCCCGAACCCGGACTCGGCGTGCCCGACGTCGGCCTCGGCGACATCCTGCCCGATCCGGCCAACATCCCGCCGGGCTGCCGCTTCCATCCGCGCTGTCCGATCGCCGAGACGCGCTGCTCAATAGAAACGCCGCCGCTCAGGCCTCGGCCCGGCGGCGGCGTGGAGTGTTTGCTGGTTCCCTAGCGGCGGCGCGTTATTTCCACTTGGCGTAATAGAAGCGCGGCAGTTCGTCGGGGAAGGTCTTGAACTCGAGCGTCTTGGCGAAGGCGTAGGTGTTCACGTAGGTGTTGATCGGCATCCAGTAGGCCTTCTCGGTGATGATCTTGATGGCGGCCGAGTAGGCCTTGGCCCGCGCCGCCTTGTCGGCGGTTGCGCCGCCGTCGGCAACCAGCTTCTCGAGTTCGGGATCGAGCGAATAGTTGTCGCGCGCGCCGGCGCCGTACATCACCGGGAAGATCGCCGACACGTCGTTGATCGAGTAGCTGCCCCAGCTTCCCATGTAGAGCGGCGCCTCGCCCTTCTGCGACTTCTGGATGGCGGGCGACACCTGGAGCTGGGTGATCTTGGCGCGGATGCCGACGGCCTGCAGGTAGCTCTGCACCGACGACGGCCATGAGGTCGGCTGCACGTAGGTCACGAACTCGATGTCGAAGCCGTTGGGGTAGCCCGCCTCGGCGAGCAGGGCCTTGGCCTTGGCCGGATCGTAGTCGTACGTCACCGCGGCGTTGGCATCGCAGCCGAACTGGCTGGGGAAGCAGGGCGCCGGCGGCACGCGGCTGCCGCCGCCCACCAGCTTGTCGGCGAACTGCTTGCGGTCGACGGCATGAAAGATCGCCTGGCGCACCTTGAGCTTGGTCAGCGGATTGCCCGCACCGGTGCGGCCGGCGGCATCGATCTGGAGATAGCCGACGCGCATCGATTCCTGACGCACCGCCTGAAGGAAGGGCATCTTGTTGATGCTGTCGATCTGGTCGGGATTGATGTTCCACATCCAGTCGGTGCGCTGGGCCAGGAGCTCGGTCACCGAAGTCGCGAGATCGGGCACGAACCGGACGTGCAGCTTCTTGATCGCGGGCTTGCCCTTGGGCGAGCCGGCCCAATAGTCGTCGAAGCGCTCGAACAGCACCTCCTTGCCCTGGTCGTTCTTGACGATCTTGTAGGGACCGGCGCCGACCGGCTTGGCCGAGAAGCCCTCGGGACCGACCTTCTCGCGGTAGGCCTTGGGATGGATCGGCGTCACCATGGCGAGATATTCCAGCGCCGCCGGGGTCGGCCTCTTCATCTTGATGCGCACGCTGTAGTCGCCGGTCTTCTCGGCCTTGTCGATCCAGGCGTAGTTCGACGGCGTCGCCACCTTGCTGGCGGGATCGGCCGCCATGTTGATGGTGTAGACCACGTCGTCGGCGCTGAGCGTGCTGCCGTCGTGGAACTTCACGCCCTGGCGGATGGTGAGGTCGAGCGAGGCGTCCTCGGCGAACTTCCAGTCGGTGGCCAGCGCCGGCTTGATCTCGAAGGTCTCGGGATCGCGATGCACCAGCATGTCCCACGCCTGATGGGCCAGGATCAGCCCGGTGCGCTGGCTGTTGAAGTACATGTCGATGTTGGGCACGGCGTCGGTGAAGTTGATGCGCAGCGTATCGCTGCCTTTCTGGGCAAAGGCGGACGGCGCGGCGGCCATGCCGAGGGCGGCTGTGGTGGAAAGAAGCGTGGAGCGACGGGTGATTTTCAAGGAAGGTCTCCTGTTTGCTGGGTCGAACCTAGGCCGTTGCGCCGTAATGAGGCAAGCTTCGCGCCAACCACTGTTTCAGACGGGAGGAGCCGACATGATCGCCAAGCTCACCGGGAAAGCGCGCAGCGACGCGCTCGCCGCGCTCAAGGACTGGAAGGAAGTCCCGGGCCGCGATGCGATCCAGAGGAGCCTCACCTTCGCCGACTTCAACCACGCTTGGGGGTTCATGACCCGGGTGGCACTGGCGGCCGAGAAGGCCGACCATCATCCCGAATGGTCCAACGTCTACAACAAGGTGACCGTCGTGCTCTCGACCCACGATGCCGGTGGCCTGAGCGAGAAGGACGTGGCGCTGGCGAAATTCATCGATTCGCTCCTGTAGCGGTTTCCGAACGGCTTGCTCGGCGGTGTCACACGCAAAGGTGTCACACCAAGTCGAGACAAATGTTGTGACACAGGTTGAGTGCCCCCTGTGCCTTCGCGGGAACCCGATCCTGCAGCCCCACCTTGGGTGGCAGCAGATGGCCGTGACAATCCAGTCCTCGGATGCGTTCTTCGCACCTCGGTCCACCCCACCTGCCGGACGGTCGGCGACGGGGATGGCCTTTGCTTGCTACGCACGGCTCGAGACCGCGGGGCGGCCTCTTCTCCTCGATTGGAATGTACCCGGCGGGCCCGATGGGCGGGCCTGCGCGAAATTTCAGGCCGCCGCGACCGTCATGGACAACGACGGCCGGCGTACTCGACGTGTTCGAACCTGTCGGCAAATCGATTTCGACGAACATTGAATTTGTCCTTTCATCACAGGCCCTTGAGCCGGTTTACCGGACAACTCCATGACACTCGAAACGGGGTGTCAGAAGTTGTCCTTGGGTGTGCGCTCCACGCGCGG
>JAUXWB010000447.1 GCA_030684475.1 Reyranella sp. | reverse complement strand
GGATCAGCGGCCGCTCGATGGTTTCATACATCGTCGTCATGTGCTCGGGCACCAGCCTGGGCTTCAGATGCGCCCAGAGCTGCATGGTGACGTCGGCGTCCTCGGCGGCATAGTCGCGCGCCTTGTCGAGCGGCACATGGTCGAAGCTCACCTGCTTGGCGCCGCTGCCGGCCACGTCGGAGAATTTGATGGTCTTCTGGCCGAGATGCCGCTCCGCCAGCTCGTCCATGCCGTGGTTGTTCTTGCCGGCGTCGAGGACGAAGGAGATCAGCATCGTGTCGTCGACGGGCCCGATCTCGATGCCGTAGCGCTGGAACACGGCCATGTCGTACTTGATGTTCTGGCCGACCTTCAGGACCGCCGGGTCCTCGAGCAGCGGCTTCAGCGCGGCAATCGCCTTCTTGAGCGCGATCTGTCCTTCAAGGAGTTTCCCGCCGTCCTTGTCGCCGCCGTCACCGAGCAGATCGAGCGCGCCCTGTGCCGCGCCGTCCGGGACGCGGTGCATGAGCGGCAGGTAGGCGGCGCGGCGGCGTGTCGAGTTGACGTCGCCCCACGGCCCTTCGAGCAGCGCCAGCGAGACGCCGACCAGGCCGGCGTTGTTGGAGTCGAGGCCGTCGGTCTCGCAGTCGAAGGCGACGGTGCCCGCCTTGGTGGCCTCGGCGACCCACTCCGCGAGCTGCTTCTCGTCCTGGATCAGCTCGTAGTCGGCGGCGGTGAAGGGCTGGTTCGATTTCGCGCGCGCCGCCGGTGCAGGTTTCGCGGGAGCGGAGTCGACTTTCGTCACGATCGGCGCGCTCGCGGCCGGCGCCACCGGCGCCGTCGCCTCGCCCAGTTCGCCCGTGAAGCGCTGCAGCAGGGTCCTGAAGCCCTGTTGCTCAAGCCAGGGCAGCAGCACGTTCGGATCGGGCTTCCGCTTGTCGAAGGCTTCGGGCTCGGCAGGCGTCGGCACATCGTCGCGGAGCGTCACCAGTTGCTTGGAGATGCGGATCAACGCGGCATTCTGTTCCAGCGATTCGCGCCGCTTGGGTTGCTTGATCTCGCTGGTGCGCGCGAGAAGCGTCTCGAGGTTGCCGTACT
>JAUXWB010000373.1 GCA_030684475.1 Reyranella sp. | reverse complement strand
TCGCGCTGCTGTGCGGCACGCTGTGGTTCTGCAGCCGCTTCGCCAACTCGCGCTTCGGCTTCGTGATCCGCGGCGCCAAGTCGAACGACCTGCGCATGACAGCACTGGGTTTCCCGGTATTCCGCTATCGGCTGGCGGCCTTCACCATCTCCGGCGCCTTCGGCGGCCTGGCCGGCATCCTGCTCGCCAACGAAGGCGCCTATATCTCGCCCGCGATGATGTCGTGGGTGAAGTCGGGAGATCTGATCGTGATCGTCGTGCTGGGTGGCATGGGCACGTTGTTCGGTCCGCTCTACGGCACCATCGCCTTCTTCGTGCTCGAGGAATCCCTGCCGCCGGTCCTCAATCTCGCGCAGAAGGGCTGGGGCGAGTATTGGCAGATCGTGTTCGGTCCGATGCTGGTGCTGATCGCGCTCTACGCCCGCGGCGGCATCGATTCGCTGTTTGGACGGCGTCGTGGTTGAGCCGCTTCTTCGCACCGACCGGCTGGTCAAGCGCTTCGGCGGTCTGGTCGCCACCGACACCGTCTCGATCGATGTCCGGCCGGGCGAGATCCACGCCCTGATCGGCCCCAACGGCGCCGGCAAGACGACGCTGGTCAGCCAGCTCACCGGCAATCTGGCGCCCGATGCCGGCACCATCCATTTCGCCGGGCGCGACGTCACGCGCCTGCCGACCCACGCCCGGGTGCGGCTGGGGCTGGCGAGATCGTTCCAGATCACCTCGGTACTGCGCGAGTTCACCGCCCTCGACAATGTCGCCCTGGCGATCCAGGCGCACGCCGGCCACTCGTTCCGTTTCCTGGCCGACGTGCGCCGCGACGAGCGCCTGCGCGCGCCGGCACGCCGCGGTCTCGAAGCGGTCGGTCTGGGCGATCGCGCCGGCACGCTGGCCGCCACGCTCAGCCACGGCGAGCAGCGCCAGCTCGAGATCGCCATGGCGCTGGCGGGCGATCCGAAGCTGCTGCTGCTCGACGAGCCGATGGCCGGCATGGGCGGCGAGGAATCCCAGCGCATGATCGGCTTCCTGCGCGCGTTGAAGGCCGAGCGCGCCATGCTCCTGATCGAGCACGACATGGATGCCGTCTTCCAGCTCGCCGACCGCATCACCGTGCTGGTCTACGGTCGCGCCATCGCCAGCGGCACGCCCGACGAGATCCGCGCCAACGCCGAGGTCCGCCAGGCCTATCTCGGCGACGAAATCGCGGAGATCGCCTGATGCTGCGCGTCCGCGACCTCGAGGCTTTCTATGGCGCCAGCCAGGCGCTGTTCGGCATGGAGCTCAGCGTCGATGCCGGCGAGGTCGTGACCCTGATGGGCCGCAACGGCATGGGCAAGACCACGACCGTGCACGCGATCATGGGAATGCTCGAGACCCGGCGCGGCGTCGTCGAGTTCGAGGGCAGCCGGGTCGACCAGATGGCCTCGTTCCGCATCGCCCGGCTCGGGCTCGGCCTGGTGCCCGAGGGGCGGCAGATATTCCCCAACCTCTCGGTGCGCGAGAACCTTTTGGCCGCCGCCGCCAACCGCAGCGCCCGCGCCAATCCCTGGACGATCGAACGCGCCTTCGAGTTCTTCCCGCGCCTGGCCGAACGCCAGCGCAACATGGGCAACCAGCTTTCCGGCGGCGAGCAGCAGATGCTGGCGGTCGGCCGTGCGCTGATGACCAATCCCAAACTCCTGATCCTCGACGAGGCGACCGAGGGCCTGGCGCCGCTGATCCGCCACGAGATCTGGACCTGCCTCGGCCGGCTGAAGCGCGAGGGCCAGGCGATCCTGGTCATCGACAAGAACGTGGGCGCCCTGATCGCGCTCGCCGACCACCACCACATCGTCGAGAAGGGCCGCGTCGTCTGGACCGGCACCTCCGAGGCGCTGGCCCGCGACAAGGAACTGCAGCACAGGTATCTTGGCGTCTGATCCTGCGGAGTTTCCGATGCGTCTGCCTGCCCTTGTCGCCCTGCTCACCCTCGCCGCCGCGCCTGCATTCGGCCAAGGCAGCGTGAACGTCTACAACTGGTCCGACTACATCGCCGAAGACCAGCTCAAGATTTTCGAGAAGGACACCGGGATCAAGGTCAACTACACGACCTACGATTCCAACGAGATCCTCGACGCCAAGCTCAGGACCGGCAGGTCGGGCTACGACGTCGTGGTGCCCACGGCCTCGCCCTTCTTCGTGCGCCAGCTCGCGGCCAACCTCTATCTGCCGCTCGACAGATCGAAGCTCAGGAACTGGAACAACCTCGATCCCGAAATCCTGGCGGCGCTGGCCAAGTACGATGCCGGCAATGCCCACGGCATTCCCTGGATGTGGGGCACAACGGGCATCGGCTACAACGTCGCCGAAATCAGGAAGCGCCTGCCCGACGCACCGGTCGATTCGCTCAGGATGATCTTCGACCCGGCGGTGGTGTCGAAGTTCAAGGATTGCGGCGTCATGCTGCTCGACAGCGCCACCGACGTGCTGCCGGCGGCGCTGAAGTATCTCGGCCTCGATCCCGACTCCAAGAAGACCGAGGATCTCGCCAAGGCGGCCGACGTCGTGAAGGCGGTGCGGCCGTTCATCCGCAAGTTCCACTCTTCCGAATACATCAATGCGCTGGCCGGCGGGAATATCTGCCTGGCCTTCGGCTATTCCGGCGACATCTTCCAGGCGCGTGACCGGGCCGCCAAGGCCAAGGACAAGCGCGACATCGCCTACGCCATCCCGAGCGAAGGCTCCCTGCTCTGGATCGATGTAGCGGCGATCCCGAAGGACGCGCCGAACCCGGCTAATGCGCTGCGCTTCCTCGACTTCCTGCTGGAGCCCAAGGTCGCCGCCGCCTCGAGTGAGCTCACCGGCTATGCCAACGGCAACAAGGCCGCGTTCGCGTTGCTGCCCAAGGACATCTCCGGCAATCCGTTGATCTATCCGCCAGCCGATTTGCGCGCCAGGTTCTACACGATCACCGCCGGCACACCCGAGCAGACGCGCGAACGCACGCGGCTGTGGACCACCGTAAAGACGGGCCGGTGAGCGGACCCATCGTCAGGATAGAAGGCCTGACCAAGCGCTTCGGCGCCGTCACGGCCGTCGACGACGTCGATCTCGAGGTCGCCCCCGGCGAGTTGTTCGCTCTCCTCGGCGGCTCGGGTTGCGGCAAGACCACCCTGCTCCGCCTGCTGGCGGGCTTCGAGACGCCCGACGCAGGACGCATCTTCATCGACGGCCAGGACATGACCGGCGTGCCGCCGCATCTGCGCCCGGCCAACATGATGTTCCAGTCCTACGCCCTCTTCCCGCACATGAACGTGGCGGAGAACGTGGGCTATGGCCTGCGCCGCGAAGGTGTGGCCACCGCGGAGATCGCGCGACGCGTCAGCGAGGCGCTCGACCTGGTGCGCCTGGCCGACCTCGGCCAACGGCGGCCGGCGCAGCTCTCGGGTGGCCAGCGCCAGCGCGTAGCGCTGGCCCGCGCGTTGATCAAGCGGCCCAAGCTCCTGTTGCTCGACGAACCTCTGGCGGCACTCGACCGCAAGCTGCGCGAGGGCACGCGCTTCGAGTTGGTGCGCCTGCAGGCCGAGCTCGGCCTCACCTTCGTGATGGTGACGCACGACCAGGAGGAGGCGATGTCGATGGCCTCCAGGCTCGCCGTGATGAACCTCGGCCGCATCGCCCAGGTGGGTTCCCCGCACGAGGTCTACGAACGGCCCTCCTCGCGCTTCGTCGCCGACTTCATCGGCATCGCCAACATCTTCGAGAGAGACGGACGCTGGGTCGTCCTGCGGCCCGAGAAAATCGTGCTGTCGACCGAATGCCCTGCACTCGCGCATGCGGCGGCGGGCAGGATCGTCGACATCGCCTACGAGGGCGATCGTTCGCTGCTGCGCGTCGCCACCGACGGCGCCGTCATGATCGTATCCGCGCTGCCGGACTCTTCCCATCGTCGCGGCCAATCCGTGTGGCTCGGCTGGGCGGCCGGAGCCGAGCATGCCGTGATCCCATGAGGGCGATCATCGCCCTTCCCTTTCTCTGGCTCGGGATCTTCTTCCTGCTGCCGTTCGCGCTGGTGCTGGCGATCGCGCTCGGCACCAACGCGCCCGACTCGGTGCCGCCGGTCGAGCTCGGCTTTGGCTTCAAGAACTTCGCTCTTCTGTTCACCGACGATCTCTATCTCGCGGCCTGGCTCACCTCGCTCCGCATCGCCGCCACCTCGACCCTGGTGGCGCTGCTCCTTGGCTATCCCATGGCCTACGCCATCGCGCGCACGGCGCCCGCGCGCCGTCCGCTGCTGCTGATGCTGGTGGTGCTGCCGTTCTGGTCCTCGTTCCTGATCCGGGTCTACGCCTGGATGGGCCTGCTGGACGAAAACGGTCTTCTGAACCAGTTCCTGCGCTGGAGCGGGATCGCCGCCGATCCCGGCACGATCCTCGGCACCGAATGGGCGGTCCAGCTCGGCATCGTCTATGCCTACCTGCCGTTCATGGTGCTGCCGCTCTACGCCACCCTGGAGAAGCTCGACAGGAGCCTGCTCGAGGCCGCGGCCGATCTCGGTGCCCGGCCGCTCGCGGCCTTCCTCACCATCACCCTGCCGCTGTCGCTGCCCGGCATCGTCGCCGGCTGCCTGCTGGTGTTCATTCCCGCGGTCGGCGAATTCGTGATCCCCGACCTTCTGGGCGGCACCGAGACGCTGATGATCGGCAAGGTGCTGTGGGACGAGTTCTTCACCAACGGCGACTGGCCGCTCGCCTCGGCGGTCGCGATCTGCCTGCTGGTGCTGCTGGTCGGCCCCATCGCGCTGTTCCAGCGCCAGCAGGCACGAAGCCTGGAGCGACGCTCATGATTGGCCGCGCCCGCTTCGCCTTCACGATGCTGGGCTTCGGCTACGCCTTCCTCTACCTGCCGCTCGCACTGGTGATGGTCTACTCCTTCAACGAGTCGCGCCTGGTCACGGTGTGGGGCGGCTTCTCGACCAAATGGTGGAGCGCGCTGCTGGCCAACGAGGCGATGTTGCAGGCCGCCTGGCTGTCGATCCGGATCGCCTTCGTGAGCGCCACGGCGGCGGCGGTCATCGGCCTCGCCGCCGGCTACGCGCTGGCCCGCGCGCGACGGTTTCCCGGCCGCGCCCTGTTCGGCAGCCTGGTCATCGCACCCATGGTGATGCCCGAGGTGGTGATGGGCATTTCCATGCTGCTGCTGTTCGTCGGCGCCGAGCGCCTGCTGGGCGGCCCGGAGCGCGGCTTCCTCACTATAGCGCTCGCTCACATCACTTTCTCGATCGCCTTCGTGGCCATCGTGGTGCAGGCGCGACTCGCCGACTTCGACCGCTCGCTCGAGGAGGCGGCAATGGACCTCGGCGCCACGCCCTGGATCACCTTCCGCACCGTGACCCTGCCGCTGATCGCCCCGGCGGTCGGCTCGGGCTGGCTGCTGGCGTTTACATTATCGTTGGACGATCTGATCCTGACCCAGTTCGTGGCCGGCGCGCAGTCGCAAACGCTCCCGATGCGCGTCTATTCCAGCGTCCGTCTGGGCGTCGACCCGCAGATCAATGTGCTCGCCACGATCGTCGTGGTGGTTGCCGCCTGTGCGCTGATCCTGTCCGGCTGGCTGACGCGGCGGAGGGCTTGAGCCAGCCATCCGCCATCCCGGGAGAACGACATGGCTCGATCCGGAGCCTGGGAGGCGTCGCGCAACCCGTTCCTCAAATGGCCTTCGCCCACTTCTCCGACCAGACGTGCAGCGGCAGGAACAGGCGCAGCAGCTCCTTGCCCAGCGGCGTCAGGCGATAGCCGGAGTCGGCGTCGAGCTCGACCAGCTTTGCCTCGCGCAGTTCGGCCAGCCTTGAATTGACGATGGTCGGGCTGGCGCCGATCGCGTTCTGCAGCTCGCGGAAGCGCCGGGGCTCCTCGCGAAGTTCCCAGACGATGCGCAGCACCCAGCGCCTGCCCAGCAGGTCGAGCAGCGCCATGATCGGCCGGCCCGTCCGGGAACCGCGGACTCGCTTCACCATCAATTTCCCCTCACCTACTATTTCATCGTGTTACTACATTTTCTGTAGCGTCTGTCGTTTCTGGATACTACATAAATTGTAGCACCAGGAACGGAGACCGACCATGCCCCGCATCGCCCCCGCCGAAGCCCCCTATCTGCCGCAGATCGCGGCCGAGCTCGCCAGCATCATGCCCAAGGGCGTCGAGCCGCTGGTCCTCTTCCGCACCATGGCGAAGAGCCCCCGCGTCTTCGAGAAGATGTTCGCCGGTGGTCTGCTCGACAAAGGCCCGCTGTCGCTGCGCCAGCGCGAGATCGTGATCGACCGCACGACGGCGCGGCTGGGCTGCGAATACGAATGGGGCGTCCACATCGCCTTCTTCGCCGAGCGCGTGGCCCTGGATGCCGAGCAGGTATCGGCCGTCGTCCATGGGCCGGCCGATGCTGCTTGCTGGACCCCTGACGAGCAGGCCCTGCTCGCCGCGGTCGACGATCTCGTCGACCATCGCACAATCACCAACGCGACCTGGACCGCCCTCGCGCAGCATTTCGACGAGGCGCAGATCCTCGAGGCGATCGCGCTGGTGGGCTACTACCACACCATCAGCTTCCTCTGCTGCGGACTGGAACTGCCGCTCGAATCCTACGGCGCGCGCTTTCCTGATCCGTTGTGCATCACTTCGGCAATCGCTCCAGACCAAACGGCGCAAGAAGCGGGTCGCGACGACCGGTAACGATCTCTTCGGCGACGAAGCGCCCGATTGCAGGAGCCAGCGTAACGCCCGAATGTGTCACCGCGACATGGAGACCATCGATGCCCGCAGCGCGACCGACAAGGGGAAATCCGTCAAGGGGAATCGGTCGTCTGCCGACAACGTGAAAGTCAAAGGCCAATGATGGCATAGGAGAAAAGAGGCTCTCTATTGCGCTGAACAGACGGGCCGCCGCGGTTGCACCATCGTCGCCGAAATCAGCGTCGCTAAAGATGGCCGCCGCTACGAACCTGCCGTCTGCCGTCTGCCGCAGTTGCATCACCGGCGTCATGACGAGGCCATTGAGCAGCCTGCCATGCGGTTTCGTGACAATCAGCAGAGCCGGTAGCACAGAGACCGGCAGAGCCAGCCCAGCGGTCGCTGCTAGCGCCGCAGTGCCTGCCCCGGCCGCAACGACAACCTGATCTGCATCGAGGCGACCGGAATCGGTCTCAACGCCGGCAACGCTACCGGCACAAACATCGAGGGACTGCACAGTTCTGTTGTCAATGATCGTCGCGCCAAGCTCTCGTGCCGCCGATAAGAGCTGCCGTGCGACCATCAGCGGCTCGATGGCGCCTTCGCACGGCGCATGCACCGCCAAGTCCGGTGGATCGGCGAGGTTGGGTTCTATGCGCTGCGCTTCGGCGCGATCGACACGGCGAACATCGTAGCCCCAAGCCGCGTGCTGAGCTGCGAAGACTTCCAGCTTGGCCGTCGGCAATTCCCAGTTCAAGCTCCCGGTCCAAGCGACCCGCAGATTTGGCAAATCGCGCTCGAGCCGGCGCCATTCGTTCATGGCACACACCCGAAGACGAAAATACGCCTCCGGATTGCCCCAACTCGCGTTGATCCAAGCCCATGAATTGCGGGTGGCGATGCCGCCCGGATTGTTGGCTTCCACGACGGTGACGCGCGCGCCCGAGCGTATGAGGTGCCACGCAATCGATGCGCCGACGATCCCAGCGCCAACAACCACTACGTTGGGGCGAACGGCCATAAACTTAGCCTATATCACAAACTGGCCCACTTCCGCTTCACCACGCGGTCGATGCCCAGAACCAGGAGGCCGAAGACGAGCCCCCAGAAGGCCGAGCCGACGCCCATCAGGGTGACGCCGGAGACGGTGACGGCGAGCGTGCCGGCGGCGGCGAGGCGATCCTGGTCGCCCGCCAGCGCGGCCCCCATCGCCCCCGCCGTCGAACCCAGCAGCGCAGTGCCCGCGACCGTGACAAGCAAGGCCGGCGGCAAAGCCCCGAAGATGCCGACCAGCGAGGCGCCGAACAGGGCGATCAGGAACCAGAAGAAGGCGTAGAACGGTCCCGTCATCCAGCGCTTGGCCGGATCGGGATGCGCGTCGGGCCCGGTGCAGAGGGCGGCCGAGATCGCCGCAAGATTGGAGGTGTGCGCGCCCATGAACGCCGTGCCGAGCGAGACCGCGCCGGTGACGGCCAGGATCGGCTGTGTCGGTGGCTGGTAACCCGAGCCGCGTAGCACCGCGAAGCCCGGCAGATTCTGCGACGCCATCGTGACGAGATAGAGCGGCACGCCGAGTCCGACCAGCGTGGCCAGATCCCACACCGGCGCCGTGACGACGATCGTCGACAGGCCGACGGCCGGCATCGGCTTCACCAGCCCCAGCGACCAGGCGAGCAGCGCGCCCGCCACCAGCACGACCAGCGAGGCGAGCGCCGGCATGAAGGCGCGCGCCACCAGGAACAGCGCGATCAGCGGCAGCACCAGCAGCGGCGAACTCGGGACATGCTCGACCATCGCCACGACCAGTCGCAGCAGGATGCCGGCCAGCATGGCGGCAGCAATGCTCGCCGGAATCCGCTCGATCAGCCGGCCGAGTGGGCGCACTGCCGCGGTGAGCAGGATCAGCGCGGCCGCCAGCACGAAGGCGCCGATGGCCGCGGCAAAACTCGGCACGCCCGCCGTCGAGGCGATCAGCGCGGCGCCCGGCGTCGACCAGGCGGTGATGATCGGCATGCGGTAGCGGACGCTGAGCGCCAGCGCGCTGAGCGCCGTCGCGAGGCCGAGGCCCGACACCCAGGAGCTTGCCTGCTCCGGGGTGGCACCGACCGCCTGCGCCGCCGCCAGCACGATCGGCAGGGTGCCGCCCACGCCGGCGATGGTCGCGACCAGCGCGGCGGTCGCGACGGAGACCAATCCTCCTCCCCTTCGCGGAGTCCGCGAAGGGGAGGTGTCCGCGTCTTCGCGGACGGAGGAGTCAAGGCGACCCGTCTGGCTCACGACCCCTCCGTCGTCGTATGACGACGACACCTCCCCTGCGCGGGCTCCGCGCAGGGGAGGAGAGCTTGCTCAAGCATTCGCCCGTTCCACCATCGCCTGCAGCAGGATCTGCGCACCGGCGCCGATGTCGGCCTTGGTGGCGTCCTCGATCTCGTTGTGGCTGATGCCGTCCTTGCACGGCACGAAGATCATCGCCGTCGGCGCCACGCGGCTCACGTAACAGGCGTCGTGTCCGGCGCCGCTCACGATGTCCATGTGGGGGTAGCCCGCCTGCTCGGCGCCGCTGCGCACCGCCTCGACCAGTTCCTTGGCAAAGGGCGACGGTGGGAAGTACCAGATCTGCTCGACCTTTACCTCAAGCCGATGCCGTGCCGCGATGTCGGCGACAGCGGCACGCATCTCGGCGTCCATCTTCGTGAGCTCGCCGTCGTCGGGATGACGAAAGTCGAGGGTCATGAACAGGCGGCCCGGGATCGTGTTGCGCGACTGCGGCTGGCTCTCGATCACACCCACCGTCGAGCGGCCGTTCGGCCTGTTGCCGATTTTCCGCACGGCAACGATCAGCTCGGCCGCGCCCACCAACGCATCGCGGCGGCCTTCCATGGGCGTGGTGCCGGCATGGCTTTCCATGCCGGTCCAGTTGATCTCGTACCAGCGCTGCCCCTGCGCACCTGTCACGACGCCGATGGTCTTCTTCTCGCGCTCCAGGATCGGGCCCTGCTCGATATGGGCCTCGAAGAATGCGCCGACCTGGCGGCCGCCCACCGGCTCCTTGCCGTCGTAGCCGATCTTCTTCAGCGCCTCGCCGAAGCTCACACCGTCGCGGTCCTTGATCCCGAGCGCATAATCGAGTTCGAAGGCGCCGCCGAACACGCCCGAGGCGACCATGGCCGGCGCGAAGCGACAGCCCTCCTCGTTGGTCCACACCGCGACCTCGATCGGCGCCTCGGTGACGTAGTTGGAATCGTGCAGCACGCGCAGCACCTCCAGTCCCGCCATCACGCCATAAGCGCCGTCGAACTTGCCGCCGGTTGGCTGGGTGTCGAGATGGGAGCCGGTCATCACCGGCGGCTTGGCCGGATCGCGGCCCTCGCGGCGGGCAAAGACATTGCCTACCTGGTCGACCTTGATCGTGCAGCCCGCCTCCTTGGCCCAGCGCACGAACAGGTCGCGGCCGACCCGGTCGAGGTCCGTCAGCGCGATGCGGCAAACGCCGCCCTTCTCAGTGCCGCCGATCTCGGCCAGCTCCATCAGGCTCGACCATAGACGGTCTGGATCGATGCTGAGATTCGGGCGGTCGGTGGGGTTCATGGGTACTCCATTGTCAGCGAACCATTATTGGACTAAATTTGGACCGTAAGGAGCTTAGCATGCCACGTGCCACCCGCATCAAGCCCATCAGCTACTTCAAGGCCAATGCCGCCGAAATCATCCAGGAACTGGGCGAAGTCGGCGAGCCCATGATCATAACCCAGAACGGCGAAGCCAAGGCCGTCGTTCAGGACATTGTTTCCTATGAGCAGACCCAAGAGACGCTTGCCCTGCTGAAAATTCTCGCGCTTGCCAACCGGAACATCGAGCAAGGTCGCTATCGGCCCGCCAAAGAGGTCTTCGCCGACCTTCGAAAGCGGCTACAGGCACGCAAGATCAGCAAGTGAAGAACTACGCGATCGTCGTCGAGCCGGGTGCGGAAAGCGACTTGGCCGACATCGCGGGCCATATCGCCGAACACTATTCGGTGGCCAAGGCGCTGGCCGTCATGACGAAGATCGAGCAGGCAATCGACAGGCTGGAACTATTTCCGAATCGTGGAGCACATCCGAAAGAGCTTCTCGAGAATGGGATCCGGGATTTCCGAGAGGTCTTCTTCAAGCCTTACCGAATTCTCTATCGTGTCGTCGATGACAAGGTGGTCGTGGTCATGATCGTCGACGGTCGGCGCGATATGCGGGCCTTGCTGACCAGACGTCTGCTGGGCGCCTAACCCGACACTGGCCTGACCGACCGCGTGCGGCTATTGGTCGATACCTCACCGGAATGGATGTCCGCCCAATGCTTCCGCTGTCCGATACGCTCGTTCTCGATCTCACGCAGGTCATCGCCGGCCCGACCGCCGGGCAGATCCTGGGCGACATGGGCGCCGACGTCATCAAGGTCGAACCTTTGGTTGGCGAACATTTCCGGCCGCACTTCGGCGGCGCCTGGGTGCCGTCGATGAACCGCAACAAGCGCGGCCTCGCCCTCGACCTGCGCAGCCAAGGTGGCCGCGACGTGCTGATGCGGCTGGTGCGCAAGGCCGATGTCTTCATGGAAGCCTTTACGCCCGGCGTCGTCGACAAGCTGGGCTTCGGCTGGGATGTCGTGTCGAAGGAGAATCCGCGGCTGGTTTACGCCTCGGTCTCCGGCTACGGCCAGACCGGCCCCTACTCCAGCCGCCCCGGCTACGACCCCTGCATCCAGGCCGAGGTCGGCCTGATCGAGGCGACCGGATCCGAGGGCGGCGAGATGTGCCGCGCCGGCACCGCGGTCATCGACTATCCGACCGGCCTTGCCTGCGCCGCTGGCATCGCCTTCGCCTTGCTCGGCCGGCACAAGACCGGACGCGGCCAGCGTCTCGATCTGTCGCTGTTCGACGTCGGCATGCACATGATGAGCCATTGGATCACCAACCACGGCCTCACCGGCGAGGACCCGGTGCGCATGGGCACCGGCAATTCGATCCTCTTTCCGCTCCGCGTGTTCGAGACCAAGACCAAGCCGATCTACATTGCCGGCACCAATGACGCCTTCTGGAAAATCCTGTGCAAGGCGCTGGGCTGCGAGGAGTGGCTGGCCGACTCGCGCTTTGCCACCAACGAGGGCCGCGTTGCCCATCGCGCCATGCTCGAGCCGATGATGGAGACGCACTTCGCCAAACATACCTGCGAAGAGCTTCTGGAAACCCTGCTGCCTGCCGGCATGCCGTGCTCGTCCGTCCAGAAGGTGAGCGACCTGATGAACAATGCCCATGTGAAAGCGCGCGGCAGCATCGTCGAATACGACTATCCTGGTCTCGGCCCGATCAAGACCGCTTCCAACCCGATAAAGCTCTCCGATGCCCCGTTCGAAGTGAGGCGCCTGGCGCCTCGGGTCGGCGAGCACACGGTAGAGATCATGCGCGGCGTCGGTTTTAGCGACGCCGAGATCGCAGCCTTGCGCGATGCCAAAGCAGTGGGTGCACCATGAAGATCGTCTACACCGACAAGCACGCCCAGCACGACCCGCAAACCTTCATTGTCCGCGGCGTCAAGCAGCGCAGCGCCGAGCAGCCCGAGCGCGCCACGCGCCTGCTGCAGGCGGCCAAGGGCGCCGGCCACGACGTCATCGCGCCCAAAACTTTCGGCAGCGGCCCGGCCGAGGCCGTGCATACGCCCGACTACATCGATTTCCTGAAAGTCGCGGCGCGCGAATGGGCCAAGCTGCCCGGCGCCGGGCCAGAAGTGGTGCCCAACATGCACCCCGCCCGTGCCCACGCCTCCTACCCCAAGGCGCTCGCCGGCCGTGCCGGCTGGCACCAGGCCGACATGGCCTGCCCGATCGGCCCGCACACCTGGGAGGCAGCGCTCGCTGCCACCGAGGTCGCGACGACGGCCACGGGCATGGTGCTGAACGGCGAGGCGCACGCCTACGCGCTCTGCCGGCCGCCTGGCCATCACGCCTATGCCGACATGGCAGGCGGCTTCTGCTTCCTCAACAATACCGCGATCGCGGCGCAGCGCCTGCGATCCAGGCATGCCCGCGTCGCCGTGCTCGACGTCGACGTGCATCACGGCAACGGCACGCAGGGCATCTTCTACGAACGCGCCGACGTGCTCACCGTCTCGATCCATGCCGATCCGGCCAACTACTACCCCTACTTCTGGGGTCATGCGCACGAAGCCGGCGCCAACGAAGGTGACGGCTTCAACCTCAACCTGCCACTGCCGCTGGGCTCCGCCGATGCGCCCTGGCTCGCCGCCGGCGACAAGGCGTTGGCGCGCATCTCAGCCTTCGCGCCGACCGCCCTTGTCGTGGCCCTCGGCCTCGACGCCAGCGAAAGCGATCCGCTGCAGGGCCTCAAGGTGACCGGCGCGGGCTTCCACGCCATGGCGGCGAAGATCGCCGGGCTCGGCCTGCCGACCGTGCTGGTCCAGGAAGGCGGCTACCTCGGCGACGATCTCGGCCGCAACCTGGTGCAGTTCCTGGCAGGGTTCGAACAGGGGAGTGGCTGAGACACCCCCTCACCTAACCTCTCCCCCAACAAGTTGGGGGAGAGGAACATGAGTGGCATAGTCGCCGCCGACACATCTCACACCACGGAGTCCCGACATGGCGCGAACGATTGCCGATCTGATGGCCGAGACCCTGCGCGCGGCCGGCGTGAAGCGGATCTACGGCGTTGCCGGGGATTCGCTGAACGGCTTCACCGATTCGCTGCGCCGCATGAAGGAGATCGACTGGGTGCACATGCGCCACGAGGAGGCTGGCGCCTTCGCGGCCGGCGCCGAGGCCCACCTGACCGGCAAGCTTGCCGTCTGTGCCGGCAGCTGCGGCCCCGGCAACATGCACCTGATCAACGGCCTGTTCGACTGCTACCGCAGCCGCGTGCCGGTGCTGGCCATCGCCGCCCACATCCCGAGCAACGAGATCGGCGGCCACTATTTCCAGGAGACCCACCCCGAGCAGCTGTTCGCCGAATGCTCGCACTATGTCGAGACGATCTCCAATCCAGAGCAGATGCCGCGCGTCCTCGACAAGGCGATCCGAATCGCCATCGCCGAGCGCGGCGTGTCGGTGGTGGTCATCCCCGGCGACGTCGCGCTGCAGACGACGGCTGCCAAGGCGGCAAAGTGGCTGGCCCCCAAACCGCCGGTGGTGCGGCCCTCCGACTCCGAGCTCGATGCGCTGGCGGCCCTGCTGAACGACGGCGAGAAGATCACCCTGATGTGCGGCGCGGGCTGCGCCGGCGCCCATGATGCCGTGGTCGAACTCGCGCGGGTCCTCAATGCGCCGATGGTCCATTCGCTGCGCGGCAAGGAATATGTCGAATACGACAATCCCTTCGACGTCGGCATGACCGGCCTGATCGGCTTCGCCTCGGGCTATGCGGCGATGAAGGAGTGCGACACGCTGCTGCTGCTGGGCACCGACTTCCCCTACCGGCAGTTCTATCCCGAGCACGCCAAGGTGGCGCAGGTCGATATCCGCGCCGAGAGCCTGGGCAACCGCTGCCGGCTCGACATCGGCGTGGTGGGCGATGTCGGCGACACGATCGCCGCCCTGCTGCCGCGGCTGAAACCCAAGCGCGAGCGCGCCTTTCTCGACGCGGCCCTCGCGCACTATGGCAAGGCGCGCGCCGATCTCGACAAGCTCGCCGAGAACAAGCCGGGCAGCGGCAAGATCCATCCGCAGTACGTCGCCCGGCTGCTGAGCGAGCTTGCAGATGACGACGCCGTCTTCACCTGCGACGTCGGCACGCAATCGGTGTGGGCGGCGCGCTACCTGAAAATGAACGGCAAGCGGCGGCTGATCGGCTCGTTCAACCACGCCTCGATGGCCAACGCCATGCCGCAGGCGATCGGCGCCCAGGCCTCGCACAAGGGCCGCCAGGTGATCTCGATGTCAGGCGATGGCGGCTTCGCCATGATGATGGGCGATTTCATCAGCCTCTCCCAGCTCGGCCTGCCGGTGAAGGTGGTGGTGCTGAACAACGGCACCTTGGGCTTCGTCGAACTGGAGATGAAAGCGAGCGGCTTCGTCGATACCGCCGTCGACCTCAAGAACCCCGACTTCGCGGCCATGGCCACGGCGATGGGCATCAAGGGCATCCGCGTGGAAGATCCGCAGAAGCTCGAAGGCGCGCTCAAGGAGGCGCTGGCCCACACAGGCCCCGTGCTGGTCGACGTGGTGAGCGCGCGTCAGGAGCTGGTCATGCCGCCCAAGGCGACGCTCGACCAAGCCTATCACTTTGGCCTGTTCACGCTGAAGGCGGTGATGGACGGCCGCGCGACCGAACTGGTCGATCTCGCGCGGACGAACCTCAGGATCTGACCCCCGGCGCGATTCACCTCACTGCTGGCCGCGACGGCGAGACAGAAGGACCTGCACGACAAAGGCCAGGGCGAGGTATGCGGCGATGCACAGCACCAGCACGCCAACCTCGCCAACGGTAGGTTCGGTGATGAGCGCAACAAGGCGATCGCCCATGATGGAAACGAGCAGCAGGCCCGGCGTCATGCCGACGACCGAACCGATGGCGAAGTCGGCGAACCGGATGCCGCTGGCGCCCAAGGCCAGATTGACCACGGTGCCGGGCGCCACCGGCACCACCCGGAAGGCCACGACCACTAGGACGCCGCGCTTCCTCGCCCCCTCGAGGACGCGCCGGAGTTTCGGACCGAGGAGACGCTCCACCGTCGCCTTTCCGAGCCAGGCGCCGACGAAGTAGACGAGGAACGCGCTCGTGAAGACGCCGAGCGCCGAATAGGCGAAGCCGAGCCACGGCCCGAAGACCGCCGCCGTGGCAAGCATGAGCAAGTTGACCGGGAAGGCCACGGCAGCGGCGATCAGATACGCCGCCAGGACCCAGATTGGCGCCCAGGGGTCGCCCCTGGCACTGGCCAGGAACTGCCGGATCCGGTCGGTGGTGACGATTTCGGCAAGGCCCGTGAAGTGCCAGGCGAACGCGATTCCCATCAGCCCGAGCAGGAGGGTCGCGACGATCAGAAAGGCCTTGGTCCGCATGTCGGGGGCACAGTACGGCAAAGGGTGCCGGGCGCCACCGCGACAGAATGCCGGAAATTAAAGTTGCAAGTTCCGCAGATTTATGCTAGAAATTTTGATAGGCTGGCGCTTGGATCGCGCCGGCCTTTTCCCTATCCGGCAAGACCTCCCGCGGCACGCCCGCGGGTCGCGCAATGCGCTGGTGCAGCCGCCACGGCTCCTGAGCCGTGGACAGTCCCAACAACGACCCCGTCTCAACGCCACGCCGAATAACGACGTGCGAACAGACACTTAACGACGCCTGAAAAACACGGCGCG
>JAUXWB010000446.1 GCA_030684475.1 Reyranella sp. | reverse complement strand
AGTACGGCCAGGAGAATTACGCCGCCGCCAAGTCGGGCATCCACGGCTTCACCAAGGCGCTGGCCCAGGAAGGCGCCCCCAAGGGCATCCCCGTGAACGCGATCGCGCCCGGGTACACCAGCACCGACATGGTCGCGGCCGTGCCGGCCAACGTGCTGGAAAAAATCGTCGCAAAAATCCCGGTGGGACGGCTGGGCAAGGCCGAGGAGATCGCGAGCGGCGTGGTCTTCCTGGTGGCCGATGATTCCGGCTTCATCACCGGCTCGACGCTGTCGATCAACGGCGGCCAGCATATGTACTGACAATCGGACGGGAAACGCCATGATGGGGCCGGCGCATTGCCGGCCCCTATTGTTTTGTGGGCCATTTGTGGGAGCGATCCATGGCTAAATTGACCGAATACAAGGACATGAACCCGCGGGCCAAGGCGGTCGTCGACGGCATCGCGGAGGCGCGCGGCATCGATCCGGCCGGCATCAACAACGTATGGAAGGCGCTCGCCCGCCACCCCGATGTCATGGAGCGCTTCGCGGCCGAAATGAAATCGGTGATGGCGCCGGGCAAGCTCGACGGACTCACCAAGGAACTGATCTATCTCGCCGTGTCGGTCGCCAACCAGTGCGACTACTGCATCAACTCGCACGGCTACATGGCGCGCCAGAAGGGCATGAGCGAGGAGATGTACGAGGAATTCATGGCCGTCGTGCTGGCGGCACAGAAGGGCAACAAGCTCGCGTCGGGCTATCGTGTCCCGATCGATGCCGCGTTCGAGGAGAAGTGATCGTGAGGCCTGCGACGACCGCCATGGTCTGGGATGCCAATCTCTATCTCAAGTTCGCCGACCATCGCGTGCGGCCCGCAATCGACCTGATGGGTCGGCTCGATCCGGCGAACGGCGGTCGGCCGGGCCACGCGATCTACGATCTCGGCTGCGGTGCCGGCAACATCTCGCGCATCCTGGCCGAACGCTTTCCATCTTCGGAGATCGTCGGCATCGATTCCTCGGAGGAGATGCTCGCCAAGGCACGCACGCAAACCACCGACAGCCGCATCAGCTTCGCCAAGGGAGACCTTGCGAATTTCAAGCCGGGCAAGCCGCCGGGCATCCTCTACAGCAACGCCGCCTATCATTGGCTGGAGGGGCACATCGACATGTTCCCCGGCCTGCTGAAGCTCCTGCCGTCGGGCGGCCAGCTCGCCATCCAGATGCCGCGCAACCACGAGGCGCCGTCGCATGCCCTGATGCGCGCGGCGGCCGAGGCAGGGCCGTGGCGCGACAAGCTCGCCCATGTGCGCACGATCAGGCCGGTGCTGGAGCCCGCGCGCTACTACGATGTGTTGAAGCCGCTCTGCTCCGACCTCGAGATCTGGGAGACGATCTACCAGCAGCCACTCACCGGCGAGGATCCGGTGGCGCAATTCACCGCCGGTACGGGCTTGCGTCCATTCCTCGACCTGCTGCAGGAGCCGGAGCGGGCTGACTTCTATGATGCCTATGCCGGGATGGTCGCCAAGGCCTATCCGATGCGTGCCGACGGCATCACGATCTTCCCCTTCCGCCGGCTGTTCATCGTGGCGCGTCGCGCATGAACCTGCGCCGCCTGCTCGCCGCGCTGGTGCTGCTGGTCGCAGCCTGCCGCGTGCCGGCCGGTTTGGCGGCACCGCAGGCGATGGTGGCGGCGGCGCATCCGCTCGCCGTCGAGGCTGGCTTGGAAGTGCTTCGGCGCGGCGGCTCCGCGGTCGATGCGGCGATTGCCGTGCAGATGGTGCTGGGCGTCGTCGAGCCGCACGCCTCGGGCATCGGCGGTGGCGGCTTCCTGCTGCACTACGACGGCGCAGCTCAGGTCATCGCCGTCTATGACGGCCGCGAGACGGCGCCGACCGGGGCCAATCCGACAATGTTCCTCGATCGCGATGGCAAGCCGCTGGGCTTTCGCGAGGCCGTCGTGTCCGGCGTCTCCGTCGGCGCGCCCGGCGTGTTGGCAATGCTGGAACTTGCCCATAAGGAACACGGCAAGCTCCCCTGGAGTGAACTCTTCGAACCGGCGATCGCTGCCGCTCGCGACGGCTTTGCCGTGCCGTCGCGGCTCGCCCTCTGGCTGGGCAGGATGCCGGGGCTGCGCGAGGAACCGGGTATTCGCGCGATCTATTTCAATGCCGACGGCTCGCCCAGGAAGACCGGCGATCGGATCGCCAATCCCGATCTCGCCGAGACGATGGCTTTGATCGCGGATCAAGGGTCGCGCGCTTTCTATCAGGGTCCGATTGCCGCCGAGATGGTGGACCGAGTGCGCAATCACGTCCGGCCCGGCACGCTCTCCCTCGCCGATCTGGCAGACTATCGGCCGATCAAGCGGGAACCGGTGTGCGGGCCTTATCGTGTCTGGATCGTCTGCGGCATGCCGCCGCCTTCCTCGGGCGGCATCGCGATCCTGCAAGTGCTGGCGTTGATCGAGCCCTTCGAGATCTGGCGCGACGCGCCCAACGACCTGCGGTCGGTCCATCTCATCGCCGAGGCGAGCCGGCTCGCCTTCGCCGACCGCGACCGCTACGTCGCCGATCCCGCTTTCGCGAACGTTCCGACAGCGGGCTTGCTGTCCTCCGCGTACATCGCTGAGCGCCGCAAGCTGATGTCGCCGGATCGCAGCATGGGCAAGGTCGGCCCCGGTGTGCCGCCGGGCTATGTCGAGCGCGGCACCAGCCACATGAGCATCGTCGATCGCTGGGGCAATGCGGTGAGCTTCACCACCACCATCGAAGCCCCGTTCGGCGCGCAGATCATGGTGCGCGGCTTTCTCCTGAACAACGAACTCACCGATTTCGCGCCGCAGCCCGAGGTGGACGGCAAGCCGATCGCCAACCGGGTCGAACCGGGCAAGCGGCCGCGCTCCTCGATGTCGCCGACCCTGATCCTCGACCGCGACCGCCGCCTCGTCCTGGCGCTGGGGTCGGCGGGCGGATCGCGCATCATCGGCGATGTCCTGCACGCCCTGATCGGCGTGCTCGACTGGAACCTGTCGGTTCCTGCAGCCCTCGCGCAACCGCGCGTGACCAACCGCAATGGCCCGACGGAGCTGGAGCAGGGCACACCGCTGGCCGGCCAGGCTGAGCGCTTGCGCGCCTTGGGCCATCAAGTACAAGTCCGCGTGCATGAGGGTGGCCTCGCCGGCATTCGCCGGGTGGGTGACGGTTGGGAGGGCGGTGCCGATCCCCGTCGCGATGGCGTTTCCCGGGGAGAATAAAGTGGCCGCGAAGAAACTGCCGAGTGTCCTGCTGCGCGCCGGTGAGGACCGCCGCGTCCGGTCGGGCCATCCCTGGGCCTTCTCCAACGAGATCCTGATGGATCCCGAGACCAAGGCGCTGCCGCCGGGCTCGCTGGTGGTCCTGCGCACGCCGGGCGGCGAGGCGCTGGGTCTCGCCACCTTCAACCCGCACTCGCTGATCGCGACGCGGCTGCTGACCTCGAATCCCGAGGCCACGATCGATGCCCTGTTCATCGGCCGGCGCCTGGCCAATGCGGTGGCGCTGCGCGAGCGGCTGGTCGGCGTTCCCTACTATCGCCTCATCCATGCCGAAGCCGACGGCCTGCCCGGTCTGATCATCGATCGCTTCGGCGACGCCGTGGTCGTCCAGGTCAATTCCGTCGGCATGGAGAATCTGACACCGATCCTGCTGGAGGCGATCGAGGCCGAGCTGTCGCCCAGAGTCATCGTTCTCAAGAACGATTCGCCGGTGCGCGATCTCGAGGGCCTGAAGCGCGAGACGATCATTGCCAAGGGCGAGCTGACAGGTCCGATCGAGTTGATCGAGAACGGTGCGCGGTTCGTGGCCGATCTCTCGGGTGGCCAGAAGACCGGCTGGTTCTACGACCAGCGCGACAACCGCCGCTTCATGGCACGCTTCGCCAAGGACGCGCGCGTGCTCGACGCCTATTGCTACAGCGGCGGCTTCGGCGTGCTCGCGGCCAAGCATGGCGCCAGGTCGGTGACGTGCCTCGATCGCTCGCAGCCGGCGCTCGATTCCGCCGCCAAGGCCGCGGCGTTGAATGGCGTCGGCGAGGTCGTGACCTTCCGCAAGGGCGAGGTCTTCGAGACCCTGGAGAAGCTCGCGCCCGACGGCCGCAACTTCGATATCGTGATCTGCGATCCGCCGGCCTTCGTGAAAAGCCGCAAGGACATCAAGGTGGGCGTCCAGGGCTATCGCAAGATGGTACGGCTGGCGGCCCCTCTGGTCGCGCCCGGCGGCTTCCTGTTCGTGGCCTCGTGTTCGCATCTGGTCGAGCCGCCGTTGTTCGCCGAACAGGTGCGGCGCGGATTGCGCGACGCCGGCAAAGGCGGCCGCATCCTGCGCAGCGCCGGCGCGGCGCTCGATCACCCAGTGCATCCCGGCCTGCCCGAGACCGCCTACCTGAAGGCGATGACCCTGCAGATCGACTGACGATACTCACCGTCTGCGTCGATGGGCGTTCAGGTTGCCCCTATTCGATCAGCCCTGCCATTGGCACATGGCGCCCCGGGACGTAACATGAGTGCCTCACGGTCAGCGCGATCTCTCGGGGCGATCTCTGGAATTCGCGGCTGCGGCTGTTGCGTATCCGAGTAAGTCTTGCGATCGCGAGGTTTGTGTCATGATCGGGCTGATCTTTCTGGCGGCAGCTATTGCCATGATGACGGCCCTGGCCGGCTATCGTGGTGTCGCGATCGGTCTGTTCGGTGTGAGCTTCATCGGCGCGGCCCTGTGGCTCGACCGCCACTTGACCCAGCCGCTGGGCCTGTCGCTCTAGGGACGCCGCATGGGACCTGTCGTTCGTCTGGGAAACGTGGCCGGTGCGGCGGGTATGGCCACCATCCTGCTGGTCGCCTTTGGTCTGCAGTTCGGCCTGAAGGAACTGCCATGCCCGCTGTGCAATCTGCAGCGCGTGGCTTTCGTGCTGTGCGGCTTCGGCTTCCTGCTCAACCTGCGCTTCGGCGCGCAGCCGCTGCACTATGGGCTCACCTTGCTCGGCGCGCTGTTCGGTCTGGTCGTCTCCGGTCGTCAGGTGCTGCTGCACATCGTGCCCGGCAGCGGATCCTATGGACCGCCGATGTTCGGGTTGCATCTCTACACCTGGTCGCTGATCCTGTTCTTTGCCGTTATCGCCGCCGTGGCGGTATTGATGATCTTCTCCGGCCGGCCCGAGCACCACAATACCGATCATCAGGCCGCGCTGCGGTTCCGCGGAGTCTCCCGGCTGGCCGCCTATCTGCTCATCGCCGCGACCCTCGCCAACGCCGCCGACAGTTTTCTGTTGTGCGGACCGGCCGAATGTTCCGACAATCCGACGAGCTACTGGATTTCGAAATACCTGCCGTCCTGATCTCCCACGAGGACACCGTCATGCCCGCTCCTTTTTCCGCAGCCTCGCGACGTACGCTGCTCGCTGCCACGGCGGTGTTCTCTTTCATCAGCAGCAGCCATGCGCAGGGCGCGGACGATCCCGTTCGCCTGGTCGCCATCATGGACAGTTACGCCGCCGGATTGCGCACGAACAACGTCGAGGCGCTGGTCGCGCTCTATGCATCCGATGGCGTGTTCATGCGCGAGAACATGCCCGCGGTCGTCGGCCGCGAGGCTTTGCGGGCGGCCTATCGCGAGATCTTCGCCACGCTGAAAGTCGATCTCGCCTTTACGATCCAGGAGACGGAGGTGGCGGGCGACATGGCGTGGTTGCGCTCGACCTCGTCCGGCCGCGTCAAGGTTCTCGCGACTGGCATGGAAAGTGCAGAGTCCTTCAACCAGCTCCTGGTGTTCCGGCGCGAAGCCGGCGGCTGGAAAATTCGCAGCTACCTTTATGCCTCGAGCCGGCCGGGGGTGGGGCCGGCGAAATAGCGAACGATGCTGGAGAGCGCGATGTCCGACGAACGCTACACGGTGGTCCTGGGCGATCGCCGCTACGCCATCCACCGCAAGTGGGCGCGGCTGCCGGCCGGTGAAAGCTTCGGCTTCCTGTCCGACCTGATGGTCGATGGCGAGGGCCGCGTGCATGTGGCGCAACGCGGCACCGACCGGCCGGTTCTGGTGTTCGGTCGCGACGGCAAGTTGATGGGAAGCTGGGGCGAGGGGCAGCTTGCCGAGCCGCATTATCTCAATGCTGCCTCGGACGGCACCATCCTGGTGGCCGACCGCGATGCCCACCAGGTGCTGCGCTTCGATCTCGCCGGGAAGCTCCTGCAGGCCCTGGGCAAGCGCCACTGGCCCTCGCTCGATGCGCCGTTCAATCATCCGACGGCGGCGGCCCAGGCGCCGGACGGCGAGATCTATGTCGCCGACGGCTACGGCAACTCGAGCGTCCATCGCTTCGCCGCCGACGGCGCGCTGATCGCCACCTGGGGCGGCCCCGGGACGGGCGACGGCGCCTTCACCACGCCGCACGCCGTCTGGGTCGATCGCTTCGGCAAGGTGCTGGTGGGCGATCGCGAGAACAACCGCATCCAGGTGTTCGACCGCGACGGCGCCTTTCTCGCCGCCTGGGGCGACTTCTATCACCCCATGCAGATCTGGGTGGACGACCGCGACTTCGTGTTCGTGACCGACCAGATCCCGCGCATCAGCCTGCTCTCGCCCGACGGCAGGCTGGTCGGCCGGTGCCGCGGCGCGATCAACGGCGCGCATGGTCTTTCCGGCGACGCCGAGGGTAATCTCTATCTCTCCGAGCTGCCGCCGCAGGAAATCACCAAGCTCGAGCGGCTGAACTGAGCGCAACGGTATCGACGATGGACAAGCAAACGATGGACAAAGCAACGGTGGAACTGCTGGCGCGCCGCGCCGGCCTCGACAAGGCGCTGGCCGAGTTTCCCGAGGATGTCGCCGCTGCCGCGACCCAGGCCGCTGGTGCTGCCCAGAAGGTCAAGGCGCCGGTCGATCCTCGCGCCGAACCATGGCCGCCGATGCGCGCGGGAGACGGCCTGTGACGGATCTGCATTGGATGTCCGCCGCTGCCGCGGCCAAGGCGATTGCCGCCAGGGAATTGTCGCCGGTCGAGCTGATGCAGGCGCTGCTCGCCCGCATCGAGCGGCTCGATCCCCGGCTGAACACCTTCGTCCGCCTCGACGGCGAGGCGGCGATGGCGGCGGCGCGAACGGCCAAGGCCGAGGCCGCAGCAGGTCACATCCGCGGGCCGCTGCACGGCGTGCCGGTCGGCATCAAGGACATCATGGACGTCGCGGGCCTGCCCACGACCTGCCATTCGAAGATCCTGGCCGACAATCTCGCCACCTCCGATGCGGTCTGCGTGTCGAAGCTGCGCGGCGCCGGCGCCATCGTGCTGGGCAAGCTCTCGACCCACGAGTTCGCCATCGGCGGGCCGAGCCACGATCTGCCGTGGCCGCCGGCGCGCAATCCCTGGAACACCGATCATCACCCCGGCGGCTCGTCGTCGGGATCGGGCTCCGGCGTGGCGGCCGGGCTGTTTCCGATGGCGCTGGGCTCGGACACCGGCGGCAGCGTGCGCAATCCGGCGAGCTGCTGCGGCATCGTCGGCCTCAAGCCGACCTATGGCCTGGTCTCGCGCCGCGGTGTCTTTCCGCTCTCCTTCACCCTCGACCATGTCGGGCCGATGACGCGCACGGTGGCCGACAACGCCCTGATGCTGGAGGTCCTTGCCGGCCACGATCCCGGCGATCCCGGCAGTGCCGCCGCCGCCGGGGGCCGGTATTCGAGCAGCCTGGAACGCGATGTGCGTGGACTTCGCGTCGGCTTCGTCCAGCACTTCCATGAAGTCGACATGCCGGCCGATCCCGAGATCACGGCCGCCCTCGAGCACGTCGCGCGCACGCTCCAGTTGGAAGGCATGGAGGTCCGCGATGTCCGTTTGCCGACGTTGGGCGAATTCGGGGCGGTCAATCGCGTGATCCTGCAAAGCGAGGCCTGGGCGATCCACGCTCCGTGGCTGCGCGAGCGTCCCGGCGACTACGGCCAGCTCGCGCGCCGCCGCCTGATGGCGGGTGCCTTCTTCGGCGCCGGCGACTACGTGCAGGCGCAACGCCGGCGCCTCGAGATGATCGCCGCCGTCGAGGAGGCGTTGCGCGACGTCGACGTGCTGCTGTGTGCCAGCTCGATGGATCCGGCCTGCCGCATCGACAGCCCGGCCGACGTCGAGCGCACCTACCCGCGCCAGGCGCGCACGCCGTTCAACGTCACCGGCCATCCCGCGCTCGCCATGATGGCCGGCGTCTCGGTGGCCGGCCTGCCGCTCTCGGTCCAGTTCGTCGGCCGCAATTTCGCCGAGGCGACGCTGTTCCAGGTGGCCCGGGCGTGGGAGCGGGCGGCCGGCACGGACAGGAAGCACCCGGCGATCGTGTGACGCGCGCCTCCGTTCAGGCGGCGGCGCGCCTCCGCCATAGCAGGTTGCCGAGATAGACCACGGAGAGCAGGCCGAGGCCGATCAGGTCCGTGGTGATGCCTGGGACCAGCAGTCCGAGGGCCCCGGCGATCAGCAGCAGCCGCGAGGCCCAGCCGATCGCCCCGAAGCCGTACAGCCAGCCTTCAAGACCGGCGGCCAGCAGCCAGACCGAGAAGCAGGCCGTCGCCACGTCGTGGACGATCTGCAGCGGCGTGCCGATCAGGATGAGCGTCGGATTGAGCACGAACAGGAACGGCAGCACGAAGTTGATCAGTCCGAGCCGCATCGCCCAGACTCCCGTACGCCAGGGGTCGGCACGCGCGATGCTGGCGGCGGCGATCGCAGCGAGCGCCACCGGCGGCGTGATGAAGCTGATGAGGCCCCAGTAGAGTATGAACAGGTGGGCGCCGATCAATGCTGGACCCAGCGTGATGGCCAGGAAGTTGTAGCAGGCGCTTGCCGTCATTCCCATGCCGAGAATGAAGCTGGTGAGCGCGCACAGGATCAGCAGCAGATAGATGTTGCCGCCGGC
>JAUXWB010000370.1 GCA_030684475.1 Reyranella sp. | reverse complement strand
TTGCTGAGTTCCTCGACGTCGAGGCGACGCTCCTTGAGGTTCTCGCGAATCTGCAGGACGTCCTGCTCGCTCATGTTGAAGGTGACGTAGATCGGGTCGAGCTGCACGATGGTCGCGAGCTTGGTGGCGACCCCGTTGCCGACCAGTTCGCCGACCGTGATGAGATGCTTGGAAACAATGCCGTCGAACGGCGCCAGCACGGTGGTGTAGCCCAAATTCGTCTGGGCGATGATCAGGTTGCCTTCCTGGTCCTCGACGTTGGCTCGCGCCGAATCCCGCTTGGCCTTGGCCACGTCGAAGGTGGCCTGCGCCGCCACGTTCTGCTTCAGCAGCGTCTCCTGGCGGGTGAACTCGGCTTCCGCCTGAACCAGGGCTGCCTTGGCGCCGGCAAGTTGGGCGTCGGCCTCCTTGACCTTCGCCTGGTACATCGTCTGTTCGATCTGGAACAGAAGGTCGCCCTTCTTCACGAAGGCGCCATCGGTGTACTTGATTGCGGTGAGGAATCCCTCGACGCGCGCGACCAGGTCGACGGTGGCGAACGCCACCGTGTTGCCGGTCAATTCCTCGAACGGCGCCACCTGCTGCTGCAACGGGGGCGCTACGCTGATCTCGGCCGGCGGCGGCGGCATGAACTTGTTCTCGGGCTTGCAGGCGGACAACGACACCGCCAGCAAGGGCAGCGCGATCCAGCCTTTAAGGCTGCGATTCAACATGGTTCCGACGACGCTCCCCGGGATTCTGATCGAGGCACAGGACCGCTCCAATCCGACGGCCCCAGCGTTACCGCATCCGATGGCGGATTGCCACCGCTCCGGCCGCTCACGTCCGCTTGAATATCAATGAAAGATTGTTGGCCGGCATGTCGATGATCTCGGGTGGCCCGAAGCCGCGATCCTCGGCGAGCGACACTACAGCCTCGAGGTCGCGCACGCCCCAGGCCGGATCGCGCTGGCGCAGGTCGCGGTCGAAGGCCTCGTTGCTGGGCGCGGTGTGCCGGCCCTCGCGGCGGTAGGGCCCGTAGAGATAGAGCATGCCGCCAGCGGGCAGCACGCGCGCCGCGCCGGCGATCAGGCCGATTGCTGCCTCCCACGGCGCAATGTGGATCATATTGCAGCAAAGCACGGCGTCGGCGCGCTCGATCGGCCAGGCATCGCCCGCGGCATCGAGCGCCAGGGCGGCGCGGATATTGCGGAGGCCCTGCGTCCGCGCCCAATCGTCGATGCTGGCGCGCGCGTCGGCGCTGGGGTCGCTGGGCTGGAAGGTAAGGCCGGGCAACGCTCCGGCGAAATGGACGACGTGCTCGCCGGTGCCGCTCGCGATCTCGAGCACGAGGCCTTCGGCCGGCAGCCTCGGCCGCAGCACATCGAGAATGGGTTGGCGGTTGCGCGCCGTCGCGGGAGCCTCGCGTTTCATCGGGCGCTCTTCATGGCCTGCCAGATGCGCGCCGGACTGGCCGGCCCGTCGAAACCCTTGACGCCGAGCGGAGCCAGCGCATCGAGGATGGCGTTGGCGATGGCGGGAAAAGCCGCGATGGCGCCGGCCTCGCCGCAGCCCTTCACGCCCAGCGGATTGGTCGTGCAGGGTGTGCCGTTGAAGCCGAGATCGAACGCTGGCAGGTCGTCGGCGCGCGGCAGGGCATAGTCCATGAAAGAACCGGCGATCATCTGCCCGGAGCGCGGATCGTAGGTCGCATGTTCCAACAGCGCCTGGCCGCTGCCCTGCGCCATCGCGCCGTGCGCCTGGCCCGCGGCGATCATGGGGTTGACCAGCACGCCGTAGTCATCGACCGCGGTGTAGCGCACCAGCTCGACGCGGCCGGTGTCGCGGTCGATCTCGACTTCGACCACATGGGCGCCGTTGGGAAAGGTCATGTGCTCGCGCCTCCAGGCATGGAACGTATCGAGCGGCCTGCCTTTCGTGCGGCCGAGCGCGGCGACCTCGAGCAGGGCGACGGCGCGATCGGTGCCCGAGACCACGAAACGGCCGTCTTCGAAACGGATGTCGGCCTCGGCCGCTTCCAGCGCGTCGGCCGCCAGTGCCGCTCCCTTGGCGATGATCTCATCGGAGGCGCGCCAGATCGCGGTGCCGCCCATGTAGGTGGCGCGCGAGCTGCCATGGCCGCCGCCGGCCGGGATCAGGTCGGTGTCGCCCTGGCGGAGCCGGATGCGCTCGTTGGGCACGCCGAGCCGTGTGCTGAGGATCTGCGGGAAGGTCGTCTCGTGGCCCTGGCCGATATGCTGCGTGCCGGTGATCAGCGACACCGTGCCGTCAGCCTCGAACCGTATGTCGACATTTTCGTCCGGCGGGCCGCCCGTGGCCTTGATGTGATAGGCGAAGCCCAGGCCGCGCAGCAGGCCGCGCGCCTCGCTCTGCCGCCGTCGGACGGCAAAACCCGCCGAATCGGCGCGCGCCAACGCCTTGTCCAGCGACTCGGCGAAGCGGCCGCTGTCGACCTGGAAGCCGAAGGCGTTGGTCATCGGCATCGCCTCGGGCGGCACCATGTTGAGGCGCCGCAGCTCGGCGCGATCCATGCCGGCCTGTCGTGCCGCGGCATCGATCAGCCGTTCGACGACGTTGATGGCTTCGGCAAAACCTGGCCCGCGCGTGACGCCGATGGGCGCGGTATTGGTGACGACGGCCACGACGTGCAGCGCGATCGAGGGGATACGATACACCGAGCCCTGCAGGTGGATGTACTGGAAAGTCTGTACGCCACCGCCGGCGCCGGCCATGTAGGCGCCGAGATTGGCGACGCTCACGACCCGGAGCGCCAGGAACCGGCCGGCGGCATCGAGGGCGAGAGAGGCCTCCGCCTGCATGTCGCGTGCGGCATGGTCCGACAGGAACACCTCGCTGCGGCTCGCGATCCACTTCACGGGCCGGCCGGTGCGCTTCGCCGCCCACAGGATCAGCGCATGCTCGACATAGGCGAAGTTCTTGGCGCCGAAGCCGCCGCCGACGTCCGGCGCCACGAACCGCACGTCCTTCGCCTCGACGCCGAGCGAGCGCGCCACGAAGTTGCGGTTGATATGGATGTTCTGGCTCGAGACGTGGAGCGTGTAGCGGCCAGTCTTGGCATCGAACGATCCGACGCCGCCGCGCGGCTCCATCGGGTTCATGACGATGCGATGGTTGTCGAGCGTGAGCGAGACGATGTGGGCGGCCTTGGCGAAGGCGGCATCCGCGCCCGCCGCATCGCCGGTCCGCCAGTCGAGGCAGACATTCCCGGGTATTTCGGAGGAGAGCTGCGGCGCGCCGGCGGCACGGGCGGCGGCGGCGGTCGTCACGGCGGGCAACGGCTCGTAGTCGACGGCGATCAGCTCGGCCGCGTCGAGCGCCTGCGCGTGCGTTTCGGCCACGACCAGCGCCACCGGCTCGCCGGCGAAGCGCACCTTGTCATGGGCCAGCAACGGCTGCGGGGAAAAGGCGAAGGGTTCGCCGGTCTGCACGTTGGCTTCAGCGTAAGGCCTGAGCGGCTTCAGCCCGTCGGCGTCGGCATCGGCCGCCGTCAGGATGGCGAGTACCCCTGGCGCGCGCCTGGCGGCGGCGGTGTCGATCGACCGGAGCCGCGCGTGTGCGTGCGGTGAGCGCAGCACGGCGGCATGCACAACGCGGTCGAACCGCAAATCGTCCAGGTAGGCGCCGCCGCCGGTGACGAAACGGGCATCCTCGCGTCGCCTGGGTGAATCGCCGATCGTCGACGTGGTCATGTCCGCAAGGTCTCCGCGTTCTTCGCCTGTCGCTTCTCGTCCCACCAGTCGCGCGCCTGGAGGCTCCAGTAGGCGAGTTGCGTGGCAGCCTGTCCGAACGGTCCGCCGGCCCACCTTGTGCCGAAAGGGGCGAACAGGCGCCAGAGCGAGTCGTCACCCAGGATGCCGGCGGCGACGGCGTCGGCGCCCGCCGCCGTCTGGGCAAGTCCGTGACCGCCGAACGCAGTGCATATCCAGAGACCAGGCTGGATTTCGCCGACCTGGGGCATCTTGTGCGGCGCATAACCCATGATGCCGGGCCAGGCGTACTCGATCCGGATGTCGCCGAGTTGCGGGTACACGGAAAGAATGTCGCCGCGCATCATCTCGCGCAGGCGCGGCGGCTCGCGCG
>JAUXWB010000367.1 GCA_030684475.1 Reyranella sp. | reverse complement strand
GAGGTCCGACCGTGTCACCAGTTCGGTGTACATGCCGCCGGTCTGCTCGAAGAGGGTCCGGCGCAGATCGACCTCGGGCACGCCGAAGCGCTCGGCGATGCCGGGCAGCCACCACACCGGCTCGACCGCGGCCTTGGTGACCCGCACCTCGCCGTTGGCCTTCAGGATGTCGCCATCGGGCTTGAGGCGCCCCGCCGCCATGGCGTCCTTAATCTCCGGCATGGTGATGTGCGCTTTGGTGACGGCGATGGTGGGGCGGATGTCCCAGCCCGCCTTGAGCTTGTCGGCAAAGACCTCGGCCACCAGATGGCCCCAGGGATCGAGCGACACGATCTTCTTGGAGTCGAACCAACTCTCAAACGGCCCGATATGCTCGGCCGGCGAAGTATCGGTGAAATCGGGCCGATGGCTCGCCTTGAGCTCGTGGGCGGCAATGGCGAGCGCGCGGTAGATGCCGTAGCTGCCGGAATGCACGCCGATCGCATTGCGCCTTGCCGGATCGGCCACCGTGCCGACCACCGGCCCGCGCACGGCGGGATCGCGCGCGCCCCACACCACCGGCGGCGCCTGCACGCCGCCCTGGGAGGGATGGGTCTTCAGTCTGATGTGAGCCATGTGCTTTCCAGATCGCCAAACGCCGGGAAAGCGGCGCAGTGTAAGGCGCGGGGATGACGAAGGGAAGACACGGAACCGAGCACGAGCCAGGCCTTCACCTGGCGTGCGGAGAGCCTGACCGCCGCACCGCCATCGCCACCAACCGCCGACCCTGCTGCACGATCCCCTGCGGCGTCATGAGCGCCGCCAGCTTATCGGCCATCGCCGCGCGTGCCGCCGGCCGCAGTTCGAGTGGCAGGTGGCCGAGCAGGTTGCCGAACGAACTCGCCTCGGAAAAGCGGACCGCCGCCTCGGGTGTGGCATGCACTTGCACGCTCGGCCGCACCTCGATCCGCGTCGGCGTGAAGCCTGCCGCTTCCAGCAGGGCGCGCATCTCCTCGGGCTCGACCTGATAGACGCCGCGGGCGGGCGGCCGCGGATAGCGGTCGAACGGCGGCTCGGCCATCGCCTGCGCCATGGCCTCGTACATCGGAAAGCGCGCGCCGCCGGAGGCATTGGGCGGACGCGTGTTCATGCCGATCCGCCCGCCCTCGCGCAAAACGCGCGCGAACTGGCCCAGCGCGCGCGGCTTGTCGGACAGCCAGTGGAACACGGCATTCAGGATCACCACGTCGAAACTCGCCTCGGGCAGCGCACCGAGGTCGTTGGCGTCGCCCACCTCGAAGGCGAGATTGGCGCGCGCCTTCACCTGCGCCACCTCGATGCGCAGCGGCAGCGGATCGATGCCCAGCACATGGCCTCCATTCGACCCGGGCGGCCCGACGAGGCCGGCGATGTGCTCGGCCAGCAGGCCGGTGCCGCAACCGACATCGAGCACGCGCTCGCCTGCGCCGATGCCGAGATCGGCCGCCAGCCGCTTGCCCGATTCGAACTGCTGCGGGGCGCTCAGCTTCTCGTAGTCGGCCGCCAACTCGTCGCTGTCGTGTGCAAGCGACGGCGCATCGGCCGTCGGGATTTTCGAGGTCGCGGTCATCGCCCTATCCCGCCCGTCACGGCGCCGCGCATTTCTTCTTGAGCGCCTCGAACAGCGCCTCGGTCACCTCGCCGGTCTCGGCTTCGCCTGAAGCGAGCTGGAACTCGCGGATCGCCGTGCGCGTGGCCGGGCCCACCGTGCCGTTGGTCGTGCCGCGATAGAGACCGAGATCGCGCAGCAGGAGCTGGACGGCCTTGGCCTGGTCGGTCCTGTCGACGGGCCAGCCGGTGAAATCGACCTTGCACTCGAGCTTCGGCGGCTCAGGCATCTTCTCAGTCTCGGCTTGCGACGGCGGGGCCGGTTCATCCTCAAGGGCAGGCTCCTGTTTAGCCAGCGCGGCAACCTCCGGCGCGGCAGGGCGCGGCGGCAGCTTCAGCCCCCGCGCCGTGCGCGGGTCGACGGGCGCCGCCGCGGGAGCCGTCGCAGGCGCGGGGCCGCCGCCGAGCAGGCCCGGAAGGCCGCTCAGCCCAACGCGATAGACGGCGACGCCGGCCAGGCCGAGCAACGCCAGGACGACCGCGTAAGCCACGACGGGCATGACGGACCCCGGCTTGCGGGGCCTCGGCGTGCCTTCCGTCTTGCCGGAAGCCGTCGCCATCGGCTGTTTCCCTTTCGTCTCGAGGTCTCTACCGCCAAAGCTACCGGGCACCGGGGCCGTCTTCAACGGTGCGAGGCCCAAGTCCTTGATGCGGTGGCACAATCAAGAAGCTTCCAGGCTTTTTGAAAATAAATAGCAACGCCGATGCAACCTTGCGGTTCGGCGGCGTTATGGCTCTACGACGGGGCGGGTTAGAAGAAGAATAAAGAGTGGTGGTATCGGTGATCCTGATCGTCGAAGACGAAATGATCGTCCGTTTGGTGGCGGAGATGACGCTTCGTGGCGAGGGTCACAAAACCCTGGCGGCCAGTGACGTCGACGAGGCCCTCGTTCTCTTGCGCTCGTCCCAGCAAATCGACGCCCTCTTCACCGACATCTATCTCAAGTCGGCGCCGCTGGGCGGCTGCTCCCTGGCGCATCAGGCCATCGAACTCCGGCCCGACCTGCGCGTGCTCTACACGACGGGCAACAACGCGACCGCTCAGATGAAGTCGCTGTTCGTCGACAGTGCCCACTTCCTGCCCAAACCCTACTCCGACGACCAGCTCCGCGAGTCCATTCACGACCTCCTCGCCGAGTGACTGCTTGACCTCGCGCAGCCCCGGGGGAACGACGGCGATGCCGGATGACGCGTCGGCAGAAAAGCCCGTGTCCGAGATCGCCGCCAGCGACATTGTCGAGACCATCCCCAGCGCGCTGATCATCCTCGACCGACATCTCAACATCACATCGGCCAATCGCGCCTTCTACCAGACCTTCCGCACCAGCCCCGGCGAGACCGAGGGCAGCCAGATCTACGAGTTGGGCAACCGGCAGTGGGACATCCCGGCGCTGCGCACGCTGCTCGAGAGCGTGATCCCCCATCGCGCCTCGGTCGAAGGCTTCGAGGTCGAGCACGATTTTCCGACGATCGGCCGGCGCACCATGCTGGTCAACGCGCGCAAGATCTTCAGTCCCGGCGCCCTTGACGGCTCCATCCTGCTCGCCATCGAGGATGTCAGCGAGGAACGCGTCGCCCGGGCCGAGAGCAGGAACCTCTGGCGGCTGACCCAGAGCATCGTCGACACGGTCCGCGATCCAATGGTGGTGCTCGAAGGCGACATGACGATCGTGACCGCCAGCAAGGCGTTTTTGACGATGTTCGGGATCACCCAGGCCGAGACGCGAGGCCGACGCGTGGCCGATCTCGGCCAGCACCAGTGGGACGTGCCGGCACTGCGCCATCTGATGGAAAAGGTGCTGCCGGAAAACAAGCCGTTCGAGAGCTTCGAGATCGAGGACGATTTCCCCGGCCTCGGCCGGCGCGTCTTCAATCTCAACGCCCGGAAGATTTCCCAGCCCGGCAACCACGCCAACCGCATGCTCCTGGTCTTCGAGGACATCACCGACCGCAAGCAGCGCGAGCGCGATGCGCTCAGCCTGACCAACGAGATCTCGCACCGGATCAAGAACAACCTGCAGATCGTGGTCGGGCTGATCGCCTACGAGGTCAACTTCACGGCCGCCCCCTGCGTGCAAGGCTACCGGGCCATGCAGGCCCGCATCGGCGCCATCGCCCAGCTCTACGACCTGATCTCGCAATCGAGCCGTGGCCGGGCGATCGATGTGGGCGACTATCTGCGGGAAATCGCCAAGACCATGACGGCGAGTCTGCTGACAAACAGCTCGGGCATCACCATCGAGGTCAAGGCCGAGGCGCTGGACATCGACCCCGACCGTGCCGTGCCCTTCGGCCTCTTGGTCAACGAGCTGGCGACCAACGCCATCAAGCACGCCTTTCCCAGCGGGAGCGGAAAGATCGTGCTGAGCGTCGAGCGCGTCGGCGACGAGATAGAGCTTTCCGTCGCCGACGACGGCGCCGGCATGCCGGGCGACAGCGCGGCGAAGAGCCAGGAAAGACGCGGCTCCGACTACGTGGCGATCTTCGTGCGCCAGCTCGGCGGCACGGTCGTCCTGGCGCCGCCGGCGGAAACCGGAACGACCATCCGGATCCGGCTGCCCTTCCTCCTGGTTCCCCCGGAACACGCAGCACCACTTGCCGCCTGACGGCGGCGGCTTGAGGCGACGGTCCAGCCGGTCACCGCGCGGGGCTACTCGCCAGCGTCGCCAGCACACGGACATCCTCGAGCGCTTCCAGACGATCGACCGACTCGATCAGCCGCACCTCCGCCTCCGGCGCCAGCGGCTCGGCGCTGAAGGCGAGGCAGCGGCGGAATTTTTCCAGATGCTGTTCTCGCGTGAGCGGGCGCGCCGGATGGGCGAGCATGGTCTCGCCGTGCCAGCGGAGCGCGCGGCCATCGGCGAGATGCACCACCACGGTCTGCGGCGCCAGCGCATTGGGATCGGGATTGCCGTCGTCGCGCGTCTCGACGCGTGCCGCCAGCGCATAGGTCTCCGGATCGGCCAGCGCCTCGCCGCGGAAATGCGCCAGGTCGAGCGCGCCGTGCTGCAGGGTCTTGGCCACCGCATAGGCCATGCAGAGGCGGGCGTAGCTCGCGCCGACGTCGGGCCGTGGCGGCCGGCCAACCAGGCGCACGATCAGTGGTGGGGCGATGACTTCGACACGGGCGACATCGGCGGCGGCGAAGCCGTGTTCGGCCTGCAGCACCCGCACGCCCTCGATGCCGCCATGGGTGGCGCGTCCGGCGGGAAAGGGCTTGTGGCTGAACTCGGCCAGGCGCCACTCCCGGCCGAGGCTCGCGAGCACCGGCTCGAGCTCATGGGCACCCTCGAACAAGGCGAGGTATCCGTAGGGTCCCTCGAACACCGCGCGCGCCGCGGTGAAGCCCAAGGTTGCCAGCTCGCAGGATTGCAAGGCGGCGCGCGTGTTGAAGGCGATCTGCGCCGGCAGGATCGGGCTGCCCTCGGCGTGCGCCTGCATGGTGCCGCTCACCTGCGCGAGCTGCCAGGCGAAGGCCGCTTCCAGCGCCGGCCGGTCGAGGCCGAGCAGACGGCCGGCTGCCGCCACCGCGCCGAAGCCGCCGGCGGTGCCGGGGCGGAAGAAGCGGAAGCCGGTGCGCGACGCAAGCCCGAGGCCGGCGGCGATATCGACACCCACCGAGACGGCAGCGATCAGTTCGGTGCCGCTCGCGCCGCCGCGCAGCTCGGCCGCCGCCAGCGCCGCCGGCAGGACGGCTGCCATGGCATGGACCACCGCCCCCTCGTGCAGGCAGTCGTATTCCTGGTTGTGCATCTGCCAGGCATTGAGGAAGGCGGCGGCGGGCGCGGCGAGCCGCGCCGTGCGGCCCCACACCGGCACCGCCGCTGCGCCCCAGCCGGATGCGACGCGCAACAGCCCCTCGCCGCCCTCGACCGACGAGCCGGCGATGCCGACGCCCAGACTGTCGAGCACGAAGACTTTGGCGCTCTGTACCGCCGCAGCCGGCAAATCGGCAAAGCGGGTGTCGATAGCGTGGGCGGCGAAGCGGGCGGCAGCGGTCATCGCAAGATTTCCTTCAGAAAATAAACTTCTGCCGGGCGGAACTCTCGAGCCCGCCGTCGTTTATGTCCTATGCCAGGGGAACGGCAGAAAAGAAGAACAAAGAGCGTGATCCGCTGCACGCTCGCGCAGCAGGCCCCCGCGCTGCGGCCCGCGCCGCTGGCGACCCAATGTCGCTGGCTCTGCCTGTGCCAATTAGCGCACCCAAACTGCAATAAATAACGTTGCGTCGACAATGCAGTAATAATAAAGCCGACCTGTGGGAAGGGGGCCGTTCCTGCCGGAGCCGCGTGGGGCGCGTCCGGCCAGGTCGGGTCGGTCGTTTTGGTCGAATTCGATGGAGGGTATCGTGAAGAAGTCGGTTGTCTTGTTGGGACTTGTCACCCTGCTGGTGGCCAGCCCGGCCATGGCGCAACAACCATCACAAGGGCAATCGCAGGCGGCGGTGCCGACCGGGGCCGGCTGCGTGTCACAGTTTGTCGAGGTGCCGGGCCGCACGCCGGCCGGCCTGCTGGCCACCGGCTTCGATATCAAGGGCGCGGTGACGGGCGGGCTGTGGATGCAGAAGGACCGCGAGGCCTTCTACTGCAATGCCTCCGGCCGCCTCCAGGACAGGCAGGCGATCTGCTGGCAGCTGCGCGAGCCTGGCCCGGGCGGGCTCTGCTGACGGCAGTCAGTCGCCGGCGCCACCGTCCAGGGCCCGGCGCAACATCTGCGCCAGTTCGGCCCGGCGGAACGGCTTGCTGAGCAGCAGCACGCCGGGGTCGAGCCGGCCGTGGTGAATGACGGCATCCTCGGTGTAGCCCGACATGAACACGATCCGCATCCGCGGCCAGCGGCGCGCCGCCTCCTCGGCCAGCGCCTTGCCGTTCATCGCGCCCGGCATGATGACGTCGGTCAGCAGCAGGTCGAAGGGCTGGGCCGCCGCTTCCAGCGCCGCCAGGCCCGCCTCCCCATCCGGCGCTTCGGCCGCGGCGTAACCCAGGCCCTGGAGCTGGCTCACGACCACGGCGCGCACCTGCGGGTCGTCCTCGACGACCAGGATGCGCTCGCTGCCTCGCGGCATCGGCGGCCGCGTCGGCACCGTCCCTGCCTCGCCCGCGGGATCGCTTCGGGGCAGAAAGAGCTTCACCGTCGTGCCGCGGCCGGGCTCGCTGTAGATCCTGACATGGCCGTTCGATTGCTTGACGAAGCCGTAGACCATGCTGAGGCCGAGGCCGGTTCCCTTGCCGCTCTCCTTGGTGGTGAAGAACGGTTCGAATGCCTTGTCGAGCACGTCGGCGGTCATGCCCTTGCCGGTGTCGGTGACGGCGATCATCACATAGTCGCCGACGGCGGCGTCGGGTGTCTGGGCGACGTAGTCTTCGTCCAGCGTCGTGTTGCACGTCTCGACCAGCAGGCGGCCGCCGTCCGGCATGGCATCGCGGGCGTTGATGCTGAGGTTGATCAGCGCCGCTTCGAGCTGGGCGCGGTCGACCTCGGCGGTCCACAGATCGGCGGCGAGGCTCGACCTGATCTCGACCTGCTCGCCCAGCGTGCGGCGCAACAGCTTGCCGGTGGCGGCAACCAGCTCGTTGATGTCGGTGCGCCGCGGCTGCAGCGCCTGCTTGCGCGAGAAGGCGAGCAGCTGGCGCGTGAGGTCGGCCGCACGCTGCGTCGCCTCGGCGATCCGCCTGACGCGGTTGCGCAGCTGCAGATCGAGCTGCTCGTCTTCCTCCAGCGAATCGACGTTGGCCATGATGACCATGAGGATGTTGTTGAAGTCGTGCGCCACCCCGCCGGTGAGCTGGCCCACCGCCTCCATCTTCTGCGCCTGCCTGAGCTGTCCCTCGGTGCGGTCGTGCTCGGTCGTGTCGCGGCCGATGAAGAAGTAGCGACGGTCCCGCTCCGACCACACGCCCGACCAGAGCATCGAAACCAGATGGCCGTCCTTGTGGACATAGCGGCACCTGAATTCGCCACCGGTGCCGCGGCGCGCCGCCCGTGTCTCCTCGCGCGCCAGCGCGATATCCTCCGGGTGAATGAACTCGTCGGCGCTGTGGCCCGTCATCTCCTCCGACCGGTAGCCCAGCATCCGAAACGAGCTCGGGCTGACGCGGATGAACCGACCATAGCTGTCGGTGACGTGGATGAGGTCCTTCGAGGTCTCGAAGATGCGCTCGGTCTGGCGCTCGGCCTCCTTGCGTGCGGTGATGTCGATGGACACCGAAAGGCGCGCCGGTTCATTGCCGAACTCGATGTCGCTCAGGAACAGATCGACGTCGAGGATGCGGCCGTCCTTGCGGCAATGGCGCCAGTCGATCGCCTGGAGATTTTGGACCCACGGCTGCTGCAGCCATTGCATCAACCGCCCGACATCCTCCGGCGGCCTGATGTCCTTCAGCGTCATCGCGAGGAACTCGTCGCGCGAATAGCCGTAGATCGAGATGGCGGCCTGGTTCACCTCGAGGAACTTCAGGGTCCCGATGCTGTAGACCCACATCGGCAGCGGCGATTTCTGGAACAGGTAGCGGAAGTTCTCCTCGCTTTCGGCCAGCCACGCCTCGTGGGTGCGCGCCGCGGTGACGTCGGAATAGGTCATGACGCCGCCACCCTCGGGAAGCGGGTTGAACGTCACCGAGACGACTCGTCCGTCGGCGCGGCGGCGTTCGCCCACGAAACGCTCGCGCGACTGGACCAGGCGCATCCGGGTCGCGATGGCGGTCTCATTGTCCTCCGGCGCATATTCGCCGCGCTCGGCGAGGCCGCGGACGATCTGCTCGTAGGATTTGCCGTGCGCATCGCTCGTGTCGTCGATCTGCAACCACCGGGCGAGACGGTGATTGTAGGCCGCGAGCTTCAGCTCCTTGTCTAACAGCACGACACCTTGCTCGATGTTCTCAAGGATCGACTGCAGGTTAGCGGCCTGCCGGGCGGCCTCCTTCTCGCGGCGGCGCAGCTCGGTCAGGTCGCGGCCGACGCCGATATAGCCCTCGAAGGTGCCACCGGCGCCGAACAGCGGCGTGCCGCTGATCATCACCGGCCGCGCGACGCCGTGGACGTCCACGAACGTCGTCTCGAAGTCGCGGTATGGCCGATGGTTGGCGAGATCGTCGAGATGGGCACGCCAGGCGGGATCACCGTCGCCGGCGCGGCCGATCTCGGCGAGGCGCTTGCCAAGCGCAACCGACGGCGGCAGGCCGAAGATCTCGGTGAAGCGGTCCGAGAGGAAGGTGAACCGCATATCGGCGTCGGTCTCCCACCACCAGTCGGAAGCGATGCCCGCCAGAAGGGAAAACTTGTCGATCATCACCGTCCCGGGTCGCTCGCGACGATGATGACGTGGCGGAGCGGCGAGATGTCCAGACGGATCGGCATGCATCGCTCCTCTGGAGCCTTGCGGCCCGTTCGACGTTGCCCGGAAGGCAGGATAATCCGCGGATGGAATCCTGTCTTGTGCCGGATATGGTCGCTCCCACCGCCCTCCGCTAGGCTGGTGCGACGAACAATGGAGGAACCGATGCCCGATCTCTTTCCCACCACCGAGGAAGCCGAGCACGACCCGACCGGCAAGCCCGGCATCGTGAACCATCTCGGCCCCGATTCGTTCGAGAAGGATGGCCTGAGGCCCTTCTTCGAGTACCGGCCGCTCGGGCTCAAGGAACTGACCGACGGCAAGGTAGGAGCTCACGTGATCCGCGCCAAACCGGGCAAGCACGCCGACGCGCCGCGCCATACCCATGGACTGAAATTCCAGTTCGTCTATGTGCTCAAGGGCTGGGCGATCTTCGAGTACGAGGGTTACGGTCGGCACAAGCTCGTCGCCGGGTCGACCGTCTACCAGCCGCCCGGCATCAAGCATCAGGAGATCGACCACTCCGAGGATTTCGAGGTACTGGAGATCACCATGCCGGCAGATTTCGAGACCAGGGAAGTGGCATGAGAATTCTCGCTGCGTTGCTCGCGTTGTGCCTGCCGGCCTTTCCGGCGATCGGTCAGCAACTTCCCGACATCCCGACCATCCAGGTCCCGCCCGGCGGCACCACCGTCACCGGCCAGGTGGCGGCAGGCGGACGCAACGTCTACTACGTCTCGGCCGCCAGCCTGCAGGCACTGTCGGTCAGCGTCGCCTCGCCCGGCAACAACGTGGTGTTCCAGGTCTATGGCACCGGCGCGCTGGTGAGCGGCACGGCCACCAACGCAGTGATCGACGGTTAGACCCTGACCGACGCCGGCGCCAAGGACGCCTCGATGGCGTGGATGGGCGTGATCCCGCAGGCCGGGACCTACCTGATCGCCGTCGACAGCAAGGGCGGCCCCGCCAGCTACACGCTGACGGTTCAGCTTCAGTAACTCGACGCGCCTCAGCGGCGCGTGACCTGGATGAACTGGTTGTGATGAACTGGTTGTCGGTGTTGGGCCGGTAGTTGCTGTCGTAGTGCGCGTTCTTGTCGGGTTCTGCGCCTGCGCGCCGACCGTTCCGAGTCCCGGGACAGGTACGAGGACCATCAGATCTTCAAGGCCGACGTCAACGCCCCTGACTTTCTTCATTGGCACTGTGGCTAAAATTAAGGTCGCCGGCATTTCACGTTTCGGGCCGGCGACGCCTCGCAGTCGAAGCTGATCGGCCGCAGTGCGTCGAGGAACGGCGACCAGCTTGCCCCTCCGACGAATGTTGAACTAACCTGATAAACGGACTGGTCTGTGTTAATCTCGCTCGGTCGTTCCGGGGGGGCATGCCATGTCAGCAGGGTTACCACGCGACGAGTTGATCAAGTTGATCAACAAGCTTTTCGGACCGGACTCGATTGCGGCGGCAGCGCGTCGGGCGAGGCGACTCGGTCCCAAGGCGGACGTCTTCGACATCCTTCTTGATCTCGGCGCCTTTCCCTGGGTGAAGGGCTCCAGCGTCGCCAAGTACCGGCGCTCGCTGCCGATCCCTACGGTCAACAAGCAGATTCTCACCGCTGCCTTCAGAACCGCACTCTTCGGGGGCGAAAAGCCAACGCCGCTGCACTTCGAAATCTACTCGGGACGCACCGAGGCGGTCGAAGTCAAGACGACCGCCAAGCTGATCGATGTGATCCTGGTCCGTGTCGATCCGGCCGGCGCACGCCGTCCTCGCCCTCGCGCCCGACCGTGACCTAGCGGTCGTCGCGGCAGGAGGTCCGGCATGAGTCCGTCACTGCCTCCCCTCCCGACCGACGAAACGCATGCCGAGCGGCGACGCGCGACGATCCTGTTCGCCGACATCCAGGACTCCACCGAACTCATCCGCGACCTCGACCCGGAAGCGGCGACACGGCTGCTCGATCCGCCGATCAAGCTGATGCTCGACGCGGTCGCGCGCTATCACGGCACGGTCAGCCATGTGCTCGGCGACGGGATTGTCGCCATCTTCGGCGCGCCCGCGGCCAGCGAGGATCATGCCGTCATGGCATGCCTGGCAGCGCGCGCCATACTGGAGTCGCTCGACGCCCGGCACGCCGGCGCCATACGCGCCCGCATCGGCCTGCATTCCGGCGATGTCGTGGTCCGCCTCGTTCAGATCGGCAGGTCCAATACCTACGACAGTGTCGGCGCCGCCGTGCATGTCGCCGCCCGTCTGGAGCAGACGGCCGAGCCCGGTACGGCCTGCATCAGCGCCACGACCTACGAACTGGCGAAGGGCTTCATCAATGCGCGCAGATTGAGCCCCGTGGCGATGAAGGGGATCGATGGCGAGGTCGAGCGCTACCTCCTGCTCGGCATGAACAAGGCGGCCAGCCGGTGGAGCGTTCGATCGGCGCGCGGCCTTTCGGCCTTCACCGATCGGGTGCGCGAGGTCAAGTGGCTCGCCGCGGCGCTTCAGCGGAGCGGCACCGGCGGCGGCCTTGCCGTGCACATCGCCGGACCACCGGGCATCGGCAAGTCGAGGTTACTGCATGAGTTCCTGTCCGGCAGCGCCGAGCAGTACTGCGTCTTCAGGTTGGCCGGCAGCCCGCATACGAAGGACGCGGCGTTTCAGCCCATCCGATCCTGGATGCTGGATTGGATAGGCATCAGGCCTTCGGACTCCGCCGCTACCGCGCAAGCCAAGCTGGATGCCACGCTGCGCTCCTTCGAGGGCTTCACGGACCTCGACCATGTCCGGCTCTCGAGCCTGCTGGGGTTGCGCGACCGCCCGCCGTCCGGTGTCGGCCATCCGGTCTTGCCTGTTGCCCTGCGCGCCGAGCAGACCCTGGCCAAGGCGTTCAGCGGCATCGCCGCCGGCCGGCTGATCGTGCTTGCTTGCGATGATGTCGATTGCTTCGATCCCATGAGCCTGGAGTTGCTCGAGGCCCTCATCGTTGAATTGGACACGACGCCGTTCCTGTTGATCACCACGAGCAGATCCCGGTTCCGCCTCTCGCCTGGCGTCACCGTGCCGACGCAGTCGCTGAACCTGCGGCCTCTGTCCGACGCCGATGCCAGAAAATTCCTCTCCCAGCACGATCCGCGGTTCCTCGAAGGCCGGGAGTTGACACAGGCGGTGATTCAAAAGACCAGCGGAAACCCGTTGTTCCTAGAAGAGGTAGCGTCCCTGGTCGTCCAGGACCAGGCCGGCGATGCCGGCCTCGGCCGCGACAACGGTGGCATAGACCGCCTGACATTGGCGATTCCGGACCAGATCGAGCCGCTGATCGCCGACCGGCTGGCAAAGCTCTCCAACAAGCAGCGTCGCCTGCTGGAGCTCTGCGCGGTGATCGGCAACGACGTCCCGCTCTACCTGCTGACGCCGCTCGCCGGATACGATGAGGCCGAACTCGAGAATCGACTGGAGCGCCTGCACGCCAGACGGCTCATCTACAGGAACGAAGGCGATGCAGGAATCTACAGCTTCCGCCACTCGATCATCCGCGACGTCTGCTTCAACGGCATGCTGCTGGCGACCCGGCGATCCTACCATGCGCGGATTCTGGGGGTCCTCGAGCGCGACATGGGCCCACGTCACGACCTGCGCGCCGACGACCTCTGCTATCACGCCATAAATGCCGAGCTTTGGGACAAGGCAGTCTTTCATCTGCGCGCCGCTGCCGACGCCGCCATCGAGAGATCCGCCTTCAAGACTGGCGAATTCTACCTCATGCGCGCATCGGAAATTGCCGCGAAGCTGCCGGAGATCGACGCCACGCTGCGCGTCCGGATCGACATCCTGTTGTCGCTGCGCAGCCTGATCGGCGCCACCGCCAAATACACCGAGACCCGACGCCTGCTCGACCAGGCGGAGGAGATTGCCAGGAAACTCGGAGATCCCGACTGTCACGCGCGGGTACTGGCCTCGCGAATCCATGTGCTCAGCATCCTCGGCGATCTCAAGGCTGCAGTGTCGGCCGGCAACCGAGCGCGCACGCAGGCCCGGAAGGCGGGCGACAGGTCACTGCTGGCACTGTCGAACTTCTTTCTCGGTCAGACCCGCTTCAATCGTGGCGAATTCTCCAGGGCCGAGGCGGCATTCCTCGAGAACGCCGCCATCCTGCAGGGGCCGCCGATCGCGCTTCGGCTTGGCGCCATGGCGACGCTGACCGTTTCCAATCCGGCCAACCTTGCCGCGGTTCAAGCGTTCCAAAGCCGCTTCGAGGCAGCCGAACGCTCGGCTCACCAGGCATTGCAGGCGGCGAACGCCACTGCCCGGCCCTACGACATGACCCTCGCCGACCTCTATCATGGCGTCGTCCTCCTGCAGGGCCGTTCGGCCGAGGCGGCGACCGAGGCATTCACGCGGGCATTGGAACTCGCCCGGCAGCGCCAACTCGAACAGTTGCTGCCGCCTGTCCTGGTCGGGCTCGGCCAGGCACAGCTGCTCTCTGGCGATCTGGATCGCGGACTGGACCGGCTGAAGGAGGCGCACGAGCTGTCGGTCGCGCAAAACCGCTACATGCTTCAGATCTGGGCGGCGTCTTCGCTGGCCCTGGCCATGACGCAACTCGGCCGCGCACACGATGCCCTGCCGCTCGCGCATGGAGCCGTCGTCGCGGCCGAGCGCTACGGCTTCGCCGGTTTCCAGGTTCAGGCGTTGCGGTCGCTGGGGCTCGCCCAGACCGCCGTCGGAGACAAAGACGCCGCCGCCACACTGGAGAGGGCGCTCGGGCTGTCGGGCGACGTCGGCGCCCGTGCTGAGTCCGCCCATTGCCATGTCGCCTTGGCGGCCTGCCGGCACGACGAGGCCGACGCGCACGTCGACGCAGCGCGGCGCATCTATGCCGAAATCGGCATGGAGAAGTTCTTGGATCGTCTGATGGCCCTGCCCTCGAACGACCGCATCTGCCTGCTCTGACGCGTTCCTTGCGGTCGTCGAGTGGGGAGAATGGTAGCATCGAGATCACGGAACCGGATGGAGAATGGGACTTCGATGCAGTTCGGCTGGCTCACCCTCGGCATGTCACCCGCGCCCGACGAGGACGGCGCGCGTATCGATCAGATCCTCGAGCAGGCCTGCCTCGCCGAGAAACTCGGCTTCGCCGACGTCTGGCTGACCGAACATTATTTCACCGGCGAGAGCGTCTACAACGACTCGCTGATGTTCGCCGCTGCCCTCGCCGTGAAGACCGAGCGTATCCGCATCGGCTTTGCCGTGGTGCAGACGCCGTTCCACCATCCGGTGCGGTTGGCCGTCCAGCTGGCGCTGCTCGACAATCTCAGCAAGGGCCGCATCGACGTCGGCATCGGCAAGGGCACGGTCTACAACGAGTACGAGTTCGTGGGCCACGGCCTGCGCAGCCACGACAGTCGTGAGCGCATGGAGGAGACGGTCGAGATCCTCGAGCGCGCCTGGCGCGAGGCGCCGCTCACCTTCAATGGCAAGTTCCACAAGCTGCACATTCCGGCGCTCCGCCCCAAGCCGGTGCAGCAGCCGGGCCCGCCGCTGTGGCGCAGCGTGATCTCGCCCGGCTCGTTCGCCGAGTGCGGGCGGCTCGGTGTGCCGATCCTGACGGCACGCCTGCCCGTCGCCCGCATCAGGGAACGCTGGGCGACCTACGCCGCCGGCATCGACGACGGCGGCCACGATGCGGCGACCAAGAAACGGCTGCTGGCCCGGAGTGCGCTGTGGCGCAATGTCTATGTGGCCGAGTCCGACGCCCAGGCCGAGGACGAACTGGCGGCCCTCCTGGTCGAAACGCGGGCCCACATGATGCATGTGCGCGAGGCCTACAATCCCACCGACTTCTCACCCGACCCGGCGACGCTCAACGCCTGGACCGATCCCGCCGTGCCGGATTCGGAAGCCATCCCCTTCGTGCTGTCGACCGGCTCGCTCTACGGCAGCCCCACGCGGGTGCGCGAGCAGGTGGCCGAGCTGCGCGATGTCGGCGTCCAACACCTGCTCTGCCAGACCGGCTTCGGCGCCATGAGCCACGAGCAGAACGTCGCCTCGATGCGCCGCTTCGGCGAACAGGTAATGCCGGCGTTCGGTTAGCGCCGACCTAACAGTCGCCGACGCGCTTGCCGGCCAGCACGCTGCTGCCCTTGAGTGTCGTGCCGGCTTTGTCCTTGGCAACGATCTGGCCCTGGCCCTCGTAGCTGGTCGAGCTGAAGGTGATTTCGGCCTGGGCGTCGATGCCCGCCACCTCATCGTTCGGCGGGCACGACAGCGTGGACTTGAGGACGCCGGGCTGCTTCAGCCCGCCTTCGTACGTGCAGCCGTGCTGTTTCATCTCTTCGGGCGAAGGAAACAGCAAGCGCTCCAACTGCGCCTCGGCCGCCTTCAGGCACACTTTGCGGGACGTGGCCGGGATCGGTTGCACACCTTCCATCGTGGTCTTGTCGTTCGTCTCCCACAGACCGGCCTGGATCGCCGTCTGTGCTCCTGCCGGCCCGGCCATCAGCGCCGCCGCAGCCATCACCGAAATTGCGAACGATTTCATCACTCTTGCCACTCCTCGAACAGTGCCGGCCGCGAGCATAGCGCGGCAGCCATGGCCGTTTCGCTAGAAAAGACGGCCCCCGCCCCCGCTCTTGCCAAATCCGGCCACCCGAAGGACGCTTCGCCATGCCCGACGCCTCCCATTCCCCTGCCTCCCAATCCTCCGCTGGCTCACAGCTCGACGTCGCCATCGTCGGCGGCGGCCTGGGCGGGCTCTATGCCATCCATCGCCTGCGCGGCAAGGGCCTGAAGGTTCGCGCCTACGAAGCCGGCTCCGACGTCGGCGGCACCTGGTTCTGGAACCGCTATCCCGGCGCACGCTGCGACGTGGAAAGCCTCGAATATTCCTACAGCTTTTCCGACGATCTGCAGCAGGACTGGAAGTGGCCGGAACGCTACGGCAACCAGCCCGAGATTCTACAGTACATCAACCATGTCGCCGACCGCTTCGACCTGCGCCGCGACGTGCAGCTCGACACCCGCATCGTCTCGGCGCTGTTCAATCAGAAGACCGGCCTGTGGATGCTGCGCACCGACAGAGACGAAGTAGTGCGTGCGCGATACTGCGTGATGGCCGCGGGCAACCTTTCGACACCGCGCGTGCCCGACTTCA
>JAUXWB010000363.1 GCA_030684475.1 Reyranella sp. | reverse complement strand
CCCACGCGCTGGCCAATGTGCTTACACAATTGCAGGAAGACATTGTGAATCCGAAACCCCTGCCACCGGGTAAGGTTAATCTGTACACCAAACTGAAAAACCAATGCGCGGAGCGGGCGAAACTGTTTGCCCCGGAAAACGAACAAAACGAATTAATTCGACTCGTACAACGAGCTGCCAAGAACAACAACACTGAAGTAGAAGTACATCATGCAAACATCTGACCAACCCATCCTTCGTGACATTGTGCTGGTAGGCGGCGGCCACAGCCATGTGGGTGTGCTGCGCATGTTTGGCATGAAGCCTTGGCCCGGCGTGCGCTTAACGCTGATTTGTACTGACATTCACACCCCCTATTCCGGCATGCTGCCGGGCTACATTGCCGGCCACTACAGCTACGACGATGTGCACATCGACCTGGGTCGTCTGTGTGCTTTTGCGGGTGCCCGTTTGTTTAAGGACGAGGTGGTTGGCATTGACCGCGCCAATCAAAAAGTAATTTGCAAGAACCGCCCGCCCGTGGCCTACGATGCGCTTTCCATCAACATTGGCAGCACCCCACAGGTTCAACTGGTGCCCGGCGCCTTGGAACACGCAGTGCCAGTCAAACCCATTGCGAAGTTCAATGAACGCTGGGTGAATTTGCTGGATCGTGTGAAAACCCACGAAGGCAAAACAACCATTGCGGTGGTGGGTGGCGGCGCAGGTGGCGTTGAACTGGCCTTGGCCATGCAGTTTCGCTTGCGCAATGAATTAAGCGCCATGGGGCGCAATCCCGATGAACTTGAGTTTCACTTGTTCACGGCCGATGCCGATGTGTTGCCCACCCACAACCCAGGTGTGCGCACACGATTCGAGAAAGTATTGAATGAACGTGGCGTGGTGCTTCACCGCGACGCGGAAGTGGTGCAACTTGATGGCCACACCCTGCAAACCAAGCAGGGTGAACGCCTGCACGCCGATGAAATTATGTGGGTGACGCAAGCTGGTGGCGCGGCTTGGCTTGGAAATAGCGATCTTGAACTGGATTCACGCGGCTTCATCAACGTGGGCCCTACCCTGCAAACCACGCGCGATCCTAAAATTTTTGCTGCAGGCGACATTGCCAACTTGACCAGCACACCGCTTGAAAAAGCAGGCGTGTTCGCTGTGCGCATGGGCAAGCCACTGACCAAGAACCTGCACCTGT
>JAUXWB010000355.1 GCA_030684475.1 Reyranella sp. | reverse complement strand
TCGCGGCCGCGGCGCAGGAAGATCACGCTGCGGTCGTCGCCGAAGCGCGCCACGTCGACGCCCATCACCAGCGGAAGGCTCGTATCGGTGGCGGGATCGAGAATGCGCGTCATGGCCTGCTGGACGCGCTCGCCATCGATGAACTGCATGGTGCCGGTGCGCGGGAACTGGCCGCGCACGCGGACGCGCACGAAATCGGAGTCCTCGCCGTAGTCGGCCACCCAGCGCGCGAGCTGCCGCTTGTCGGTGAGCGAGACGGTGCGCGAATCGACCTGTTGAGTGTGCCAATTCTCGCGGAAGCGGTTGAAGCATTCGAAGAAGCGGCCCTGGGTGCGCGTCGGGTTGCCGAAGGCGATCCAGACGATCTCCGTGCCGGCGTCGGTCAGCGCGCCCTCGGCGGTCTCCCAGATCGCATCGGCGATGGCCGATGCCTCGTCGAACACGACCAGGATGCGGCTGCCCTTGTAGTGAAGGCCAGCGAAGGCCTCGGCGTTGTGGGCGGCCCACGGCACGACGTCGATGCGGCCGGCACCCTCGGGCACCGGCAGGCGCGAGGCGAGCGAGGTCGCGCCCAGCTCGTTGAAGTCGTGGGTGGTGACGAGGCCGTGCCACTTGCCGAGCTCGACCCAGGTCTTGGTCTTGAGCTGCGTCTCGGTGTTGGCCGTCACGACTCCGCGTGTCGACGGCACGGTGGCGGAGGCCCACAGCAGCAGCCACGCCACCAGCGCCGACTTGCCGACGCCGTGACCGGAGGCGACGGCGATGCGGACGGGGCCTTCGCCGACTTCGAGCTGGCGGCCGATCTCCCGCAGCACGTCGGCCTGCCACGCCTCGGGGCCGTCGTGACCGGCGAGCGGCCCCTCGCCCCACGGAAAGGCCCAGGTGACGAAGCCCAGCGGGTCCTGGCGATAGCGTTCGACGCGGATGAGGCGATCGCGCTGAAGATCAGCGGCCTTGTTTCTTGCTCTTGCCATCCCGCTTCTCCTTCGCGGCGTCGTAAGCATCGGCGCGCGGCGCCGAGGCGGCGAGGCGCTGGGCTAGATCGAAGGGCAGCGGCGGCACGGCCGACTGTCTCTTCTCGCTATAGATCTCGGGCCGGTGGGCGCGCAGGAGGAACTGCAACAGCTTGTTGTCGTACTGCAGCACCGAGCCGACCTGCTTGCCGTTGCGCCAGAGGTGGCGCTCGGTGCCGTTCAAGGCACGCTGCATGGCGTCGTCCTGCAGACGATCGATGCCGAGGTTCAGCGCCTCGTCCCACTGCGCGGCGAACTGCCCGTCGTTGGCCCTGAGGCGATAGACGGTCCGGCGGTCCAGCCTGGATTGCAGGGCGGCGAAGGTGACCGAGCCGCTGCGGCTGAGGAAATGCAGGAAGGATTTCAGCGACGTCGCGGAGGGGCCGCGTTGCGGCGGTTCCAGCGCCGGCGACACGGGATTGCGGGCCGGCCGCGCAGGGGCACGCCGAGCTTTGGACGATTTGGTCATGGCGGTGAATCCTTTCGAAAAGGCACGAAAAAGCCCGCCGCGGCGGGTGCCGGGCGGGCTGGTGGGGCGGATACGCGTTCCGCCAGAGTAGGCTTTTTCTTAGCAGTTTCCTGTTGAACTTGCAACTTTTTCTGCAAAGAAAATATGAACGGGCGTTTATCCCATCTTCTCCTCCCCCGTCTCGGGTCGTCGCTATGGCCGCCTGCGGCCTTAGCGACCAGGTGGCGCGTAGCGCCGGAGGGGGTCATCGGTGACTCCCGACCCCCTCCGCCCTACGGGCACCTCCCCCGCGCAAAGATGCGCGGGGGAGGAGAAGATTAGAGTCACATGCGTTAGCGCCCGCCCTACTCCACCGTCCGCATCGACCACAGCCGCGAGCGGAAAAGAACCACCGCGATCAGCAGCATCATGGCGAGCGCCGGCAGCAGCAGCGCCACCTGCAGGCCCCAGATCGAGCAGATCGTTCCGGTGATCAGGGCGCCGATCGGGCCGCCGCCGCCGAGGCCCAACTGGAACAGCGACATCAGGCGGGCGCGGTGGGTGGCGGGCGCCACGATCTGGATGACGGTGCGGCTTTGCGTCATGGTGATGCCGGCGCCCAACCCCCAGACGAAGTTCAGCGCCACGAAGACGGCGAACGACGGCAGGCTGGCCAGCCCCACCAGCACCACGGCGCCCACCGCGACGGCGATACCGATCAGGCGTCCGCGCAGGCTGAAGCGGCGCGCAAGGCCTGCGAAGGCGACGGCGGCCAGGATGGTGGCGGCCCAGAAAGCCAGGTTGACGTAGGCCAGCTCGGGCGCGCCGCCGCCGTAGTTGTCGCGCACGACCAGCGGCAGCACCGCCATGAACGGCCCGACGTAGAAGATGCCGACGCCGAAGTTGATCAGCAGCACCGGCCAGATCTGGTCGGACCTGGCGGCCGCCGACACGCCCTCGCCGACGCTCTGCCAGAATCCCGGATGCCGGGCCGGTGGATGCGGCGGCGGGTCGGGCAGCCGCCACACGGCGAGGCCGCCCACCAGCACCAGCGCGGCATGCAGCAGCAGCAGCGGGACCGGGCCGAAGCGGTCGGCCGACGAGGCGCAGGCGATGCCGACAAGCTGGCCGCCGAACTGCAGCGCCGTGGCGAGCGCCACCGCGCGGGCGAGGTTGCCCTGGGCCAGCGCCGGCAGCAGGGCGTCGCGCGTCGGCACGGCGAAGGCGCTGATCGAGCCCGCGACCACGCCATAGGCGATCAGCAGCGGATAGCTGAGGCCGCCCTCCATCATCAGGACGAGGGCGAGCGCCAGCGGCGGCATGGCGTAGAGGGCGTGATAGAGCAGCAGCAGCCGGCGCGGATTGCCGCGATCGGCGACCAGGCCGCCCAGCGGCAGGAACAGCAGCGCCGGCGCCATGATGGCGGCCTGGGCCACGCCGACCGCGAAGGCGTCCATGTGGAGGACGACCGCGACCAGCCACGGAAACAGCACCATCTGGATGCCGAGCGGCACGAACCAGCTCGCGAGGCCCAGCAGATAGACCGGGAAGGCGTTCGGACGGGAGGTGACGGGGCCGGACACGGGTGGCACTTGCTCCACAGCAAAGACAACTATATCTTGTAGGCGGTTAGTGACGCTTCCTCATCCAATAGTCAAAGACACCAAAACCGTGTCGACATTCAACCGCGCCACCCTGGTAAAAGTTCTGGAAATCCTCGACAGCAGCCACGCCGGCGAGGCGCTGGCCGCGGCCAAGCTCGCCTCGGCGATGGTACGGGAGGCCGGCCTTGCCTGGGACGACGTCCTCGCGCCCGAGATCCGGAGCCAGGAGACGCAGGCACCGGCCGCCGCCCGGGCGATCGGATCCGGTCCCTTCGGCTACCGCCGCGACCGCGAACTCTCGCCGCACGAGCAGTTCTTCATGGTGCTGCTGAGCCCGCGCACGCCCTCCGAGATCAAGCGCAAGCTGCGCGGCCTGGAAGCGCGCGTGCTCGACGGCGAGATCACGCCGCAGGAAGCCCAGGACCTGAAGTTCATGTACCAGAGCTTCGTCGTCGGCTGACGACGGCGACGACTAGGCCGCGAGCAGCACGCTCTGCTCGCGCTCCAGGACACGCCTCACTGCAGGCCGTGCCAGCATGCGGTCCTTCCAGGCGGTGTAGTTCTCGAGGTCGGCCACCGGCAGGCCGATGCGCTTGCCCCAACCGTAGAAGACGAGCGCATAGCCGTCGACGACACTGAAGTCGTTGCCCATGATCCATTGTTTGCCGGCCAGGAAACCGTCGATCTCCTTGAGATTCGCATGGAAGTTCTCGCGGCCCACGGCCTTGAGGTGCTCGTGCACCGCCGTATCGGTGGCGAAGCGCTCGGGCCGGCTGATGTGGGTGAAGCTCGGATGCACGGTGTTGGAGAACCACGCCATCAGCGAGATGGCGCGGGCGCGCTGAGCCGGATCCTTCGGCATGAGATGCGGCGCATACTTGGCCGCCACGTAGTCGAGAATGGCCGTGTTCTCCACGATCGCACCCTCGTCGATCACCAGCGCCGGCACGCGGCCGCGCGGATTGATCTTCAGATACTCCGGCGTCTTCTGCTCGTTCTTGGCGAACGACAAGGCTTGGGAGTCGAACCTGGCGCCGCTTTCCTCGAGCCCGATATGCGAAGCGGTCGAGCAGGCGCCCGGGGCATAATAGAACTTGAGCATATCTCTCTCCTCATCAGTACCCTCCCCCGTCTTACGGGGGAGGTGCCCCCGAATGGGGGCGGAGGGGGAAGGCCGCAGTATGAATGCTCCCAGATTCCAGATCAGCGAATTTCAGATATCTCCTTTGGGGCTTTCCCCCTCCGGCCCTGCGGGCCACCTCCCCCGTAGGACGGGGGAGGAGACTGAAATCTAGAGCGGCCGAGTCGTTCCGTCGGGCCGCGTACGGTGCAGGAATTCGCGGCCGATCTTGACGCGCTTCTCGCCGTCGTATTCGACGATGTCGGCGGTGGCGTAGGTCTCGGTCCAGTTCGACGGCAGGAACGAGCCCGAGCCCACCACGTCGATCGGCGACCTGGCCTGGGCCATGATCCGGCACTTGGCCGGACCGAAGCCCGACGAGGCCACGATCCTGACCTTGTCGAAGCCGTTACGGTCCAGTTCGGCGCGCAGGTGGAAGATCGCCGCCGCCGACACGCCGGTGCCGACGAGGAAGCGCAATTCCTCCTCGCTGCGATAGCCGCGAATCGACTCGGGCGAGAAGCGCTCCAGAACGGCGTAGGACGAGGCGGGATCCAGTCCCTCGATGTAGCGGCCACCGGTGGTGTCGAGCCGGAGCGACAGCATTCCCTTGGCGGCAAGCTCGGGGAAGCGCCGGCAGACTTCCAGCGAATCGGAGACCTCGCGGGCGAAATAGTCGACCAGCACGGTCATCGGTTCGCCGGGGAAGGTCTCGTGGAACATCTCGGCGGCGCGCAGCGTCGAGCCGGCATAGCCGATCAGGGCGTGAGGCATGGTGCCGAGGCCGTGGTCGCGCCCGAAGAAGTGCGCGGTCGCGTGGGTGGCGTTGCCGATGAAGCCCACCGCCCCCACCTTGCGCTTGGCGCGGGCCGAGCCGACCGATGCGGCGTAGGCCATCATCTCGGCCATCTCCTGACCGGCGCAGTGGCGGGCGTCCATGGCGAGAAACGCCGCTTTCGGCATGTCGGCGCACATCGTCCAGGCGTTGTAGGCGGCAACGCAGGCCGGCCCCAGCTTCTGCAGGAAGATGGTCTCGAGATCGACCAGGTGGAAGAACGAGCCGGTGATGTACATCATCGGCTCGCCGGCACCGACCCACTTGCCCTCGCTGTAGCGCAGTTCGAGTTCGACCTTGGTATTGCGCTCGCGGCCGGTCTCCTCCAGCCAGTCGAGCGCCAGCCGGGGCGCGAACACCACCGGGCGGCGCATGAAGATGGCGTAGGTCACGCGGGCGTCGCCGAACTTGCCGATCACCTGCTTCGAGCGATTGAAGTAGTGGTCGGTGTAGCGTTCGATCTCGCCATTCAAAGGATGCGTCATCGGCCCTCCCCCGGCCCCGGCGTCCAGACCGCGCGCTGCGGTCAGACCGCCGGTCGTGCCCGCGTCACCGACAGCCGCTCCGCCTTGAGTTGCTCCGCGAGCAGGAAGGCGAGTTCGAGCGCCTGGCTGGCGTTGAGCCTGGGATCGCACTGCGTCTCGTAGCGATCGTTCAGTTTGTCGACCGTGATCTCGGTCGAACCACCGATACACTCCGTCACTTCCTGGCCCGTCATCTCGAAATGAACGCCGCCGGGATGCGTTCCCTCGGCGCGATGCACGGCGAAGAAGTCCTTCACCTCGCTCAGGATGGCGTCGAAGTGGCGGGTCTTGCGGCCGTTGTTGGCGGTCACCGTGTTGCCGTGCATGGGATCGCACGACCACACGACCGACTTGCCGGCACGCTTCACGGCTTGCACCAGAGGCGGCAGCTTTTCCGCGACCTTCTCCGCACCCATGCGAACGATGAGCACGATCCGGCCCGGCTCGTTGGCCGGATTGAGGGTGTCGACCAGGCGCAGCGTGTCGTCGACCGACAGCGAGGGGCCGCACTTGAAGCCGATCGGATTGCGGACGCCCCTCAGGAACTCGACATGCGCGCCGTCGGGCTGGCGCGTGCGATCGCCGATCCACAGCATGTGCGCCGAGCAGTCGTACCAATCGCCCGAGGTCGAATCGACGCGGGTCAGCGCCTCCTCGTAGGGCAGCAGCAGGGCCTCGTGACTGGTGAAGAAGTCGGTCTCGGCGATCTGCGGCGTCGTTGCCGAATTGAGGCCGCAGGCGGCCATGAAGTTCAGCGTCTCGTCGAGACGCGCCGCCAGATCGTGGTAGCGTTCCGACGCCGGTGAGTTGCGCACGAAGTCGAGGTTCCAGCGGTTGACCTCGTGCAGGTCGGCATAGCCGCCCTGGGCGAAGGCGCGCAGCAGGTTCAGCGTCGCCGCCGACTGGTTATAAGCCTGCACCATGCGCTCGGGATCGGGCAGGCGCGCGGCAGACGTGAATTCGAAGCCGTTGACGTTGTCGCCGCGGTAGGACGGCAGCTCGACATCGCCGATCTTCTCGACATTGGAGGAGCGCGGCTTGGCGAACTGGCCGGCCATGCGGCCGAGCTTCACCACCGGCACGCCGGCGCCGTAGGTCAGCACCACGGCCATCTGCAGCAGCACGCGGAAGGTGTCGCGGATGTTGTTGGCGGTGAAGTCGGCGAAGCTCTCGGCGCAGTCGCCGCCCTGCAGCAGGAAGGCGTCGCCCGCCGCCACCTTGGCCAGCGCCGTCTTGAGCTTGCGCGCCTCGCCGGCGAAGACCAGCGGCGGATAGCGGCGCAGCCGCGCCTCGGCGCCGGCGAGCCGGGCGGCATCGGCATAGACCGGCATCTGCTGCGCCGGCCTGCCGCGCCAGCTGGTCAGCGACCAGTCGGCGGCGCTCGAACTGCGGGATTGCGCTTTCGCGGCCGTCCGGGCACCTGCCCGGGATGAGCCCTGGATCGCGGTCATCTACTCCTCCTGCACCGGCCTGCCGAACCTCTGGCCGCCGGGGTGGGTGAAACTATACGTGCTGTGGATAAAAGGCCAGCCGCCGGCTATTCCGCCGCCGCCCGGGTGGGGGCCGTTTCGGCCCGCGCCGTGCGCATGGTGACGAATTCCTCGCCGGCCGTGGGGTGAATGCCGACGGTGGCGTCGAACTGGGCCTTGGTGGCGCCCGCCTTGATCGCCACGGCGAGGCCCTGGATCAGCTCGGCGGCATCGTCACCCACCATGTGGGCGCCCACGACCTTGTCGGTAGCGGCCTCCACGATCAGCTTCATGAAGGTGCGCTGATGGCGGCCGGACAGGGTGTACTTCATCGGCCGGAAGGCCGCGGTGAAGATCCTGAGGTCGCCCAGGGTCCGCTTCGCCTCTTCCTCGGTCAGGCCGACATTGGCCATCTCGGGCTGGCAGAACACCGCCGACGGCACGCCGCGATGGTCGGGCTTGCGCGGCTTGTTGCCGAACTCGGTATCGGCGAAGCAGTGGCCCTCCATGATCGCCACCGGCGTGAGGGCGATGCGGTCGGTGACGTCGCCCACCGCCCAGATGTTGTCGGCCGTGGTCTTCGACCATTCGTCGACGGCGATGGCGCCCACCTTGTCGAGCTGCACGCC
>JAUXWB010000320.1 GCA_030684475.1 Reyranella sp. | reverse complement strand
CGCTGTGGCAGGCCAAGCGCTTCATCAAGAAGAACCATATCGAATTCCAGCCCGGCACCAACGAGGACCTGGCGGCCACGGCGCTGTGGGGCACGCAGCAGATCCATCTCTATCCCGGCGCACGCTACGACGGCGTGTTCGGCATGTGGTACGGCAAGGGCCCCGGCGTCGACCGCTCCGGTGACGCTCTTAAGCACGCCAACTACGCTGGAACCTCGAAGCACGGCGGCATCGTGGCGCTGGCCGGTGACGACCACATGGCCAAGTCGTCGACGGTCGCGCACCAGAGCGAGCCCGCCTTCATTTCCGCCGGCATGCCGGTGATCCATGCGGCCTCCGTCCAGGAATATCTCGACTGGGGCCTGCATGCCTTCGAGATGTCGCGCTACTCCGGCCTCTGGGTCGGCTTCAAGGTGCTGAGCGAGACGGTCGATTCCTCGGCCTCGGTCCATGTCGATCCGCATCGTCTAACAATCCACCTCCCGTCCGACCACCACCTGCCGCCCGAGGGCGTGCACATCCGCTGGCCGGACGACTGGCTGGGCCAGGAGAAGCGCGTCTACCAGGTGAAGATCCCGGCAGCACTCGCCTACTGGCGCGCCAACCGGCTCGACAAGGTGATGATGGGCCGCCCCGACGCCCGCTTCGGCATCGTCACGGTGGGCAAGTCCTACCTCGACGTTCGCCAAGCGCTGGACGAACTGGGCATCGACGACGCCGAGGCCGAACGCCTGGGCCTCGCCATCTATAAGGTGGGCATGGTCTGGCCGCTCGAGACCGAAGGCGCCGCGGCTTTCGCGGCCGGCAAGCGCGAGATCCTGGTGATCGAGGAGAAGCGCCCCATCATCGAGCAGCAGCTGAAGGATGCGCTGTTCAACATGGAGGCCGCCCGCCGCCCCGTCGTGATCGGCAAGGCCGACGAGCGCGGCCAACCTCTGCTCAAGAGCGACGGCGAGCTGACGCCGTTCGAGATCGCCTCCGTCCTCGTCGCCCGCTTCGGCCTCGCCGGCTTGAGCGAGCGCACGAAGCAGCGCTTCGAATCGCTGAAGCGCCGCGGCGGCCGCCAGGTGCGGAACGAATCGGGCATGGCGCGCGTGCCCTACTTCTGCTCCGGCTGCCCGCACAACAGCTCGACCAAGGTGCCCGACGGCTCGCTGGCGCTGGCCGGCATCGGCTGCCACACGCTGGCCATCGGCATGGAGCGCAACACCAAGACCTTCACCCACATGGGCGCCGAGGGCGCCACCTGGGTCGGCGCCAGCCACTTCACCGACACGCCGCACGTCTTCCAGAACCTGGGCGACGGCACCTATTTTCATTCCGGCCTGCTCGCGATCCGCCACGCCATCGCGAACAAGACCAGCATGACCTACAAGATCCTATACAACGACGCCGTCGCCATGACCGGCGGCCAGCCGCACGACGGCGACGTGACGCCGTGGCGGATCAGCCGCCAGGTCCGTGCCGAGGGCGTCGAGCGCATCGCCCTGGTGAGCGACGATCCGCACAAATATCCCGTCGGCACCGACTGGGCCCCGGGCGTCACCTTCCATCATAGGGACCAGCTCGACGAGATCCAGCGCGAGCTCCGCGAGGTAAAGGGCGTCTCGGTCCTGATCTACGACCAGACCTGTGCCGCCGAGAAGCGCCGCCGCCGCAAGCGCGGCACCTATCCCGATCCGGCCAGGCGCGTGCTGATCAACCAGGCGGTGTGCGAGGGCTGCGGCGACTGCTCGACCCAGTCGAACTGCCTCTCGGTCGTGCCGGTCGACACCGAGTTCGGCTCCAAGCGCGCCATCGACCAGTCGTCCTGCAACAAGGACTTCTCGTGCCTGAAAGGCTTCTGCCCGTCTTTCGTCACCGTCGAAGGCGGCAGCCTGCGCAAGGGTAAAGCTGCCAAGTCCGCGGTGGCGGCGACCGACAGCGAACCGCCCCTGCCCTCGGCGCCCACGCTCCCGTCCATCGCCGACAAGCCCTATGGCGTGCTCATCACCGGCATCGGCGGTACCGGCGTGGTCACCATCGGCGCCATCATGGGCATGGCGGCGCATCTGGAAGGCAAAGGCGCCACCGTCCTCGACCAGCTCGGCATGGCGCAGAAGGGCGGCGCCGTGATCAGCCACGTGCGTCTTGGCGCAACGCCCGAGGCGTTGCATGCCGTCCGACTGGGGGCTGGCGGCGCCGACCTGCTGCTGGGCTGCGACCTCGTGGTCAGCGCCGGCAACGATTCGCTGGCCAGACTCGAGCCCGGCACCTCGCGCGCCATCGTCAACACCCACGAGGCCATCACCGGCGAATTCACCCGCCATCCCGATATCGCCTTCCCCTCGCACACGCTAAGGCTTTCGATCGAGGCCGGCGCCGGCGCGGAGGCCTGCGATTTCGTCGACGCCACCCGGATCGCCACCGCGCTGATGGGCGATTCGATCGCCACCAACATGTTCATGCTGGGCTACGCCTACCAGCAGGGCCTGGTGCCGATCGGCCACGCGGCGCTGGAGCAGGCGATCGAGCTGAACGGCGCCGCCGTGCCGATGAACACCGCGGCCTTCCGCTGGGGCCGCCGCGCCGCCGCCGACCGCGCCGCGGTCGAGGCGCTGGTGGCGCCCAAGGAGAGCAAGGTGGTGCCCTTCACGCGCATCGCCAGGACTCTCGACGAGATCGTGGCGGTGCGCATGAAGCACCTCACCGGCTATCAGAACGCAGCCTTGGCCCGGCGCTACAAGGCGCTGGTCGACAAGGTCCACGCCGCCGAAACAAAGACCGGCCTTGCGGGCCTCGCCGAAGCGGTCGCGCGCAACTACAGCAAGCTGCTCTCCTACAAGGACGAATACGAAGTCGCGCGCCTCTACGCCGATGCCGCCTTCTCGGCCCAGCTCGCCGGCCTGTTCGAGGGCGACTACAAACTCAAATTTCACCTCGCGCCGCCGCTGTTCTCCCAGCGCGATCCCCGGACCGGCCACCTGATCAAGCAGGCGTTCGGCGGCTGGATGCTGCCCGCCTTCCGGATGCTGGCCAAGATGAAGGGCCTGCGCGGCTCGAAGCTCGACATTTTCGGCTACACGCAGGAGCGCAGGACCGAGCGCGCCCTGATCGGCCAGTACGAGACGCTGGTCGACGAGCTTCTAAAGACGCTTTCGCCCGCCAACCATGCGCTGGCGATGAAACTCGCCGCGATCCCCGACGACATCAAGGGCTACGGCCACATCAAGGACACGCATCTCGCGAAGGCCAAGGCGAAGGAAGCCGAGCTGCTGCACCAGTGGCGCCATCCCGAGGCGATGAAGGCAGCAGCGGAGTAGTGTCTGCCTGAGCGCTGCAACCATTCACTGGACGGTCCGTTGACGTTGTTGAAGCAACGGGTCCGGATCGACCCAGTCAGGCAACTCAGTGGTCACTCTTGATTTTTCGGATCGCAATGTTCTGATCGTCGAGGACGACGTCTTCCTCGCCCTGGATCTCGAGAGGGTTCTGGACGATGCGGGATGCAGCGTCATCGGGCCGGCGCCTTCGGTTGAACGCGCCTTGGCCAGGATCGACGACACCCGACTCGATGCCGCGCTCCTCGATGTGAACCTCGGACACGAACTGGTGTTTCCCGTGGCCGACCGGCTCTGCGCCGAGGACGTTCCGTTCATCTTCGTCACCGGCGACCCGAGCAAGGTGCCCGAACGCCACTGGACGCGGCCGATCGTCACCAAGCCTTTCCTGGAGCCGGCTCTGCTCGAAGCGCTTGCCGCGGTGATGCGGCCGCACTGATCCGTCTCTTCCAGCGAAACGGCCTTTCGCCCGCGCTTGCACCGGCTCGATTTGCGGGCATGCTTCCTTCCGGAGGCGCCCCATGAAATTCGGAATCTTCTACGAGCTGCAGCTCCCTCGCCCCTGGAAAGAGGGCGACGAGCACCGGCTCTACCAGAACGCGCTCGACCAGATCGAGCTCGCCGACCGCCTGGGCTACGACCATGCCTGGCAGGTCGAGCATCACTTCCTCGAGGAATACTCGCACTCGCCCTCGCCCGAATCCTTCCTCGCGGCGGCCAGCCAGCGCACCAGGAACATCCGCCTCGGCCACGGCATCTTCCAGGTCACCACCAACCATCCGACGCGCGTCGCCGAGCGCGTCTCCGTGCTCGACCTGCTGTCGAACGGCCGCTGCGAGTTCGGCATGGGCGAGAGCGCTTCCATCACCGAGCTGGAACCGTTCGGCGTCACCATGGAGAACAAGCGCGAGATCTTCGAGGAGGCCGTGCGCGCCATCCTGCCCATGTTCAAGGACGGCCCCAGCGAACACGCGGGCAAGACCTGGAACATCCCGCTCCGCATGGTGGTGCCCAAGCCGCTGCAGAAGCCGCACCCGCCGCTCTGGGTCGCCTGCTCGCAACTCCAGACGCTGACCAAGGCCGGCGACTGGGGCATGGGCGCGCTCGGCTTCCAGTTCGTCTCGGCCGACGCCGCGCACGCCTGGGTGCACGCCTACTACAACGCCTTCGTGAAGCGGCAGCAGAAGCTCGCCGACTACGTGACCAACCCCAACATCGCGCTGGTCAGCTTCTTCATGTGCGCCAAAACCGACGAGGAGGCGCGCGCCCGCGCAGACGGCGACACCTTCTTCCAGTTCGCGCTCCGCTTCTACGGCCAGTCGGCCGACCGGCGACGGCCGGCCGCCGGCACGGTCAACCTGTGGGAAGAATACGAGAAATGGAAGAAGGCCAATCCGGACGCCCACGCCGCGTCGCTGCGCGGCGGCCTGATCGGCTCGCCGGAAACCATCCGGCGCAAGCTCAGGAAGTTCCAGGAGTCGAACATCGACCAGGTGGTGCTGCTGAACCAGGCCGGCAAGAACCGCCACGAGCACATCTGCGAATCGCTCGAACTGTTCGCCCAGGAAGTGATGCCCGAGTTCCAGGCGGCGCATCCGCAGCTGCTGAAGTGGAAGGAGCAGGTGCTCAACCGCGAGATCGCGCTCGACGAGATCGACACCACCGCCTTCACCGATCGCTACGGCGGCACCATGAAGGCGATCGCGCCGGCGGCGCAGGGCGTGCGCGCTGCTGAATGACGGAAGAGACTTGGCTAAGCCACTGATGTTCGGAAGACACTTCACTTTGATGTTCGCGACTATTGTCGCCGCCCTGTCGTCACTCGGCGGCAGTGTCGCTGTCGCCAATTCCCTTAAGTCGGTCGCGGAGACAGCAGGATTACTTGGCACATGGACGACAGATTGCACCAAACCGCCGACTGTCGCTAACTGGTACATAACCTACGAAGCCACTCCCACTGGTGGCGTGCAAGCCCGATACGACAATGGCACGCCCATCGGATCCCTCTTCGCTGTTTTAGAAAGCGTCCGTATCGTTTCGCCGACGACCGTCAGCACTCGCATGCGCTATGATGATCCGAAGTGAGGAAAGAATAATGGCGATGTTTTTGACTTGGTTTTGAAACTGAAAGACGATCGCAAGCATACAATCCAATCTGTGCGCACCGATGGTCATGTCTTTGTCAAAGATGGCATTATGACTTCAAGCGGCCGACCATCAGCAGTCCATCAGAAATGTCTAACAAAGCCGCTCTCGTAGTTGCCGATCGACAATACTGATTGAGCCTGGAAACAATCATCAGCGTATCGATCGTGCGGACGTCAAATGCCCCAACGGCAACGGCGCCCCCGCCTTCAGCGTCTGGATCGCGATGTTGCTCCTGACCTCGCGCACCAGCGGCAGGTTGAGCAGCTTGCCGACCAGGAACTGCTGGTAGGCGTCGAGGTCGGGCACGGTGACTTCCAGCAGGTAGTCGGCCTCGCCCGCGATCATGTGGCAGGCGATCACTTCCGGGAAGGCCACGACCTCCTCCTCGAAGGTGGTGGCGCGGTCGTCGGCGTGGCCCTCGATCTTCACGCCGACGAAGACACTGAGGCCGAGGCCGATGCGCTTGCGGCCGAGCATGGCGCGGTAGCTCTCTATATAACCGTCGCGCTCCAGCCGGTTGACGCGGCGCAGGCAGGGCGACGGCGAGAGGCCGACCTTCTCGGCCAAGTCGACGTTGCTGAGGCGCCTGTCGGCCTGCAGGGCGGTCACGACGCGGCAGTCAATGGCGTCGAGCGCTTCGTTGGGAGGCGCAGAACTGGCGCGGCACGCGCTACACCGATTTCTTCGTGCTGGTCCGGCGCGCCGAAGGCTGGCGGATCGACAGCAAGGTGTTCTTCGCCCACGCAAGGGCGTGAGGGGCCGCGCCTGAGGGCCGTGACCGCCGGTCGCCGACCTAGGCTGCCGATGCCGGCCGCTTGCGCCGCTTGCGTGCCGCTGCGACCCGTCCGGACTCGACCGTCGGCGCGATCCGTACGGCCGTCCGGCCGGGAAAGCGCGCCACGAGTTCCAGCTTGCCGCCGAGCGCGCCGACGTACTTGCGCAAGGTCGAGAGCATGACGTCGCCGCGCCGCTCGGTGTCGGAGAGGGTGACCTGCGAGATCCTGAGCCGCCGCGCCACTTCCACCTGGGTCTTTCCCAGGGCCTTGCGCAGGTCGCGCAATGCCAGTTCCTCGGCGATCCGCTCGGCCGCGCGGGCCTCGATCCGCCGCCGACGCGCGGCCGGCAGCCGCGCCAGCATTTCGTTCAAGGTGGTGGCCATTTCCGTTCCTTTGCCCGTCTTCATCGCCGTCCCGCGTTTTTCTGACGCATCCAATCCGAAAAGCGCCTGTCGGCACGCTCGATCAGGTCGCGATAGAACTTCGCCTGCATCTTGGCGCTCAACCCGGCCTGTCGACGGTCGGCCGCCCCAGGGTCGGACCGATTTCCGCAAGCACGCGCGCCGATTCGAGCAGATCGTCCTGAACCTGCTCGGCAAGGGCGCCGAACTCCGCCTCGAACTCGGGGTGGAACAGAACGACCCACGCCATGGCTAAATATAGTCCATGAACGATATCGTGCCAAGGCTATTTTCTGGCGATGTACCATTCCCTTCCGGTGCGCACGGCTGCGCCCCTGCCCAACAACCGGCTCGCCCGCCGGCCGGCGGGGCGCTAGACTTCCGGCCATGAAGATGAAACTCGCGCTCGCCCGCCTGCCGGGCGAGGTCCGCCGCCTCTGCCTCATCACCGAGGAGACCACGCCGCGCTGGACCCGGGTCCTGTTCGCCGCCGCGCTCCTCACCATGTGGCTGGTGGGCCAGGACAGCACCAACGCGCTGGGGCCCTTCATCGCCCCCTATCTCATCCTGACCTGGGTCCTGGCCGGCGGCACCGGCCTCTACATCGCCGTCACGGTCTACAAGGGCCACCTCGCCCGCCGCGCGGCGTCCCGCTAGGGCGGAGTCGGCCGGCGGGCAGCAGGTCCTTCAGGCCGGAACGCAAAGCCCGGGCCACGCGCCGCGGCGCGCGGCAGGGGGCGGGAACACTGGGGGCCGGGCGGCGTTGTGGTCGTGCCGGTGTCCGCGTTCGCGGCGCCCCGGCTGTGTCCGTCACGGGGAAACGATGAAGACCAACGAAATGACCTGCCGCGCGGCACCCCCCGCCTTCTTCGGGTGAGCGTCCTCGACATGGAAGCGCCGCCCCTCGAACGCAAGCTGATCGCCATCCTCGCCGCCGACATCGAGGGTTACAGCCGCCTGATGGGCGCCGACGAGGAAGGCACGCTGGCGACGCTGTCGGCGCACCGCGCCGTCACCGACGCGCTGATCACCCGCCATGCCGGGCGAATCTGCGGCACCGCCGGCGACAGCATCCTGGCCGAGTTCGCCAGCGTCTTCGCCGCCGTCGACTGCGCCGTCGAGATCCAGCGCGACCTCGGGCTCGCCAACGACGCCCTGGCCCTGGACAAGCGCATGCATTTCCGCATCGGCATCAATGTCGGCGACGTCATGGTGAAGGACGGCGACATCTTCGGCGACGGCGTCAACATCGCGGCGCGCCTCGAAGGGCTGGCCGAACCGGGCGGCATCTGCATCTCGCGCGGCGTGCGCGATCACATCCGGCACAAGGTGCCCTACGGCTTCACCGACCTCGGCGAGCAGACGGTCAAGAACATCGCCCAGCCGATCCGCGTCTTCTGCCTGCGGCCCGGCGCCGCCGATGGCGACGCGGAGAAGCCGGCGCCGGCGCCGATCGAACTCGCCCGCGAGCCTCCGGCGGAACAATTGTCGGCCGAGACGCCGCCGGCCGAACCGACGCCCTCTGAACCAACCCCGGCCGAGCAGCAGTCGGTCGAGATCGTGTTCTGGGAGTCGATCAAGGACAGCGTCCGCGCCGCCGACTACGAGGCCTATCTCGAGCAATATCCCGAGGGCAGTTTCGCCGCCCTGGCGCAGACCCGGCTCGACGAGTTCGCCTCGGCCCAGGGCGGCATGCGCGATCCGCAGGACCGCGAGGTCGAACTGGCGTTCTGGGATTCGGTGCGCGAGAGCGACAACCCCGCGTCGCTCGGCGCCTACCTGGAAAAATATCCCGACGGCGAGTTCAAGGCCCTGGCCGAGATCCGCCTCGCCGAGATCAAGGCCGCGGCGTAGCGCGTCGGGAGCGCGCCAGCACTTTGCTGGCATGGTGGATCATAGGCTACTGGATATAGCCTATTTACATACTATCCTCTTTTCCCTATAGTGGCGTACAACAAGAAACCGCCACCCGAGGACCGTCCTCTCCGGGCCTCATTGATAGGAAATCAGGATGACGACCGTCAACGAACTCGTTTTCGGCATTCCCGACCGGCCGCAGCCGCAGCGGATCGAGGCGCTGTCGTGGGCCGAGGCGGCCCACTACAAGCGCATCCATCGCGAAAATGTCCGCCTGCCCGCGCACATGGCCCACATGACGCTGGCCGAACTCGAGGCCAAGGCCGACGAGGAGTACCGGCCGCAGCGCGAGGCGCTGGAGGCCGAGCAGAGCGCCAGGCGCATCGCGGCGGCGCCCGACGCCATCCGCCGCGCGCTCGAGGGCGCCCCCAAGCGCCGCACGCCGGGCCGCATCCGCGCCTGCTTCCTGCGCCAGCTCCTGCGCTGGGGCACGATCAGCCAGGCGGCGGCCGCGGTCGGCGTCGACGTGCGCACCATCCAGCGCTGGCGCGCCAAGCTGCCCGCGTTCGACGAGCGCTGCGTGGCGGCGCTCGGCCAGCGGGCGCAGATGCTGGAGGACGACGGCATCGCCCGCGCCCGCACCAGGACCGTGCGGCCGCTCTTCTTCGCCGGCAAGAAGGTGGGCGAGGTCGAGAGCTACGACAACAGGATGCTGGTGCACATGCTGAACCAGGTGAAGGCGCAGGCCGCGCGCTCGGCCAAGCCGGCACCAGCGCCCGCCCCTGTCCCCGCGCCCGTCCTCGATCCCGCGGCCTTCGCGACCGCGCTGGGCGGCGTCCTGGCGCCGCTGCTGCGCGCCGAGATGGCGCGCGTCCTGGAGGAAGTGCGCCGGCCCGAAATGTCCGGGGGAGCCGGACAGGCCGAGTCCGACCCCTTCCCGATGTTGTGACGGCGGATCAAGGACTTGAGGTTCCCATCCTGCGTCGCCCACCGACTCAGGATGGGAACGCCCGATGTCCGCCGCTCACTAGCTCAGCGTCACCAGCTCAGCTTGGGGAAGATCGTGCTTCTCTTGGGCGCCCAGCCGCGGTTTTCCATGCAGTTCGCCACCAGGCGGTCGACGTTGTGGACGTAACCCTGGTTGGCCATGGCGGTGTAGACGCCCTGCTGGCCGAAGCGCTCGCGCTCGCCGTCGAAGGTGGCGCGGCGCTGGTCCTCGATGTTGCGCTCGCTCTGCGCGGTCTGGCGGACCTGCGCCCGGCAGGCCTCCTCGTCCCTGGCGTACCGCGCCGCCTGGGCGTCGTCCCTGGGCATCGCCTTCTGGCTGCAGCCGGCCAGCAGCAGCGCCGCCGCGACAAGGACCAGGGCCGCCTTCATCGCGGCACCGCCAGGGCTTCTTCCATCGCCTTCAGCGCCTCGTCGGCCCTGGCGATGTCCGGGCCGCCGCCCTGGGCCATGTCGGGCCGGCCGCCGCCGCCCTTGCCGCCCAGCACGGAGACCCCGGCCTTCACGACCTTGACCGCATCGAAGCCCTTGCTCACCACGGTCGAACTGAACGTCGCGACATTGGCCGCCTTGCCGTCGGCCACGCCGACCAGCATCACGGCATCGGAATTGTGCTTTTTCATCAACTCGTCGGCCATGCCCTTGAGGTCCTTGGCCGGCACGCCGTTCAACACGCGGCCCACCAGCTTCATGCCTGCGATCTCGCGGACTTCGTCTGCCGCCGACGACACGCCACTGGACCCTGCCAGCGCCAGCGCCTTGCGCGCGTCGGAGAGCTCGCGCTCGATCCTGCGCTGGCCGTCGACCAGCGCGGCCAGACGCGCCGGCAGATCCTCGGGCCGTGTCTTCAGCGTCGCCGCCGCTTCGGCCAGCAGGTCGGCCTGGTGGCGGACATATGCCTCGGCCGCGGCGCCGGCCAGCGCCACGATGCGGCGCACGCCGGAAGAGACCGCGCCCTCGCTCACGATCCTGAACAGACCGATGTCGCCGGTGCGCCTGGCATGGGTGCCGCCGCACAGTTCGACGGAATACTTCTCGCCGCCCTCGTTTGCCCCCATCGAGAGCACGCGCACCTCCTCGCCGTACTTCTCGCCGAACAGCGCCATGGCACCGGTGGCGATCGCTTCGTCGGGCGTCATCAGATGCGTATCGACCGCCGAATTGTGCCGAATGCGGTCGTTGACCTCGTCCTCGATGCGGCGCAGCTCGTCGTGCGAGACCGGCCTGGTGTGGCTGACGTCGAAGCGCAGGTGGTCGGGCGCCACCAGCGAACCCTTCTGCGTCACATGCGGGCCGAGATGGCGGCGCAGCGCCTCGTGCAGCAGATGGGTCGCCGAATGATGGGCGCGCAGCTGGGCGCGGCGGATCGGGTCGATGGTCATGACCAGATCGTCGCCGACCTTGAGCTCGCCCTTCCCGACCGTGGCGTGATGGGCATGGAGATCGCCCACCATCTTATGGACGTCGCTGACCGCGGCCTCGTTGGCGCCGCTCACCAGCCGGCCGGTGTCGCCCTGCTGGCCGCCGGACTCCGCATAGAACGGCGTCTGGTTGGTGACGATCCAGCCGGTCTGGCCCGCCTTGAGCACAGGTACTTCCTTGCCGTCGAGCACGATCGCCTTGATCTGGCCCTCGGCGCGCTCGGTGTCGTAGCCCAGGAACTCGGTGGCGCCGGCCTTCTGGCGGATATCGAACCAGACCGCCTGGTCGGCGGTGTCGCCCGAGCCCGCCCAGGCGGCGCGCGCCTTGGCGCGCTGCTCGTCCATCGCGGCCTCGAAGCCCGCATTGTCGACCTTGATGTCGCGCGCGCGCAGCACGTCCTGCGTGAGATCGAGGGGAAAGCCGAAAGTGTCGTAGAGCTTGAAGGCGACGTCGCCCTTGAGCGTGCCGCCGGCGCCCAGGCTCCTGGTCTCGTCCTCGAGCAGCTTCAGGCCGGTGCCGAGCGTGCGCTTGAAGCGCGCCTCCTCGAGCTTCAGCGTCTCGGTGATCAGCGGCTGGGCGCGCACCAGCTCGGGGAAGGCATCGCCCATCTCGTGCACCAGGACCGGCACCAGCTTCCAGATGATCGGCTCCTGCGCCCCGAGGATGTGGGCATGGCGCATGGCGCGGCGCATGATGCGGCGCAGCACGTAGCCGCGGCCTTCGTTCGAGGGCAGCACGCCGTCGGCAATCAGAAACGAGGTCGTGCGCAAATGGTCGGCGATGACCTTGTGCGAGGCGCCCTGCCTGCCGTCGGGATCGACCCCGGTCTCGTGCGCCACCGCCTCGATGAGCGCCCGGAACAGGTCGATGTCGTAGTTGTTGTGCTTGCCCTGCAGCACCGCGGCCAGCCGCTCCAGCCCCATGCCGGTGTCGATCGACGGCTTGGGCAGCGGCTTGCGCTCGTCCTTGGTCACCTGGTCGAACTGCATGAAGACCAGGTTCCAGATCTCGATGAAGCGGTCGCCGTCCTGGTCCGCGCTGCCCGGCGGGCCGCCGGGAATGCCCTCGCCATGGTCGTAAAAGATCTCGGTGCAGGGCCCGCACGGGCCAGTCTCGCCCATCGCCCAGAAATTATCCGAGGTGGCGATGCGGATGATGCGGTCGTCGGGCAGGCCCGCGATCTTCTTCCAGAAGCCTGCCGCCTCGTCGTCGGTGTGGAACACCGTGACCAGCAGCTTGTCCTTGGCCAGGCCGTAGTCCTTCGTCAGCAGGTTCCAGGCGAGCTCGATCGCGCGTTCCTTGAAATAGTCGGCGAACGAGAAGTTGCCCAGCATCTCGAAGAAGGTGTGGTGGCGGGCGGTGTAGCCCACGTTCTCGAGGTCGTTGTGCTTGCCGCCGGCGCGCACGCACTTCTGCGACGTGGCGGCGCGCGCATAGGAGCGCGTCTCGAGGCCGGTGAAGACGTTCTTGAACTGCACCATGCCGGCGTTGGTGAACATCAGGGTCGGGTCGTTGCGCGGCACCAACGGGCTCGATTCGACGACGGCGTGGCCGTTTTTGGCGAAATATTCTAGGAAGGTGCGGCGGATATCGCTGACGCTTTGCATGCGGGCCTTGTAGCGTGCGCCTGCCCGCCAAGTCCAGAACGGGGAACCGTGCGAAAATGGCCGCCGAGGCCCATTCTACCGCCACTCTCAGGCTCACCGTGGGCGATCTCCGGGTCGTCCATCCGCTCACCGTGCCGCAGGCGCCGGTGGCCGCGGCCGAGGTCGTGCCGGCGCTGCAGGGGCTGGTGAACGCGGTGGTCGCTGCGGCCGAAGCCGGCAGCCTGAACGAAGGTGGGGCGATCTCCTGCCGCAAGGGTTGCGGCGCCTGCTGCCGCCAGCTCGTGCCGATCTCGCGCACCGAGGGCGAGCGGTTGCTGGCGCTGGTCGCAGCGATGCCGGCGGAACGGCGCGATGCGCTCGCCATGCGCTTCGCCGCCGCCGAGGCCGCGATCAGGGGCGCGGGCCTTCACGAACGCGGGGGCCGGCCGGATCGCGAACTGTCGACCGGCTACTTCGCGCTCGGCGTGCCCTGCCCGTTCCTCGAGGACGAAAGCTGCTCGATCCATGCCGAGCGGCCGCTGGTGTGCCGCGAGTATCTCGTGACCTCGCCGGCCGAGCTCTGCGCCGGCCCGTCCCAGGAGGGCGTGACGCCGGTCGCGGTACCCAAGGTGTCGATGGCCGCCCGCGGCCTGCAGGACGAGAACGAGGGCTGGTTTCCACTGGCCTTGCTGATGGACTGGGCGAGAACCCGCCCCAAAGGCAGCGCCCGGCGAACGGGCCCCGAGTGGATACAGCGATTCCTTAAAGGGCTAGGCCGCAAATAAAATGGGCGGTGCTGCGCGTGGGGGAACAGCACCGCCCGGTGGGCCGCAGACAGGGATACGGCCGCTAAGACTCTTGAATTCTAAAGTCAGCGGACCGCAGGCCAACGACCCGCGGTCCCTGGAAGCGACTATTCGTCGTCGTCTTCCTTGTCGTCCTTGCCGCCGTCCATCAGGACGTTGGCGATGATGCCGGCATTGGCCCGCACCTTCTGCTCGATGGCGGCGGCGACCTCGGGATGCTCGCGCAGGTATGTCTTGGCGTTCTCGCGGCCCTGGCCGATGCGCGTGCCGTCATAGGAGAACCACGAACCCGACTTCTCGACGATGCCGGCCTTGTCGCCGAGATCGATCAACTCACCCACCTTGGAGATGCCCTCGCCGTACATGATGTCGAACTCGACGACCTTGAACGGCGGCGCCACCTTGTTCTTCACCACCTTGACGCGCGTGGCGTTGCCCACGACCTCGTCCTTGTCCTTGAGCGCGCCGATGCGGCGGATGTCGAGGCGGACCGAGGCGTAGAACTTGAGCGCGTTGCCGCCGGTGGTGGTCTCGGGGCTGCCGAACATGACGCCGATCTTCATGCGGATCTGGTTGATGAAGATCACCAGCGTGTTCGACTTGGAGATCGAGGCGGTGAGCTTGCGCAATGCCTGGCTCATCAGGCGGGCCTGCAGGCCGGGCAGCGAATCGCCCATCTCGCCTTCGAGTTCGGCGCGCGGCACGAGGGCCGCCACCGAGTCGATGACCAGCACGTCGATGGCGCCCGAGCGCACCAGCGTGTCGGCGATCTCGAGCGCCTGCTCGCCGGCATCGGGCTGGGAGATCAACAGGTTGCCGATGTCGACGCCCAGCTTCTTGGCATAGCCGGGATCGAGCGCGTGCTCGGCGTCGATGAAGGCGCAGGAGCCGCCCTTCTTCTGCGACTCGGCGATGACGTGCAGCGCCAGCGTTGTCTTGCCCGAGCTTTCCGGGCCGTAGATTTCGACGATGCGGCCCTTGGGCAGGCCGCCGATGCCGAGGGCGATGTCGAGGCCGAGCGAGCCGGTCGAGATCGATTCGATCTCAACGGCTTCCCGCTGGCCGAGCTTCATGATCGAGCCCTTGCCGAAGGCGCGCTCGATCTGGGCGAGCGCGGCGTCCAGCGCCTTGTTCTTGTTTTCCATGCCTTCTTTTTCGACCACTTTCAGCACTGCCGACATTGGCTGTCTCCTCGTTGTCCCATGCCCCTGTCAGGAGCAGCAATGCGGATAAGTCCGCAGCGGGTAGAGACCAATGTACCTATTTTGTTCCATTCGACAAGAGGGGAAATAACCCACTGATTTAATTTATCTTATTGACACAAGTTCTAGCTATGTTCCGACACAAACTATCCCGGCAATGGGATAAGCTAACCCAAGGTGCTCCGCCGGGCTTCGTCGCATTCGGCGCAGCGCTCGCCGGCGCCGTGCAGAAACAGGAGCGGATCCCGGCGCAGTTCCTCGACCGTCAATCGGACGACGTCGCGCGCCCGGAACAGCCGCGCCGTGCCGTGGCCGACCGGGCCTTCAGCCTGCAGCCCCCTTGCCCGCAGCCAGCCGTCGGCGAGCGCAAAGCGTTGGCAGCAATGGTCGTTCTCCAGATAGTCGATCCGCATGGCGCGGCCATCCAGCATCACCGTACAATGTCTCGGAATGCCATAGGGTACCTCCGCCAGAAGCTCCGCGACATGCAGCGAGGTGTCGGCGTCGTGTCCCACGCCCAGCAGCAAGACCTGCCCATCAAGATCGTGCACCCGTCCCGCCGGGCTGTCGGGTGTGTGCGGCGGCAGCGGCAACGGTGTCTTCACGATCGCTTCGGCGCGCGGCCCGATCGCGGCGAAGGCCTGGAGATGGCCGGAACGTACGACGCCCGGCTGGCGCCAGAACAGATCGGCGGTCGCGCCGAGATCTTCCGCGGCCGGAGTCGTCGCTGGATCGAAGGGCGTCTCGTCGTCGCCGGTCCATGACGGCATCACGAGCGTTCCTTGCGGGCCGAGCGCCAGCCGCAACGCCTCGATCAGGCCCTGCGGGCCGCCTTCGATCGGCCGGATCGCGCGGAACGAGATATGAACCAGCAACACGCTCCCGGGCTCGATGCCGAGCACGCGGAGCTGATTTGCGACGTCACGCGGGTTCATCTGGTGAGTGCTAACCGCGAGCCGCCAGGGCCCGGCCACCGCGTTCGACCGGGCGGGCGTCGATCAGGACAAAAGCGATCACGCACGGCTTGTCCGAACGGTTGATCCAGTCGTGGATCGTGCCGCGCTGGACAAGTACGTCACCCGCCCGCAGCGTGACGACCGTGCCGTCCATCTCCATGTCGATCTCGCCGGACAGGACCACCGCGTAGTCGATGGAATTCGTGCGGTGGTTGCGCGGGGCGACGCCGGGAGCGTATTCGATGACCCGGAAGACGGTGCCGCCGTCGCGCGTCGTTCCGGTGATCTCCTGAGCCCCGTCCGCTACACCGGTGTTGTCGACCGGAAACCCCGCTGTCGACCACACGTTCGTGATGGTCGCTCCCGGCCGAAACGAGACGACGTCGCGCGAAACCTCGTCGATGGCGACGACGGCCTTGCCGTCATCGTCGTGTGCCGTGACCACCCGCCGTATCTTCATCGCGACCTCCGGGAATTGAAACTCGGACCGGAGCCGCCCTTCAATCCCTGGGCGGCACGAACATATAGCCGACGCCGCGCACCGTGCGGATCGCCTCGGGGTGGGCGGCATCCTTCTCGATCTTGCGCCGGAGCCGGGTAATGCGGAGGTCGATGGCGCGGTCGAACACCTCCATCTCGCGATGGCCGACCGTTTCCAAGAGCCAGTCGCGCGCCAGCGGCCGGTTGGGGTTCTCGGCGAAGAGCTTCAGGAGATCGAATTCGCTGGCAGCCAACGCCTCCTCGGTCCCGTCGGCATCGACCAGCACGCGCTTGTCGAGGTCGAGCACGCGCCGGCCCATGCGCACGCGCGGGCCTGCGGTCGTGCTCACCGCCCTGCCGGCACGGCGCAGCACGCTCTTGATGCGGGCCAGGAGCTCGCGTGGGTCGAACGGCTTGGGGATGTAGTCGTCGGCGCCGGTTTCGAGGCCGACCACGCGGTCGACCGTGTCGCCGGCCGCCGTCACCATGATGATGCAGACCTTGCCGCTCTTCTCGCGCAGCCAGCGGGCGATGGCGAAGCCGTCCTCGCCGGGCAGGCCGACATCGAGCAGCACCAGCGCCGGCAACTCGCGCTCGACCATCCGGCGCAGGCCCACACCCGACTCGAAACCGGTGACGCGGTAACCCTGCTTGGTCAGGTAGTCGAGCAGAAGCTGCCGCTGGGCCGGTTCGTCCTCGACAACGACAATATGCTGACGCTTGTCCATTGCTCCCCCGCCGTCAGCCTAGCACAGGCGGCGACAGGGCAAACGACGATCAGGGCTTGGGTCGCCCGCGACTTCGACGATACAAAGCGCCAGGCCTGCGACACACGGCCGATACATCGGGCTCCCAGCATGATCGACATGAACCAGTTGGACATCGCCGGCATCGACCCGAAGCGGGTCGAGCGGATCATCACAGACCGGCTGGTGGCGGTTCCGATCCTGCCCAAGCTGGTCGCCCTGCCGATATTCGCGGCCGTGGCGGCGTCTCTCTATGCCGGAATCGCGCCGCTGTGGATGTTCGTCATCCCGGCAATCATCTACCTAGCTTCGGTCTGGGCATCGTGGCGCGTCCAGGTCGCGCACAAGCGCAATCCCGACGCCGTGAGCCTGTCGGGCTGGCGCTGGCTCTACACCGTCACCGCCGTGCCGACTTCCTTCGCCAACGGCCTGATGGGCGGCTTCTTCGCCACCCTGCCGGCCGACCAGGAACGTACCCTGTGGACGTTCGCGCTCTGCCTGATCGTCGGCTGGACGCCGTCACGCGGCCTCGACGGCCGCACCTTTCTGCTCTCGGCGACGGCGTTGTTGCTGCCGATCGGGGGCGTGCTGGTGCTGGACGACGGCAGCCGGGCCGCCATTGGCCTCGCAGCGATCGCCTTCGGCTTCTTCGTCATCGTCAACCTGTTCGCAATGATCGAGCGCCGCCGCGTGCACGAGCAGATCGCGCGCGACCTCGCCGCGTCAGACCTGTCGCAAACGCTCGACAAGGCGCACCGTGACGTCGCCTTCGCCCAGGACACGATGCGCACCGTGCTCGACAACATGAGCGACGGCGCCATGCTCTACGAGGGCGACGGGCGCTGGCTCTACCAAAACAAGGCGATGGCGCGGCTGCACGACATGTCGGACGAGTTGCTGAAGACCCTGCCGAACTTCGCCGACATCGTGCGCTTCCGGGCACTGCGCGGCGACTACGGCCCACTCAAAGAGCTGCCCGGCGGGCTGGAGGGCTGGATTGAAAGCCGCGTCGCGCGCTTCAACGCGCCCGGGCAGCTGCCTGAGCAAAGAGCCACCGTGACGGGCCGCACCGTCGAGGTAACCTACCAGCCCCTCCCCGGAGGCCGCGTGCTCACGGTCCACCGCGACATCACCGAGCTGCGCAAGCACGAGGCGGAAACGGAACGCTCGCGCCGGACACTGCAGACCGTGCTCGACGAACTACCCGATGCGGTGATCATGTACGACGCCGACGGCAAGGCACTGTTCTTCAACGATGCGATGGTCCGTTTCCACGGCCTTGACCATGCGACGATGAAGAATCTGTCGGACGTCTGGTCGATCCTCGACTATCGCATCGACCGCGGGGATTTCGGCAAGGTCGACACAGTCCGCCGTGACGAACTCTTCGCGCAGCGGCGGCGCGTGTTCGAGACAGGTACCGACGGCTGGAGCCTGCTGAAGCGGGGCGACCGCCACCTGCATTTCACCCTGAAGGTGCTGGCGAACGGCTGGCGGCTGGTGATGCAGCGCGACGTCACCGATCTCGAGACGGCACGGGCGGGCGCGGCACGCGAGCGCGAACGCTTCGAGGATGCCATCCGAGCCCTGCCCTCCGGCTTCTCCATCCACGATGCCGACACGCGCCTTATCGTCTGGAACGAGGCCTACGAGATGTTCACCGGCGGCCGCCAGGCCAGCCTCGTCGAACGCGGCATGACGCACGAGGCGATGCTGCGCGAGATGCTGCGGCGTGGGCGGGTCGCACCCGAGCACGCCGCGCGCGGCGAGGCATGGATCGCCGAGATGGTCGCCCATCACCGGACCTCGTTCGGCGAGCGTGAGATGGCAACGCGCGACGGCCGCTGGATCCGCATCGCCAAGCATCCGACGCGCGAGGGCGGTGTCGTCACGCTGGTCACCGATCTCAGCGATGCCAAGGTACGCGAGCGCGAACTGGAGACGGCGCGCGACGAGGCGGCGGAGGCGCACCGGCGCCTGATCGCGGCGATGGGCGCGATGGATGACGGCATCGCCTTCCTCGACAGCGACGAACGGTTGATCTTGAGCAACGAGGCCTACCGCCGCTTCATGCGCGATTTCCCCGAGATCGTGGCGCCCGGTGTCGCGCTGCCCGATGCCGTGCTGTACGCCGCGAAGCTCGGAGCGGTGCCGCCGAACGAGACGCCGGAAGCCTGGACCGATCGTATTCTCACCACCTTGCGCACCGGGCGGCCCGCGATGATTCTTTACGGCCCGCAGAAATGGGCGCGTGTGTCGATGCGTTACGAGCTTGACGGCCGCGCCGTGGTGATCGTGAGCGACGTCTCCGAGGAGCGCCGCCGGCAACGCGAACTCGAACGGGCACTGGCGGCCGCGGAGAAGCTGCGTGAGGAAGCGGAGGCCGCCAACCAGGCCAAGTCGACCTTCCTCGCCACCATGAGCCACGAGATCAGGACGCCGATGAACGGCGTGCTCGGCATGATGGAAGTGCTGGAGGCCGAAGGCGTCGATGAGGCGCAGGCGCACACGGTGGCCACGATGCGCGAGTCGGCACAGGCGCTGCTGCGGATCATCGACGACCTGCTTGATTTCTCCAAGATCGAGGCCGGGGCACTCGAACTCGAGGAAACCCCATTCTCGCTGACCGGCCTGGTCGAGAGCGCGATCGCCACCTTCCGGCCGCAGGCCGAGCGCAAGGGCCTGTCGCTTGTGGCCGCCGTCGCACCCGGCTCGACCGACGCCTTGGTGGGCGATCCCACGCGGGTGCGCCAGATCCTGTTCAATCTCCTGGGCAATGCGCTCAAGTTCACCGACCGCGGCGGCGCCATGATCCGCGCCCGCACCGAGCCGTTGGGCGAAGGCGGCACGCGCGTCGTGCTGTCGGTGAGCGACACCGGCATCGGCATGAACGAGGCGCAGCGGGCGCGGCTCTTCCTGCCCTTCTCCCAGGCCGACAGTTCGACGACACGCCGCTTCGGCGGCACCGGCCTCGGACTCTCGATCGTGCGGCGCCTCGCCCAGCTCATGGGCGGCGACGTGGCGGCCGAGAGCTCCCCCGGCGCCGGCTCGACCTTCACCGTGACGCTCTACCTGCATGCGGCTCCCGCCGACTCGCCGCTGATCGACTTGCCCCTGGTCGAGCGGTCTGCTGCCGAAGCGGCGGCCACAAACGGGCCGGCGAGCCTTGCCGGCAACCGGGTGCTGGTGGTCGACGACCATCCGATCAACCGCGACGTGCTGGTCCGCCAGCTCCGCGCCCTGGGCGTCGCCTCCGACTCGGCGGCCGACGGGCTGGCCGGCCTGCAGGCGTGGCAGGGCGGCACCTACGACATCGTCTTTGCCGACATCCACATGCCGCAGATGGACGGCTTCGAGATGACGGCGGCAATCCGCCGGGTCGAGACCGCCGGCGGCCGGCCGCACACGCCGATCGTCGCGGTCACGGCCAACGCGCTCGCAGGCGAGGACGAACGCTGCCGCGCCGCCGGCATGGACGGCTACCTCTCCAAACCGGTCAGCCTCACCCGCCTGCGCGCCACCCTGCAGCGCTGGCTGCGCGGCGAGGCCGGCGCCAAGCCGGCGATCGACCGCAGCGTGCTCGATCCCTGGATCCACGACGATGAGGCGGCCCGCCGCGATCTGCTGCGCAAGTTCTCCGCGACCGCCGTCGAATCGCGCCGCGACATCGAGGCGGCCATGGCGGCTGGCGACCTGCCCGCCCTCGCCGCCGCCGCCCATCGCCTCAAGGGCGGCGCGCTCGCCGTCGGCGCCCGTGCTCTGGGCGACGCGGCGGGAATGCTGGAGCGCACCGCCAAGGCGGGCGATCGTGCGGCCTGCCAGGACAGCCTCGGACCACTGGCCGTCGAGGTGCAACGGGCACAGGCCGAGATCGGCGCCTAGAGCATCGAGCCACAAATAGGAATCGACTGAGGATTCCCAAGGAATCAGAAATCTGATTCAAGGTTCTGGCTGGGGCTGGAGGCCAGCCTGGATGGGAAAGCCATATTCGATTGACCTTCGGGAGCGTGTTCAG
>JAUXWB010000438.1 GCA_030684475.1 Reyranella sp. | reverse complement strand
ACCTCGCTGAACAGCGCCACCTCGATACCGGATTTGCGCAGAGCCATGAGCGCATCGGAAATCATCGGCAGCTTGGCGAGACCCGGATCCGTGACCAGCAGCGGCCGCCTGAGGCCGACCGCCTTGCAGGCATCGGGCAGCTCCTTGATGCGGCCGGCGCCAAAGCGGATCGAGGTCGGATAGTTCCAGTTGCCGACGAGAGACATTAGATGATTTCCATGTAGCGCTCGAGTTCCCAGTCCGTGATGGCCTTGCGGAACTCCCGCTCTTCCCACTCACGCGTTGCAGAATAATGATCGACGAAGGCATCGCCGAACAGGTCGCGTGCCGGCTTGGAGCCTCTGAGCCGTCCGGCCGCCTCCATCAGCGTGCGCGGCAGCTGCGACTTCACCGGATGCTTGGCTGCGTAAGAGTTGCCTTTGATCGGCTCACCCGGATCGATCCTGTTCTCGATGCCCCACAGGCCGGCACCAATCGCCGCGGCGAGTGCCAGATAGGGATTGGCATCGGCTGCGGCGACCCGGTACTCGACGCGGGTCGACTTGGCCGAGCCCGGAATGACCCGTAACGCCGTGGTGCGGTTCTCGACCCCCCAGGTCGCGTCCGTCGGCGCCCAGAAACCCGGAATGAGCCGCCGGTAGGAGTTCACGTTCGAGGCCACCATGGCCAGCGTCTCCGGCATCAGTGCCCGCTGGCCGCCGACGAAATGGCGCATCGTCGTGCTCATGCGATGGGGTGCCTTCTCGTCGAAGAAGACCGGCTTGCCGCCCTTCCACAGCGACATGTGCATGTGGCCACCGCAGCCCGGCCAATCCTTAGACCACTTGGCCATGAAGGTGGCGAGCCAGCCACGCCGCTGTGCCAGCACCTTGGTGAAGAGCTTGAACAGCGCGGCCTTGTCGGTCGCGGCCAGCGCGTCGTCGACGCGCAGCGCCGCTTCGAGCACGCCCGCGCCGGTCTCGGTGTGGAGGCCCTCGATGCCCATATCCATGGTCTCGCACATGGCGAGCAGGTCCTGATACCAGTCCGACAGCACCGAATTGCGCAGCACCGAGTAGCCGAAGAAGCCGGGCGAGATCGACTTCAGGTTCTTGTGGCCCTTCTCGCGAATCGATTCCGGCGTCTCGGCAAAGACGAAGAACTCGTACTCGAACCCGACCTTGACCTCGTAGCCCATCTTCTTGGCACGGGCGATGACGCGGCGTAGCGTGGCTCGCGGACAGATTTCCTCCGCCTTGCCGATGAACTCGCAGAGGAACATCAGGTTGCCGGGCTCGGTCGCGATATCGCGGCAGGTGTCGGGCAAGATTCGGACGTTGGCGTCGGGATAACCGCTGTGCCAGCCGGTATAGGTGACATTGTCGTAGAGCTGGTCGTTGGAGTCCCAGCCCAGCACCACGTCACAGAAGCCAAAACCGCCCTCGAGCGCCGAGTGGAACTTGTCGATATGGATGTACTTGCCGCGCAGGATGCCGTCGATGTCGTGGACGCCGACCTTGACGTGGCTCAGGCCGCGTTCCTTGACGATCTTGCGGGCATCCGCCGCATTCTTGACCTGACGCGGATCCATCGTTCCCCCTCCTCGGCGCTTGAAGGCAGACTAGCCGCTGAGGTAGCGCGGAAGCCAGAGGGCAATGTCGGGGAAAGCGGCCAGAAGCATCGTGAAGGCAACCATGATCAGGAGGTACGGCATCGTCACGCGGGCAATGTAGCCCAGCCCATCCTCGGTCAATCCCTGAATGACGAAGAGATTGAAGCCAACCGGCGGGGTGATCTGCGCCATCTCGACGACCAGCACGAGGAAGATGCCGAACCAAAGCGGATCGAAGCCCGCCACCTTCACGATCGGCATGACGATAGGCAAGGTCATGACGATCATGCTGAATCCGTCGAGAAAGCAGCCGAGGATCACGTAGAAGACGATCAGCGCGGCGATCAGAAACAGTGGCGAGAGCCCCAGACCGCCGACAAACTCGGCGACCGCTGCGGGGATTCCGAGAAATGCCATGGCGCTGCCCAGGATCGACGCGCCCAGCACGATCATCGCGATCATCGCGCAGGTCTGCACCGCCCCGATGGCGATGTTGCGAAGTGCCGTTGGATTAAGTTCGCGCTGCAGGCCGGACACGATGAAAGCACCCATCACCCCCACGGCTGCCGCCTCGGAGGGCGTGGCGATACCGCCGTAGATCGAGCCCAGGACGCACAGGATGAGAAAAATTGCCGGCCCCAGCGCGCGCAGCGAAGCCAAATACTCGGCCGCCGACGCAACCTTGATCCGGCGCTCGCCGGGCGGCACCAGACCTGGACGCAGCGCGGTGTGGATCATGATCCAGACCATGAAACTCGCTGCCAGCAGGAAGCCTGGAATGAAGCCCGCAGTGAACAGTTTGGCGATCGAGACGTCACCCAGCACGCCATAGATGATCATGATGTTGGACGGCGGAATGAGAAAGCCAAGCGTGCCGGCGCCGGCCAGCGAGCCCACGGCGATGTCCCTGGAGTAACCTCGCTTCGTCAACTCGGAGATCGAGATACGGCCGACCACCTGGGTTGTCGCGGCCGACGAACCCGAAATGGCGGCGAAGATCGTGCAACCGAACACGTTGACGTGCAGCAGCCGGCCCGGCAGCAGCGCGGCCCATGGGACGAGTCCGCGGAACAGCGACTGCGACAGGCGGGTCCGAAACAGAATCTCGCCCATCAAGATGAAGAGCGGTAGCGCGAGCAGCTCCTGGGTGGTGAGGATGTTCCAGGTGTACTGCGCCAGCAGCTTGTCGAGCGGTATGTCGCGGAAGATGGCCAGCAACACCGTGCCGGTGGCGGCGAGCGTCCAGCCGATCCACAGGCCACCCGCCAGGAAGGCGAACAGCACGACGAACAAGGTCAGAACGACGATCAGCATGGCAGCCTAGCGCGCCGAAGTCGGGGTCATTCGGCGCTCGAGCCCGCGCGCATGCCGCGATCCTCGAGCGGCAGGCCGAACAACGCCTGCAGGAGACGGGCAATGAACTGCATGAGCAACAGACAGATGCCGAATGTCACCAACGACTGTGGGATCCAGAGCGGGCTGTCGCTGGAAATCGAAGTCCGGCCGCTGTCGAAGCTCTGCCACGTAAAGCGGATCATGGCGTAAGCGAGAAATCCGGTGAAGGCGACACCCAGTGCAGACAGAACGGTTTCAAACCAACGACGCGCAGCAGCCGACAGGCGTGCCAGCACCAGCGTGACGCGAATATGGCCACCGGCTCGCAGGGTCATGGCAGCGCCGAACGTGAACGCACCGGCCATCAGATATGAGCCGTACTCCCAGGCAACCGGAATATCGGCCGGCACCCAGGGGAAGATATTGGAAAGCGCCCGCACTGCGACCTCGGCGAACATCAGGCAGGCGAGCGCAAACAGACAGGCGGCACCCAACCAGCCGTCGAGCCGGCAAAGCCTGTCGATGCCATCGAGGGCCGTCCGCAGCAGCCCCATGGCTGCTGCGTTCGGACCCGCCGGCGTTGCGTTCACGCGCGCTTCATTTCAACGAGATAGGCCTTGATCGGCGCCTCGGCCGCCGGCACCCGCTTGTAGTACTCGGCAATCATCGGCTTGGTGCGCTTCTGAAGCTCGGCCATCATCGCCGCCGGAACCGGCACGAGCTGCATGCCGCCCTCCGTCAGCCTCTTGCCGCTGTCCTTGTCGGCCTGCAGCGACGACGCCCAGAAGTCCGGCTCCATCTTCTTGGCCAGGTCCATGATCGCCTTCTGATTGGCGGGTGAGATCTTCTTCAAGGTGTCGTTGTTGATGGTGACGATCTGCGACGACCAGGCGTGGTTGGTGGCGTGGAAGAACTTAAGGAATTCCCAGAACTTGCCGTCGACGCCCGACACCGCCGAGGTCGACACGCCGGCAACCGCACCGGTCGACAGGGCGGCGATGGTCTCGCCCCACGGGATCAGTGCCGGTGCCATACCGATCGCGCTGCACATTTCCTGGGCGTTCTTGTCGGGCACGCGGATCTTGATGCCCTTGAGCGCATCGACCGTCTCTGCCTTCACCTTGAGGTGAAGGTACTGCGTCGGCCACGGCACCATGTAGAGGATGGTCTGGTTGTTCTTCAGCGCGACCTTCTCGTACATGGGCCGGAGATATTTGTGCAGCACCTTTAGGTCATCGGCGGAGCTACACAGGAAGGGGATCCCTTCGATGCCCATGATCGGCTCATCGCCGATCTGCTGGATGTTGAGGATGTCGGCCATCGGGACCAAGCCGTCGCGTACCGCACGAAGCTGTTCTGGTCCCTTGAAGCCGAGCTGGCCACCCGACTTGACCTCGATGTCGACGGCGCCGCCCGTCGCCTTCTTCGCCTCCTCGGCGAACTTCTTGGCATTGGCGGTGTGAAAGTTGCCGTCCGGCCACACCGTCGCCAAAGGCAGCTTGACCGGCGCCTGCGCGCCCACGATCGAGGGTGCACCGATCACCGCCGCTGCACCCACTCCCACGCCCGCCTTCAAGGCCGTCCTGCGTCCCAGTTTCATCGAAGCCCCCATTTCGCTCGTTGAATTCCGCCAATTTACTCGGCCGCCTGTGGCGGCTTGTACCCGTAAAGCTTCTCCGCCGTCTCCGACGAGATGAGCTCGTCGGCGAGATCGTTCGCGACCTGGGTGCGGTCGCGCTCCGCCGGTGCGCCGATGCCGCCGCCGCCCGGTGTCATGACCATGAGGCGGTCGCCCGGCGGGATGAGCTGGAAGCCCTTGCCCTTGAGCGTCTTGCCCGATTTCAGCGCCACGAAACCCGCCCCGCCGTCGCTGCCGCCGTCGCGACCGCGCGCCGGATAGTCGATACGATCGAAGGCCGCGAGCAGGTCGAACGGCTCGGCGATGCCACTCTCGATCTCCATGATCTGGCCGAGACCGCCACGCGAGCGGCCGGCGCCACCTGAATCAGGACGGAATTCCTTGCGCCAGAAGATGAGCGGCGTCTGGGTCTCGGCGATCTCGACCGGCGTACCGCGCACGCCGCTGGGATAGGCGGTGGCCGACAGTCCATCCTTGTCCGGCCGCGCGCCCGTACCGCCATTCGAGGTGATGGCCATGCCGAAGCCGTAGTTGCCGCCCTCCCCGCCCGCCACATGGCCGCGCACGTTGATGTTCCACAGGCACGACGTGCCTTCGGCAGGTACGCGATCGGGAATGACCTGACGGAGACACCCGAAGACGACATCCGGCAGCATCTGGCCAATGACGTGGCGCGAGGCAACGGCCGTCGGCTTGGGTGCGTTCAGGATGGCGTCTGCGGGCGCCGACACGGTGAGCGGCTCCAGCGAGCCCGCATTGTTGGGAATGTGGGTCGCAACCACGCAACCCAGCCCGAACACGGTGTAGGCCGTAGTGTAGGCATGCGGCACGTTGATGCCGCGTTTCGAGACGCCGGTGGTGCCGGTGTAATCGACGTGGATACCGGCATCGGAGACGGTGAGCGCAGCCTTGAGCGTCACCGGCTCGTCATAGCCGTCCACCGTCATGCTATTATGCCATGTGCCCTTGGGCAGCTTGGCGATCTCGGCCAGCACCGCCTCGCGCGAACGGGCGATGATGTGGTCGCCGAGCGGATCCAGCGTGTCGATGCCGAACTCGTCCATCATCTCGACCAGCCGGCGGGCGCCGACGTCGTTGCAGCCGGCGAGCGAGTAGACATCGCCCTCAGTGTCGACTGGCTGGCGCGTGTTGGCACGGATCATCGCCATCAGCGTCTCGTTCACCTTGCCCTGATCGAACAGCTTCAACATCGGGATGTAGAGGCCCTCCATGAACACGTCGGTGGCGTCCGGGCCGAAGCCGATGCCGCCGATGTCCATGAGATGGCTGGTGCAGGAGAACAGGGCGACCAGCTTGCCGTTGCGGAAGCAGGGCGTGGTGATGACGAAGTCGTTGAGGTGGCCCGTGCCCATCCAGGGATCGTTGGTGATGTAGGCGTCGCCCGGCTTCATGGTGTCGACCGGGAAGTAGCGCAGAAAATGCTTCACCGACTCAGCCATGGAGTTCACGTGACCGGGCGTGCCGGTGATGGCCTGGGCCAGCATGCGGCCTTGGAGGTCGAAGATGCCGGCCGAGAGGTCGCCCGCCTCGCGCACGATCGGACTGAACGCGGTGCGCATCAGCGTCTGCGCCTGCTCCTCGACCACGGCGATCAGGCGGTTCCACATGATCTGCAGATCGATCAGCCCGACGCTGTTGGATTGGCTCATGCCCCTCTCCTCACCCAGCCCTGCGATCCATGACGATACAGCCGGCGGCATCGATATGCGCGGTAAAACTGGCCGAAATGTAGGTCGAGGTCTCGTCTTCGGCCACGATCGCGGGTCCCGCGAAGGCGCTGCCCGGCGGCAACTGCTCGCGACGATAGACCGGCACATCGGTGGTCCGGCCGCTGCGGCCGTCGAACACCGGTCGACGGCCGACCGGCACCGGCGCCGGTACGGTCGGCGCGGCACCTTGGGCCGCCGGCAGGCTGGTCTCGGTCGAGACCTGAACCGACCAGCTCAGGATCTCGATGGCCGCATTGGGAATGTGCCGCTCGAACAGTGCCGCATAATCGCGCTCGTAGGCCGTGCGCAGCGCCTCGGCGTCGCCAGCAACCAGTGCCCGCGACGGCAACACGACCATGATCTCGTGGCCCTGGCCGACGTAACGCATGAAGGCCACGCGGCGCTCGAAGGTCTTCATGCCGCGGGCGCCCGGCGCCACCAGCGCGGTCGCCTCAGCGCTCATCTCGGTGAGAAGCTCGGAGGCCGAGGTCGCATCGAAAGCGTCGAGCCGCATGTAGCGGCTGCGCACCAGCTCGAACGACACCGGCGCAGCGAGAAAGCCCACCGCCGAGCCGACGCCGGCATTGGGAGGCACGATCACGCGTTGCACGCCGATCTTCTCGGCGACCCGTGCGGCATGCAGCGGCGCGCCACCACCAAAGGCGATCAGATTGTACTGGTTGACCACGGCGCCACGCTCGACGGCATGCACGCGGGCGGCACTGGCCATGTTCTCGGACACCATCTCGTAAACCGCATAGGCCGCCATGTCGGTCGACAGCCCCAAGCCCTGGGCGACATCGCGCTCGAGCGCACCCTTGGCGGCCTCAAGGTCGAGGACGATCGTGCCGCCGGCGAAATCCTTGGGATCGATCGTGCCCAGCACGACATTGGCATCAGTCACGGCTGGATGCCGGCCGCCGCGGCCATAGCAGGCAGGCCCCGGCTCGGCGCCCGCACTCTCCGGCCCCACCGGCACGCGCTTCAGCGCGTCCAGCCGCGCGATCGAGCCGCCGCCTGCCCCAATCTCGACCATCTCGATCACGGGGATACGCACCGGCAGGCCAGATCCCTTGAGGAAGCGGGCAGCCCGATCGACCTCGAACAGCCGCGCGGTGTGCGGCGTGAAATCGTCGATCAGGCAGATCTTGGCCGTTGTGCCCCCCATGTCGTAGCTGAGCGCGCGCTTTTCGCCGGCGCGGGCCGCGACTTGCGCGGCAAAAATCGCGCCGCCTGCGGGCCCCGATTCGATCAGCCGCACGGGAAAGCGCCGCGCCGTCTCGATGGCGGTGAGGCCGCCGCCGGAGGTGACGAGATAGATCGTGCCCGCGAACTTCTTGGCGGCAAGCGCCGCCTGCATGCGCTCGAGATAGGAGTCCATGAGCGGCTGCACGTAGGCGTTGGCCACCGCCGTCGAGGTGCGTTCATACTCGCGCACCTCGGGACAGACCTCGCTGGAAAGAGTCACCCTGAGGTCGGGTAGCTCGGCTGCGAGGATCTCGCGCGTGCGCCGCTCGTGGGCCGGGTTGACGTAGGCGTGCATGAACGCGATGGCCGCGCTCTCGATACGCTGGCGGCCGAGCTCGGCCGCCACCGCCCGGACGGCGGCCTCATCAAGCGCCAGCCGCACCTTGCCGTGCACGTCCATGCGTTCGGGAACGGTGAAGCGCAACGCGCGCGGCACCAGTGGCCGCGGCTTCTCGATGGTGAGGTCGTACTGGTCGTAGCCGCTTACATACGCGATATCGAGAACGTCGCGGAAGCCTTCGGTGGCGATCAGGGCGGTGCGCGCGCCGCGGCGTTCGATCACGGCGTTGGTCGCCAGCGTCGTGCCGTGCACAAACACCTCGACGTCGCCGAAGCTTCGCCCGGCGTCGCGCAAAATGAGGCGCACGCCCTCGAGAACCGCCTCTTCCGGCCGCTGCGGCGTCGTCAGCAGCTTGCGCGTCAGCCGCCGCTCGCCCTCTTCCAGCACCATATCCGTAAACGTGCCGCCGATGTCGACGGCAATGCGCAAATCCTTGACCACCGCTGCTCCAAACCCCTGTCCCCGGATCGCTGTCCCCGGAACCCAGTCCGACAACGCGGACGCGACCGTAAACCGGCCCCCCTCGCGTTGCAATTCGCAGGCCAGGGCGCCTATGGTCGCTCCGTGACGGCCACGGGCTCCAGCCTCCGCGCGCGCATTCATGCGCTGCTGCATTTCACCGAACCCAGCGACGCCGGGCGCCGATGGCGGGCGATGCACCTGATCGTGCTCGGCATCGGCCTGTTTGCCGTGATCCTGCTGTCGATCGAGGATCTGCCGGCCGATACGCGGAATGCCCTGCGCTACGCCATCTGGATCGTCGCGATATTGTTCTTCATCGAGTACGTCTTGCGTCTGTGGACCGCCCCCGAAGCGCCACGCTACGGGGACACCTCGACCGCCATGGCCCGGCTGCATTGGGCAATGTCGCTGCCCGGTCTGATCGGCCTGTTGGCGACCATGCCGGTTGTCATATGGCTCGTCGGCTATCGGGTCGTCGGCTCGGACGCCGCCTCGATCTTCTGCGTTCTCTGGATCCTGAAACTCGGCTTGCACGCGCCCGCGCTCGGAACACTGGCCCGCGTCGTTTCGAACGAGCGCGCACCGATCGCCAGCGTCCTGATCCTGTTCTTCATTCTCCTGGTCATCGCCGCGACCGCCGCGCACCTGCTCGAGTACGAACGCCAGCCCCAAGCCTTCGGCAGCCTGCCCAACGCCCTGTGGTGGGCGGTCGTGACCCTGACCACGACGGGTTATGGCGACGTTGTGCCGGTCACGGCCGGCGGTCGCATGGTCGGCTCCATCCTGATGATCAGCGGCATCACCGTGCTCGCCATCATGACTGGCGTGCTGGCGACCGGCTTTGCCCAGGAAGAACGGCGACGCGAGTATCTTAGGGTATGGCAACAGGTCGCGCGCGTACCGATCTTTGCCGCGCTGGGGGTTGTCACCCTGTCGGAGATCGTGGGCAAGCTGCGGACCCGCTACTATCCCTCCCGCATCATCATCGTGCGGCGCGGCGATCCCGGCGACTCGATGTTCTTCATCTCCAGCGGCGAGGTCGAGGTCCGCCTGCCCACCGGCGGCGCGGTGCAGCTCGCCGAAGGGGCGTTCTTCGGCGAGATGGCATTGCTGGAGCGCCAGCCACGCAGCGCCACGGTCGCGACAACACGGCCGACCACACTGCTGGTGCTCTATGCCAGCGACTTCTACGAAATCGCATCGCACATCCCCGCCCTCGCCGATGCCGTCGAAGCCGAGGCGAAGCGCCGGCGCGACGAAAACATCGACCGAACCCCGGGCGAACCCAAGCGATGATTGAAGCCGGTCTTCTGGGTGGGCTGGAGAGGCGCTCCCAGCCTAGCCCTCTGAATGGGCTTTTCCCAGCATACCAGGGGGCTGGAGAGGCCAGGAACCCATTCCGGGCCTTTGTGCCGGCAATGACATGACCGGCTCCATGGCCGGGACCTACCCAGAGGTGGGCATCACCATTGGCCCGGCCCTCACTTTCGGCTATATCGCGGCTCGACACGCAGCCTCGGTCGGCCGCTCCATGTCCATGCCAACGAAAGCCGCCTGAATGTCGCTCATCACGCCCGTTATCCTGGTCGGAGGTTCTGGCAAGCGACTGTGGCCACTGTCGCGCGAGAGCATGCCCAAGCAGTTCGTGCCGCTGCTGGGCAAGCAGTCGACCTTCCAGCAGACGCTGCTGCGCGTCACCGACCGCACCCTGTTCGGCAAGCCCGTGATCGCGACCAACGACGCCTATCGTTTCATGTGCGAAGGCCAGGCCAGGGACATCGGCATCGAGATCGACATCCTGGTCGAGCCATCGCGCCGCGACTCAGGCCCTGCCATGGCCGCCGCCGCTGCCTACACGCGCGGGCTCGGCGCCGAGGCCGTGTTGGCGCTGGCGTCGGATCATCTGGTGATCGGCGCCGAGGAATTCCTCGAGGGCTGCCGCGAAGGCCTCGCGGCCGTACAGCAGGGCGGCATCGTGACCTTCGGCATTCCACCGACGGAACCCAAGACCGACTACGGCTACATCCGGCCGGGCAGCGAGCATATCGGCAAAGTCCTGAAGGTCGCAGCTTTCGTCGAGAAACCCAATGCCCAGACGGCGCTCCGCTACATCGCCGAAGGCCTGCTGTGGAACAGCGGCAACTTCCTGTTTCCACCCGAGCTGCTGCTCTCCGAAATGGCGCGCTTCGAACCGGCCATGGCCGCCGCCGCCGAAGAGGCCGTGGCCAAGGCCAGGAAGACTGGCTCGACCGTGTTCCTCGACGCCGAGGCTTTCGCCAAGGCACCCGCGAAGTCCATCGACTATGCGGTGATGGAACGAACCGACAAGTGCTGGGTGGTGCCAGCCAAGTTCCGCTGGTCCGACCTCGGCACCTGGGACGCGCTGCTCGATGTCGGCGAGGCCGACAGTGCCGGCAACGTCACCGAAGGCCCGGTCGAGATCGACCACGTGCGCAATTCCTACATCCGCTCCGACGGCCCACTGACCGCCGTGATCGGCGTCGAGGATGTCGTCGTCGTGTCGATGAACGACGCCGTGCTGGTCGGCCACCGCGACAATCTTCCGCGACTGAAGGACGTCGTGCAGCGCATGTCCGACGGCAAGCACCGCGCGGCCACCGAGCATGCCGTGATGCACCGGCCATGGGGCAGCTACCAGGACATCGACCGCGGCGAACGCTTCCGTGCCAAGCGGCTCACGGTCAAGCCCGGCGCCAAGCTCAGCCTGCAGAGCCACAACCGGCGGGCCGAGCATTGGGTGGTCGTGAAGGGCGTCGCCGAAGTGACGCTCGACGGCAGGATCATGACCCTGCACGAAAACGAATCGACCTACATTCCGATCGGTGGCATCCACCGCCTCGCCAACCCCGGCCCCGAGCTGCTGGAAGTGGTCGAGGTCCAGACCGGCGACTATGTCGAGGAAGACGACATCGTCCGCTACGAAGACATCTACGCCCGGGTGTGACCATGCGGTTCGGCGTCCACCACGAATGGGGCAAGCTGCGCGAAGTCGTCATCGG
>JAUXWB010000308.1 GCA_030684475.1 Reyranella sp. | reverse complement strand
ATGACCGAGGGACTGACGCTCTTCGCCGGCAGCGGGCTGAAGCGGCTTCTCGGCCGCTGGACCTCGACGCCGTTGCGCGGCGTGTTCGCGGGTATCCTCGTCACCGGCCTGGTGCAGTCCTCGAGCGCGGTGACGGTTGCGACGATCGGCTTCGTGAACGCCGGGCTGCTCACGCTGCGCCAGGCCCTGGGTGTGATTTTCGGCACCAACGTGGGCACCACGATGACCGGCTGGCTGGTGAGCCTGTTGGGCTTCGGCTTCAAGATCGAGGCCCTCGCGCTCCCGATCCTGACGGTCGGCGTCGTGCTTCGCCTCCTCGCTTCGGACCGGCGCTACCAGGGGCTCGGCGAGGCACTGGCCGGCTTCGGCTTGTTCTTCCTCGGGCTCGCGCTCCTCAAGGACGCGTTCGGCGGCATGGCCGATGCCTACGGCGCCAGCGTCGCGAGCGGTGGCGGTGGCGTGAGCTGGCCTGCGTTCGTGCTGGTGGGCTTCGTCGCCACGGTGCTCACGCAGTCCTCGAGCGCCGCGGTCGCCATCATCCTCACCGCGGCCGCCGGTGGCGTGATCGGCCTCGAGGCCGCGGCCGCCGCGGTGATCGGCGCGAACCTCGGCACGACCTCGACGGCGGCGATCGCGGTGCTCAAGGCCACGCCGGCCGCGAAGCGTCTCGCCATCGGGCACATCGCCTTCAACCTGGTTACCGGCGCCGTGGCGCTCGCGCTGTTGCCGGTGATGCTGGCCGCCGTGGAGCGGCTGGCCGACTGGCTCGACGTCGAGGGCAGTCCCGCGGCGATCCTGGCGCTGTTCCACACGGTGTTCAACGTGCTCGGCGTGCTGCTGATGTTGCCGCTCGCGGACCGCCTCGCGACGATGCTCGAGCGCCTGTTCCGCAACCAGGCGGACGATCTCGCCCGGCCGCAGCATCTCGACGCGACGCTGGCGGCCACGCCGGCGCTCGCTGCCGCGGCGCTGCATCAGGAACTCGGACGCCTGCGCGGCATCGTCGCGACCGTGTCGCGGGCGGCGCTCACGGAATCCACGCCATTGCTGCAACGGCAGTCGGACGCGGTGCGAACTCTGGTCGAAGCCATCCGGCACTTCGTCAGCTCGGTGCGCGTCGAAGGCACTGCAGAAGACGTCGGCGCCGAGCTGGCCGACGCGCTCGCGGCGGCCCGCTACCTGCAGGAAGCGGCCGTGCTGGCGCCGAGCGGAGTCGCGCTGCGGGCACATACCGACTCGCTGAAGGACGTGGCTCTCCGTGCGGCGCTCGAGCAATTCATCGCCGAGGCTGCCGGGACGGCTTCGCTCGCCGAGGCGGTTGTCGTCGGGCCCGATGACGACCGCCTCCGCAGCGCGGCACTCGAGCGGCTGCAGGGTCGGTACCGCAAGACCAAGGAGGCGTTGCTCGTCGCCGCGGTGGACAGGCGACTCTCGGTCGAAGACACCGATGCGCTGCTCGACGACCTGCGTGCGACGCGCCGTCTCGTGGAGCAGTTGCTCAAGGCCGATCGGTTGCTGCGCGGCTCCGAACTCGCCAACGCGAGGCCGGCCGTCTCGCTCGAAAGCCTCGCCTCCCGGTAGATGAGCCGGTGCCCTCCTTCGATGTTGGCCGCGTCGAGGAATCTGCGATCATAGGGTTTTGCGATGAAGACGATGACGTCCGTGTTCAAGGTTCCCTTCTTCATTGAAACCGCCTGTGGATTCGCCTGGTCCAGGTCGAACCCGAGCCGGCCCCGCTGCGCAGATGCGGCAAACCACGCGGGACGATGCGTCAAAAGACGGGAGTAATGTAGCGCATGTCGAACCGAGCCGCATGGAAGCGCACCAAAATCGTCTGCACGCTCGGTCCGGCCACCGACGCGCCCGGGGTGCTGGAAGCGCTCGCGCGCTCCGGGATGAACGTCGCGCGCGTCAACCTGTCCCACGGCGAGCACGCGGAGCACGCGCGACGCATCACGCAGGTGCGCGAGATCGCGCGGCGC
>JAUXWB010000307.1 GCA_030684475.1 Reyranella sp. | reverse complement strand
CGAGAAGCAGGCGATCTATGCCGGATTGAAGCTTGCCGGGCTGAAGGAGGCGCCGGTCCATCTCGCGGTGTTCTCCGACGACAGCACCCACACCGGCAGCGGCCTCGGCCAGCAGACCATGCCGGAAACGCTGCACTACTCAGTGGTCGCCGCGATCCAGACCCTGTGGCTCGCCGCCCGCGCCGACGGGATCGGCATGGGCTGGGTCTCGATCCTGGATCCCGTCGCGGTCACGCGCGTGCTCGATGTGCCGGCGGGCTGGAGTCTCGTGGCCTATCTCTGCCTCGGCGTGCCCGCCGAGGAGCATCTCGACCCGGAGCTGGAGCGCCACCACTGGGAATCACGGACCAACGCCGAGGCCGTGACTTTTACGCGCTAGCGCCGTTCGAAATCGATGCGCTCGTCGACCGGCAACCCCAGCAGGTGACGGCGCAGGCAATCGAGCCCGAGTTCGGCCGCGCCGACGCGGACCCAGTCGCGACCGCCGATCAGACGGGCCTGGCGCGAGACGCTGCCCTTGGCGTCGGCGATGCCGATGCAGATGGTCGCCCCGAAATCGGGCCGATCCGCGCCCTCGTCGATCTGCATCAGGACCGCCAGCGCGTGGCTGGAGCCGCTCTCCGCCTTGAGGCTGGCCGCGCTCGCTGCGGCGCCTTCGGGCGAAATCTCGCCGGACACTTCACGAGTGATGACACCCCGCTTGAACACCGTTTCGGCGCCCACTAGCGGCGCGAGGCGGGCGGCAATGTTGCCGCCGGTGAAGCTCTCCACGATGCAGAGTGTCTGGCCGGCTTCACGCAGCTTGCCCAGGATCACGCCCTCCAGCGTCTGGTCGTCCTCGGCGATGATGAAGTTGCCAAGGCGCTTGCGCACTTCGGCTTCGACGGGAGCGAGCTGGCGCTGCAGGTCGGCCTCGTCGGCGGCGCGCACGGCGAGCTTGGTCTCGAGCTGCGGATAGTGCGCCTGGAAACCGAGCTTTATGCCGCCTCCGTTCTTAAAGGCCTCGATGTTGCCCAGCATCTCGTCGGCGCGCGATTCGCCAACGCCGAAGGTGTGGAAGCGCTTGAGTTTCGTCACGCCCCTGAGGCCGCCCAGCGCCAGCAGCCGCGGGATAACCTGCTCGTCCAGCATGCGGCGCATCTCGCGCGGCACGCCCGGCGTGAACAGGAAGCGCGCCTTTCCGATCGTGACGGCAAAGCCGCAGGCGGTGCCGATCGGGTTGTCGATGAACTCCGCATTCTCAGGCAGCATCGCCTGCTTTTTGTTGTTGACCGGCATCACCCGTCCGCGCCGGGCGTAGGACTGGGTCATACGCTCCATCCAGTAGTCGCTCAGCACCAGCGGCACGCCGCAGGCCTCGGCCGCGACCTCCTGGGAGAGATCGTCGACCGTGGGCCCGAGCCCGCCGTTCACGATCACCGCATCGGCGCGTTCACCTGCCTGGCGGAACGCCTGTAGCAGGCTCGCCCGGTCGTCGCCGACGGTGGTGCCCCAATGGACGTCGAGGCCGATATCGGCGAGGCGGCGGGCGATGTGGCTGTAGTTGGTGTTGATGGTCTTGCCGGTCAGGATCTCGTCACCGGTACAGAGAATCTCGATTTTCATCCGGTAATTATGGCGGGTCGGAGGTGCGAAAGCGAACATGGTTCGCTAACGTTCCCGCGGCGAATGAATCCGAGGGAGAGATCGAATGACCGTCCTCACACCCGATCTGCGCGACGCCTTGGCCCGCGTCGGTACATCGACCTTGACCGGCGTGCTGAACCGCAAAGGCCTGCGCAGCATGACGCTCTACGATGTCTGGCCGATGCGCCCGGAGCAGCCGCGCCTGGTCGGGATCGCCTTCACCATGCGCTTCATCCCCTCGCGCGAGGACAAGGACGGCCCGACCTCGACCAACCGCAGCATGGTCCAGCCGCAGGCGATGGAGGAGTGTCCGCCAGGTCACGTGCTCATGATCGATTCACGCGGCGATTCGCGGGCGGCGTCGGCGGGCGACCTTTATATCGGCCGGCTGAAAGCTCGCGGCGCCGCCGGCATCGTGACCGACGGCGGCTTTCGCGACACCGACGGCGTCTTCAAGACCGGCCTGCCGGCCTATCACCGCCGGCCATCCTCACCGCCCAGCCCGATCGCGCACCGGCCGGTCGACCTCAACCTGCCGATCGCCTGCGGTGGCGTCGCGGTCTATCCCGGCGACGTGGTCGTGGGCGATCGCGACGCCGTCCTCGTCATCCCGCCGGAGATCGTCGAGGCGGTCGCCGAGGAAGCGCTCAACACCTATCACTATGAGGAGTTCGCCGAGGCCGAGGTGGCGCGGGGCCGCTCGCTGAAGGGCCTGTTCCCGGTGGCCGGCGACGAAGCCAAGCGCGACTTCGAGGCCTGGAAGAAGCGCCAGAAGTAGGCCGGCCCGCTAGAGCGTATCTCGTTGTGATAGACGCAGGCGCCTGCTGGGGGCGCGCGACTCCAGTCGCGCGTCATCGTCGGCACAGGACCAAATTCGCGCCACTGGAGAGCTTGTGAATCTATTGGCATTCTCTTCGGCGTCACCCCAACAACGACCTCATCCTGAGGAGCGAGCGCAGCGAGCGTCTCGAAGGATGGGCAACAAACGCGGTGTCTGTTGCCCATCCTTCGAGACGCGCCGAAGCCGGCGCTCCTCAGGATGAGGGGGGTGTTTGGTCGAGTCGCCAATAGATTCACAAACTCTGGAGTGGCGCCCCCCCCAGCAAGACATGACGAGGCGAATATCTCAGCCTGTGACAACCAATCGGGACGTGCTCTAGGCCAGCTTCGTCCGGATTTCGAGTCCGCCCTTCAGCGTGAGCGTGACGGGTGTGCGCTCGGCGATGTCGGCCATGCGCTTCTTCTGCTCGTCGTCGACCGCACCTTCGATGGTGAGCACGCGATCGATGCGTTGCTTGTCGCCCTCGCGGATGAAATGGATGTCGGCATGCACGGCCGTCACCGGCCATTGCTTGCGCTCGGCGTACATGCGGAGCGTGATCACCGTGCAGGCGCCCAGTGCCGAGGTCAGCAGGTCGTAGGGGGCGGGGCCGGCGTCCTTGCCGCCCAGGCCAGGCCCCTCGTCGGCAGTGAGCTTGTGATGCCCGGTCACGATCGCCGTGGCGTAGTCCACGGTGCCGATGCTCGCTCTTGCGTGCGCCATGCCGCCTCCGATTCTGCGCCGCCGAATGAGGCGACGGAATCAGTCTAGCGGCGCTTGACCCGCTTCGTCGCCTTCTTCGTAACCTTCTTTGTCGCCTTGCGAACGGCGCGCTTGGCTTTGGACGCCACCTTCTTCACGGCTTTCTTCGCCGCCTTCTTCTTGCTTGCAGCCTTGCGCCGGCCCGCGTCGACGCGGTCCTGGACGGCCTTGACCGCCCTGTTGCCGGCCCGGACGACAGCGATTTCGGCGTGGACCACGGAGTCCTTGAGGCCGGCGACGGCACCGGCCATCGCTCCCGCAATCGTCTTCTTCCTTCTCGCCATTTTTATCTCCGTCAGCCGAAGGGACGAACTCCGGCAACGTCACAGGTCGTTCAAGGTTGCGACTCAGGCGAGCAGATGGATGAAGGATCGCGACTGATCGCGTGTCCGCACGACGCCGATTTCCACCGCGTCGATGTCAAGGACGCAGCCCGGCGATACCGCGGCCAGTAAGCCGCCCGCGGTCTGCGGGTCGAACAGCAGCGGCAGCTTCGGATGGTTGGCATGGATGTCCATGCCGTCGACCAGGTGACGGGCGCGCAGGTTTTCCGGTTGCAGTGAACTGGCGAAGCCCTGGGCGAACAACTCGGCGGCGCCGTCGAGTGCCGGCAGCGCGTCGAGATGAAGGTCGACCGAGACCTCGTCGCCGCGACCGGTGGCCCGGATCATCTCGGCGAGATGGCCGGCAAGGCCGAAGCCGGTGACATCGGTGCAGGCATGGGCGCCTGCGGCGACCAGGGCCTCGGCGGCGGCGGACGAGGGCTGGCGCATCGAGGCGAGGGCGGCCGCGATCCAGGTGCCGCGGGCCACGCCGCGCATGGCGGCGGCGAAGATCACGCCGGTGCCGAGCGGCTTGGTGAGCACGAGCTTGTCGCCCGGCTTCAATCCGCCCTTGCGCAGCGCGCGGGCCGGGTCGACCAGGCCGTTCACGGAAAAACCCAGGGCCGCCTCCGGACCTTCGCCGGAATGGCCGCCGATCAGGGCCGAGCCCGCATGGTCGAGGACGCGGCGTGCGCCCGACAGCATCTGGAAGAGATCCTCCTCCATCAGCCGTTCGGCCGCGGCGGGGACGACCGCCAGCGCCAGCGCGCTGTGTGGTTTGGCGCCCATCGCCCAGACGTCGCCCAGCGCGTGGACCGCCGCCACTTCGCCGAACACGAAGGGATCGTCGATGAAGGTGCGGAAGAAATCGACCGACTGGACCAGCGCTTGCCCCGTCGGTACCTCGATCATCGCAGCATCGTCGGGCGCGTCGAGACCGATCGCGACGTCCAGTCCGGGCGAAGGCCCGAGCCGCGCCAGCACTCGCGCCAGCACAGAGGCGCCGACCTTGGCGCCGCAGCCGCCGCAGCGCATGCCGATGTCAGCCAGCAGGCGCTGGGCGTCGGCATCTGCCAATGCCGGATCGGGTGGTGCCGTGCGCGTGCTCATGTCCATCGGTCTGGCCGGTGGCTCGCGATACATGCGCATCCATTTGCGGTCGATATGGTCCTTCCAGCGCCACACCCACGCCCCCTCGATCGACCAGCCGCCGCGGGTCGCCAGCGCCCGGCCGTCGCCGGTGCCGATGATCGAGAGATATCGACGTTGCGGCACGAATGGCTTCGGTTCCTGCCCGAGCAGTGCGCGTCGCAGGTTGTCGGCGAGCGGCGGCCCTTGGCGCACGGCGAAGACGCCGGCCTTGGGCCGGGGATGGGCCAACACGGTGGCGCAATCGCCGACCGCATAGATGTTCTCGTCGCCGGTCGAACGCAGCGCATCGTTGACGGCGAAAAAGCCGCGGCTGTCGAGCGGCAGGCCGGTCGTGGCAAACCACGACGAGGCGCTCGCCTCCGTGACGATGAAGGTCTCGTCGGCCTCCAATTGCTCGCCGCCATTGAGACGGAGCGCGCCACACTCGATCCCCGTCGTCGACTTGTTCTCGACCAGCCGGATGCCGCGCGCGGCCAGGATCCTGCGCATCGCCTTCTGTGCGGAGGCGGCACTGCCGGCCAGGATTTCGCCGCGTGTGACCAGGGTGACGTCGATCTTCGCCGTGGGCGCGATGTTGCGCAGGCGACGATCGATCGCGAGCGACAGTTCCACGCCGCCTGCGCCGCCGCCTATCACGGCGACACGGAGTGGCGCGTGCCGGTCCTTCATGCGCTCGACGAACGCGAGCCAGCGGCGGCCGAGCTCGGCGATCGGCTTCACGGGCGTTGCGTGTTCGGCGGCACCGGGGATGGCATCGAGGCTGGGGGCGGCGCCGACGTCGATCGAGAGCAGGTCGTAGGAGACCGGCGGCCGATCCTTCAACAGCACCTGGCGGTTGGCGCGATCGAGGCCGATGGCTTCAGCGTGAATCAGGCGCGTGCCGGTCCAGGCCGCCAGCCGGGCGAGGTCGATGTGGCATTCGTCGAAGGAATAATGGCCGGCGACGAAGCCCGGGATCATGCCGGAGTAGGGCGTCTCGATGTCCCGCCCGATCAAGGTCAGGCGGACGCCGGGCATCGGCTTCATGCCGAAGCTTTTCAGGACATGGACATGGGCGTGGCCGCCGCCAACCAGCACAAGGTCCTTGAGGAAGGGCGCGGCCTGCATCCGACTCGTATATCCGATCAGAGACCGCTCTGGTACAATGCTAAAAAATATTGTATATCAATAGATTATATATCTTTCTTATATTGATTTCGGAGCCTCCTTATGGCCGTCACTTCCGGCCTCTCGGTTTCCCGCGACTTTCATGACGGCAGCCTCGCGTCGCTGAAGCCGCGTTCGGCCTGGGCGCTGTCCTGGCCGCTCGTGCTCGGGATGATGTTGTTCGTCTGCCTGACCAACGCCGACGGCCTGCCGCTGCTCACGGATCCGGACAGTCACTGGCATATCGCGGTCGGCAACTGGATGCTGGCCCACGGGACCGTGCCGACGGTCGACACTTTCTCCTTCACCTTCGCCGGCCAGCCATGGATCGCCAAGGAATGGCTGTCGCAGCTCCTGATGGCGCTCGCCTACAACATCGGCGGCTGGGGCGGGGTGACCGCGTTGTCGGCGGCGGCGGTCGGCGCGAGCTTCGCCCTTCTGCTGCGTCTGCTGCTGCGCGATCTCGCGCCCTTGCCGGCCGCGCTGTTTACGCTCGCCGCCATCGTGATGACGGCACCACACTTCCTGGCACGGCCGCATCTGCTGGCCTTTCCCGTCATGCTGTGGTGGGTGGCCGGCCTCGTCCGCGCGGTCGAGGCGCGTCGTGCCCCCGAGCCGCTGCTTCTGCTGGCGATGCTGCTGTGGGCCAACCTGCACGGCGGTTTCACGTTCGGCCTGGTGCTGTGCGGCGCGTTCGCGCTCGATGCAATCGTCGGCGCGCGCGACGCGGTGGAACGCAAGGCTCTGTTCGTCGCCTGGGTGAAGTTCGGCGTCGCCTCGGGACTGGTGGCCTGCATCACGCCCTATGGCCCCGAATCGATCCTGGTGACCTTGCGCATCTTCGGCCTTGGCGAGGCCCTCGGCACGATCTCCGAATGGAAGTCGCCCGACTTCCAGGGGCAACCACTGCAGGAGTTGATCCTGCTGGTGGCGCTCTATGCCGCGCTCTCGCGCGGCCTCAAGCTGCCGCTGGTCCGCCTGCTGATCGTGATCGGCCTGGTCCACCTCTATCTGCGCTATGCCCGCAACGCTGAACTGCTGGCGATGCTGGCGCCGCTCGTCATCGCACCACTACTTGCCCGGCAGTGGCCGTCACTGCGGCCAGGCCCCGACGCCGGCGGTGGCAGCCTCCTGACTCAAAGGATGCGCGCGCTCGCCCGTCCCGCGGGCCACGCCGCCGTGGCGCTCTGCCTCGCTGTCGCCGTCCTGTATGCAGGCGGCATGATCCGCCTGGCCGGAATCGCGCCGCCGTCGGTCACGTTGCCCTCGGCGGCGCTCGACTATGCCCGCGACGCCGGGCTCAAGGGTCATGTCTTCAATCACTACAATTACGGCGGCTACCTGATCCGCGCTGGCGTGCCCACCTTCATCGACGGTCGTGGCGAACTCTATGGCGGCGAGTTCATCAAGCGCTTTGCCGACGTGGTGAACCTGCGCGGCGAGGCCTCCCTGGAGCAGCTGCTCGAGCGCCACGCGATCGAGTGGACGCTGCTTCCCAAGAGCCAGCCGGCCAACAAGCTGCTCGCCCGGCTGCCCGGCTGGCGGCAGGGCTACACCGACGAGTCTTCGACCATCTTCGTGCGCGCCCCCTAGGTTGGCGCTAGCCCCTGAGCACGATCCAGGTGCAATGGCCGATCGCGCACAGCCGGCCCTGCTCGGTATAGAGGGCGGTGCCTGAATAGAGCTTGCGGCCCTCGGCGCCGATTCGCCAGCCGACCACGGCGCAGCGTTCGCCGACCCTGGGCCGATCCAGAACCTTGGCCGTCATGCGGCCGGTCAGTGCCGGCCGCCAGTCGTCGGGATCCTGGGCCGCCCACGCGCCCGGGCAATCGAGGGCGCCCCACAGGAATTCGGGCCGGATACGCCCCTCGCCGTCGGCGTGCGCGGCATGCGGGACATAGCAAGAGAGCGAGCGGCCGGGGCCCGGTCCATGCGTGCCGAAGACACGCAGCCCGTCGCCCACGGCTCGGCCGCGACCGCACACGATGCACCAGTGGAAATCGCTGTCCTCGGGGCTGCCGCCCTCCTCGCCACGACGCATTACGTCCGCCCAGTCGGTGGGCGGCGGCGGTGGATTGAGGTGATCGATCCCCCCGGTACGTGCCTCGCACAGAAGCGTCGCGCCGTCGTGGAGCAGCAGGGAGTCGGCGTTGCGTGTTAACCTGAGCGGCGTCTCGATCGGAAGCGGCGCGCGCAGCGTGATCTCGACGGCGCCATCGCCACCGAAGGCGCGCGTGAAGCGGCCGGCCAGCACGCCGCCGACATAGCCGCCGTTGCCCGACAGGCGCGGGCCATTGAAGCCGCGCCCAATGATGAGTGTGTCGATGATCAGCGTATCGTCCACGATTTCCTCCGCGGCGCGGAACGTGACGCGCACATGCGGAGAATGCAAGTCTGCCGGCCCGTCAGGCGGCTTGCGTCGGGGCGGGCGCTCGTCGAGGTTGGGGCGATGGGATCGATCATGCCTTGGGTGCTGGTGGCGCTGTGCTTTGCCCTTGGCGTCGCCAGCCGGTCGATCAGCGACACCTTCGTGGTGTTCGTGCCGGCCCTGCAACAGGCCTTCGACGCCCATCGCGGGTCGGTCACCCTGATCTACAGCTTCGCGCTGCTGGTGGGCGGCATCGCGGCGCCGATCGCCGGGTGGATCGTCGACCGCTTCGGCCTGCGGACACTCACGGTGGTGGGTGTGACTGCAGCCGCCCTCGCGACGGCGAGCGCTTCGCAGGCGACCGAGCTCTGGCATCTCTATCTTGGCCTCGGCGTCGTCATGGGTTTCGCCGGTGCCTCGCTCTCCGGCGTGCTGAGTTCCTCGCTGCTCGGCCGCTGGTTCCCGGCGCGGCGGCTGGGCGTGGCACTGGCCGTCGCCTGGTCGGCCTCGGGCGTCGGTTCCATGGTGACCTTCCCGGTGGCCCAGCATCTGATCGCCGTGGAGGGTTGGCGCCACGCCTACATTGTCTTCGCCATCGTGAGCGCGCTGTTCATCCCGCTGCTGCTCGTCCTGCCGTGGGCGCGGATCGAGCGCGGCGCGCCGGGTCTGGCGCTGCAGCGTGCGGCCGCCGACCGCGGCCCGACCGTCGGCGAGGCGGTGCGAGGATGGCCGTTCTGGGCACTCACCTTGTCGTTCGCACTCACCTCGGTCGGCATCTTCGCGCTGGTGCCCCAGGCGATGGTCTATCTGCTGGAGCGCGGCATCGACGGGCCCTATGCCGCCCGCGCGCTGGCCGTGGCGGGGTTGCTGACGCCGCTCGGCATGATCGGCTTCAGTTGGCTCGCAGACCGCGGCGGCCGGCGGCTCGCGGCACTGCTCGCCTATGCCTGCTCGATCGCGGGCGTCGGAGCGCTGGCGATGGTCGGCGGGCCTCGGGACGATTTCTGGCTCTGGCTCTACGTGCTGCTGTTCGGCGGCAGCATGGGCTCGCGCGGCCCGATGATCTCCACGCTGGCGACGCTTCGCTATCGCGGGGCCCATTTCGGCCGCATCTACGGCCTGATCGGCATCGGCATGGGACTGGGTGGTTTCCTCGGCGCCTGGATCGGCGGGGTGCTGCATGACCTGACCGGCGGCTATGCGGCGGTCATGGTCCTGTCGGTGGCCGCCCTTGCCCTTGCCGCCGCCTCGCTTGGCTCCGAAGCCGGTGCCCGCGAGCGCCTCGGTCGCTAGGGCGGGCTGGCAACCGGTTGGATCGGCGAGCCGGGTGCTTGCACTGCCAGCACTTGCTCACGCCGATGTGAACAGATTGAAGTTGCAGGTTCAGCAGGAATCTGCCATGAATTCTGTCAGGCTGGCGCTTAGATCGCGCCGGCCTTTTCCTTGACCATGCCCCGCCCGGCGGGAGGAGGTTTTCCGACACGGTTCGCATTCTTCGACACGCGGGTGTCGGAAAACGGCCGGCGAAAAGCCTTGCCGATCAACGCCCTGAATTTTTCGACAGGATTTTCCCGACACCGGGGT
>JAUXWB010000306.1 GCA_030684475.1 Reyranella sp. | reverse complement strand
CTGACCCGCGACTCACGCGTGGTCGAGCGCAAGAAGTACGGCCGCGCCAAGGCGCGCAAGTCGTTCCAGTTCTCGAAGCGCTGATTGCTTCGAACAGGCAGCGCCTGCTGCCTGTTCGGGACTACCAAAGGGCGCCCCAGGGCGCCCTTTTTTGCTGCGCATTTGCCGTGCAGTTGATGCAGTTTTTCCTGAAAACTTTCGTATGCGTGCAAACGAATTTCCAACACCGGGGGTACTAGCGTGCGCCATGGCGACGGCGCATTTCATTTCAGGCGCGCCGGCCGCCGGCGCATCACGAACTTCCGGTGGACCATGTCGCTCGATATTTCCACGCTGTATCTCGTTGCCGCCATGGTTGCGGCCATGCTCGGCGCCATGCTGCTGTTTTTCGGCAAGCAGGAGAATATCCCGGCGCTGAAATGGTGGGGCACCGCCTATCTGCTCGGCGCGGCCTCCGTCGCGCTGTGGACGCTCGCCGCCGGCGCACTCGGCGAACTGCTTTCGCTGGCGCTCAACGCGGTCGGCTTCGTGGCCTGCGGCATGGTCTGGAACGCTTCGCGCGTGTTCCACGGCCGCAAGCCGAACCTGCCGGGGCTGGTTCTCGGCGCGATCGCCTGGATCGCCGCCGTCATGACCCTGCCGCCGGACGCCACCGCGCTGCGCATGACGATCGGCGCCGGCATCGTCGCGGCCTATGCGGCGCTGACCGCCGCCGAATTGTGGTCGGACCGGCGCCGTGCGCTGCAGGCGCGCTGGCCGGCGATCGTGGTCCCGGTGCTGCACGGTTTCGTGCTGATGCTGCCGATCCTGCTCGGCGATCTCCTGCACGCGAACGATGCCACGTTCTCCGGCAGCATCTGGGTGAAGGTATTCTCCATCGAGCTCGTGCTCTATGCGGTCGGCACCGTGTTCGTGATCTTCATGCTGGTGTCGGACCGCGCGGTGACCGCGCACAAGACTGCGGCGTCGATGGATCCCCTGACCGGCATGCTCAACCGCCGCGGCTTTGCCGAGGCGTGCGCGCGGGTGATCGATCGCGAGGCCAATGCCGGCCGCCCGGTGACGGTGATGATCTTCGACATCGACCATTTCAAGTCGATCAACGACCGTTTCGGCCATCCGGCGGGCGACGAGATTCTGAAACTGTTCGCCGCCGTCGTGGTCAACGGGCTGCGCATCACCGACCTTTCGGGGCGTGTCGGCGGCGAGGAGTTCGCGGCCCTGCTGCCCTGTTCGCTGGAAGAGGGCGTCGTCGCCGCCGAACGCGTTCGCGAGGCCTTTGAGGCTTCCGGAATCGTCGATGAGACCGGTCCGGTCGACACCACCGTCAGCATCGGGGTGGCCGGCGGCCCGGCCGGCACCGAGCTCGAGGTGCTGCTGGCCGCGGCCGATACCGCGCTCTATCAGGCCAAACGCGGCGGGCGCAATCGCGTCGAGGCGGCGGAGGAGTTGCCGCTGTCGCTGGAGAACTGGCGGCGCAAGACCGCGGGCATTGCGCGACAGCCGCAGCAGCCGGCGGTGACGCGGTTCGCGTAAGCCTGAGCGGTAACCCCGCGTTTACCATTCCATCGATATCATGCAGGTCATGAATATGGTTCCAAGCCATCGCACCAACGCCGCCCTGATGTCGCTCGAAGCCGCGGCTGCCTCGGCACGCGGCGGGTTCGCCTGCCTGTTCTCGACATCGGATGAATACGAGACGGCGCTGATCAGCGAACGACGGGCGCAGGGCCGCTATGCCGCCTCGCGCAGCCGTTGGCCGCTGGCGATGTTCGCCGGCTGCGCCCTGGCGGTTGCAGGCACAGTGCTGCTGTTCAGCTGAGTTTGCTGCGGGACGGGCATGCCGGGCGCCGCAAGGCGCCCTTTTTCTTTGCGGCGGGCTGGGCTAGAGACGTTCATTCTCCAGCGAAAGGCCGCCCCCGATGATCACCGAAATCGCGCAGATCGACATCAAGCCCGGCTCCGAGAAGGATTTCGAGGCGGCGGTCGCCAGGGCCCGCGCAGCCTTCGGCCGCGCCAAGGGGTTTGGCGGCTTCGAACTGCATCGCTCGATCGAGAAGCCGCAGCGCTATCGTTTGATGGCCAAATGGGAAACCCTCGAGAACCACACCGTCGATTTCCGCGGCTCGGAGAACTTCACGGAATGGCGCGGGCTGGTCGGGCAGTATTTTGCCTCGCCGCCCGAGGTCGAGCATACCGAGACGGTGCTCAGCTCGGCGCTCTGAACCCGGCCGTGGCCGCGTCAGCCGGGCTTCTCTCGGCCTTGAAATGATCGATCATGACCTTGGCGATCGCCATCAGCGGCAGCGCCAGCGCCAGACCCCAGATGCCGAACACGACGCCCAGCAGGATCTGGAAGGCGAACAGCGTGGCGGGCGGAATGTCCAGCGCGTGACGCTGGATGATCGGGGTGAGGACATAACTTTCCAGCGCGTGGACGCCCATGAACAGCACGAAGGCGCTGAAGCCTGCGACCCATCCGGAGGCGAGGCTCGCCAGCACCACGATCAGGCCGCCGATCAGCGCGCCAATGGTCGGAATAAAGGCCAGCAATCCGGCCTGAATACCCAGAATGAATGCGCTCTGGATGCCGATGATGGTCAGGCCGATCCAGGTCACGAGGAACACCGCGATCATGGTGACGATCTGCGCGATCAGCCAGCGCTCCAGCGTATCGCCAATGCGATCGACGATCGCGGTCGTGCGGACGCGGTGCCGCACCGGGGCCAGGTACAGCAAGCCTTTTCGATAGACCGCGGGCTGTGCCGCGAACGCCAGTCCGAGGAACAGGACGATGAAGAAATTGCCGACTGCACTTACGGTGCCGAGCAGCACTTTCAGCGTCTGGCTCACGATGGCGCCGCCGCCGGAGGCGAGGGCGCCCGCGCTCGGAAGACTATGGGTCGGCGTTGCCGGCATGACCGGCATTTCCTGGGTCGGCGAAGCGGCCGGCACGCCGATATGGCCGAGTTCGAGATAGCTGGTATCGATGCCGTTCTTCTCCAGGAAAGCCTTGACGTTGACCAGTTGCGATTTGATCGTATCGCTCAGCACGGTGGCCTGTTTGGCGATGGTGGCGCCGCCGAGGAACATCACGCCGGATAGCATGCCTGCCAGCACCAAACAGACGACGGTCAGCCGCAGCGCATGCGGCAGCCTGACCACGTAGCCGAGCCTGTGGGTCATGGCGTTGAGCGCGACGCCGAGCAGCATGCCGGCGAAAATCAGGAACAGCGTCGCCGCGAAATACCAGGTGAACATCAGCAGGGCGGCAAATACGACGATGCCGATGCCGCCGACCGATATCGACCATGCCAGGTCGTTGCGGGCCCGAAGCCGATCGTCAGCCGAGACTGTCACGTTGATTCCCCCAAAAATCGATTTCCGGCGGCACTGTTCAGCGAAACTCGCCCGGGATCAAGCGCGGAAGGCACCGGTTTGACGCTGGCGCGTCGGTTGTGCCAAGCGAGGCGTGGGATCCGGCCGCGGGCTGGCGAGGGACGAGCGGTATGAACTTCAAATACGTCGGTCCGCTGCTGTTGCTGGCCGCGCTGGTGATCGGCGACCAGATCAGGATCAACCGGCCCAATCACAAATACCGCCTGACGGTCGAGGTGGAGACGCCGCAAGGCGTCAGATCGGCCTCCGGCATCATGGCGGTGCATCCCGACCGCAGCTACAGCCGCGGCGGCAAGACCACCACCAAAGGCGATGCCGTGTTCGTCGATCTCGGCGCCGGCAAGAACCTGGTTGCCTTGCTGGCGCATCTCGACAAAACGCTCGAACTCGACGAGATCAACTATGTGGCGTTGCGTGCCTATAAGGCCGCGGGCCGCAACGTATCCTTCAACCAGATGAGCCAAATGACCGGCATGGTGCCCGTGACCGGGGAGGTGATCCCGGTGCTGGTCAGTTTTTCCGACCCCGCCGATCCCGCCACCGCGCGCCTGGTGCCGCCTGACGCTATCGAGGGCGCGCTGGGGAAGGGCATCCGGCTCCGCGGCGTTTCGGCCGAGGTGGTGCCGAATGGCGTCTGGCCGCTCGATTTCGGCGGTCCACTCGGCGATCCCGTGAGCCGCGGGATCGAGGCAAGGCTGTCGTGGCTGAACGGTACGGACAATGCGGCGAGCAAGGAGGCGGGTAAGGCGCTTCAAGCCGCGGGATTGCCGCCCGGCGAGGCCATCGATTCCAAGGATGCTTTCACGCGGAAATAGCAATGCAGGCCCGCGCTTTGGCGTGGCATATTGATCCGGCAGGGGGCGGGAGGCATGATCCAGCCCGATTTATCTACTCGAGATGCGATGTGAGATTGGAAGCCAGGCAATGAGGAGGCCGGTCGTCGGGGTGATCGCCAACGCCTATCGCGTCGAGGATCGGTTCGCGACGCAGATGACCGGCGAGCGCAATCTTCGCGCGGTGGCCGAAGTCGCCGGCGCGCTGCCGCTGATGTTTGCCGGCTGCTCCGAAATCACCGATCTCGGCGCGCTGCTGGATGTGGTCGACGGCGTGATCCTGACCGGCGCCCGTGCCAACGTCCACCCGACGCATTTCCGCTGCGAACCGCACCCCAGCCACGAGCCCTACGACCTGCAGCGCGACGGCCTGGCCCTGGCGCTGGCGCAGGCCTGCGTCGCCCGTGGTATACCCCTGTTCGGCATCTGCCGCGGCCTGCAGGAGATGAACGTCGCCTTCGGCGGCTCGCTGCACCCCGAAATCCGTGAACTGCCGGGGCGCATCAACCATCGGATGCCGCGGCTGGAAACCGGCGAAATCCACCCGGATCCCACAGTGGTTTTCGCCGACCGCCATGACGTCAATCTCGTTCCCGGCGGCGCCTTCGCGACGCTGCTGGGCTGCGAGACCATCCGGGTCAATTCGCTGCACGGCCAGGGCATCCTGGAGCCCGGCGAACGGGTGGTGGTCGAGGGCTTGGCGGAGGACGGCACGATCGAGGCGATCCGCATCGCGGATGCGCCGGGCTTCGCGCTCGGCGTGCAGTGGCACGCGGAGTACGATCCGCAGCGCAACCCGATCAACCGCGCGCTGTTTCAGGCGTTCGGCGAGGCGCTGACGGCGCACAAACGCCTCAGCTAGTACCATATGTAAGATCGGTGACTCGCTTGCTGTCCATGCCTCCGGTAAAGGCCGTCTTGCAGGCCGAGGGCGAACGTCCGAAGTCTTGGGAATAAGCCGCCGGCACCCCGTCACTGCCGCCGCGCGCCGCAGCGTGTTAGGAATCATTCAAAGCGTCGTGACGAGAATTTCGCCTTGTCCTCCGTTCCTGCCCGCATCCTGCCGACGATCGTGATCTCGCAGTTCGCCGCGACATCGCTCTGGTTCGCCGGCAATGCGGTGATGCCCGACCTGCAGCGCAGCGCCGGCCTGTCGGCGTCCGCCGTCGGCGACATCACGATCGCCGTGCAGCTCGGCTTCATCGCGGGCACGCTGGTCTTCGCTTGGCTGGCGGTCGCCGACCGCCATTCGCCGCGGATCGTCTTCCTGCTTTCCACGCTCGCCGGCGCGGCGGCCAATGCCGCGACGGTGGCGAGCGGCAGCGAATTCCTGCCCCTGCTCGGGGCGCGGTTCGCAACCGGCTTCTTTCTCGCCGGCATGTATCCCGTAGGCATGAAGATCGCGTCGGGCTGGTACGATCGCGACCTCGGGCTCGCGCTCGGATGGCTGGTCGGCGCATTGGTGCTCGGAACGGCGCTTCCCCATCTCATCCGCGGCCTCGGCGGCGATCTGCCCTGGCAAAGCGTGATCCTATCGATCTCGGCGGTGTCGATCGCCGGCGGTCTGGCCATGTTTGTTCTGGTGCCGGACGGGCCGCATCTCAAGGCGGGCGCGACGTTCGACCCGGCGGCATTCGCAACGATCTTCCGCTCGGCCGAATTCCGGGCATCGGCCTTCGGCTATTTCGGCCATATGTGGGAGCTCTACGCCTTCTACGCGTTCCTGCCGGTGCTGCTGGCGGCGCGCCTCGGCAGCGACGCCGCGACGGTTTCGGTGTGGAGCTTTGCTGCGATCGCCACCGGCTTTCTCGGCTGCATGGTCGGCGGCTACCTGTCGCGGGGAATTGGCAGCGCGCGCGTTGCCTTTATGCAGTTGTCGGCGTCCGGTCTGTGCTGCCTCGTCTCGCCGCTGGCGTTCCTGGCGCCCTTGCCGGTGTTCCTCGCCTTCCTGTTGTTCTGGGGCGTGGTCGTCGCCGGCGACTCGCCGCAATTCTCCACGCTCAACGCCCGTTTCGCCCCGCCGAGGCTGGTCGGTTCGGCGCTGACGATCGCCAATTGCATCGGCTTCTCGATCACGATCGTTTCGATCGCGCTGCTGGCCCGGCTGATCGAAACCGCCGGACCGCAATATGCTTTCCTGATGCTGGCGCCCGGGCCGGTGCTCGGGCTGGCGGCGTTGAGGCGGCTGGCCGCGAAGCGGGCATGAGCAAACGACCGCGGCCGGGGATCGTCTCGACACATGGCTGCCGTGCCCGTAACCTCCGCGATGAAAATTGAGGAGAACCGACTTGGCCAAGCGAACTGTGAAGAAGAGCGCCTCGAACAAGACACGGGCGAAGAAATCGACGAAGAAGACCTCAGCCAAAGTGGGCACAGTCGCAAAGGCAACCGGGCAGGTCAGGCAGGCGAAGAAAGCCAGCAAGACCGTGTCGCGCAAGCCGGCAACAGCATCGCTGCCCAAGGCGCCGATCTGGCAATGGTCGGCGCTGGAGACGGCGGCTGCGATCCGGTCCAACGCGATTTCCTCCGTCGAGGTCACCGAGGCTCACATCGCGCGCATGCGCGCCGTCAATCCAAAGCTCAACGCTGTCGTCGTCGACCTCTCCGGGGAGGCGCTCAAGGCGGCAAAGGCGGCGGACAGGGCGCAGGCCAGAGGCGGCGAACTCGGCCTGCTGCACGGCGTACCGATCACCATCAAGGAAAACGTCGATTACGAGGGCAGGCCCAATCCCAACGGGGTGCCCTCGCAAATGAACATCATCGCCCCCTCCGACGCGCCGGTGGTGCGCAACCTCAAGCGGGCCGGCGCTGTCGTCATCGGCCTGACCAACACGCCGGAATTCTCGTTCCGCGGCTTCACCGACAATCCGCTGCACGGGCTGACGCTGAACCCGTGGGACCCTGATATCACCTGCGGTGGATCGTCGGGTGGGGCCGGTTCGGCGGTCGCGGCCGGAATCGGAACGATCGCGCATGGCAACGACATTGGCGGCTCGCTGCGCTGGCCGGCGCATTGCAACGGCGTCGCCACCATCAAGCCGACCCAGGGCCGCGTCCCGGCCTTCAATCAAAGTGCTGCGGCCGAGCGGCCGATGCTCTCCCATCTGATGTCGGCGCAAGGCCCGCTGGCGCGCAGCGTCGGCGACGTGAGGCTCGCGCTCGAGGTGATGAGCCAGCGCGATCCGCGGGACCCCTGGTGGGTGCCGGCGCCACTGGTTGGCCCCAAAGCCAGGGGGCCGATCAAGGTAGCGCTGGCCAAATTGCCGTCTGACCTGAGCGTCGATCCGTCGGTGCGCGCGGCGCTCCGGCAGGCCGCCGACCATCTCGAGCGGGCGGGCTATCGCGTCAGCGAGGTTGAGGTCCCCGACATCAACGGCGTCTGGAAGACCTGGTGCGACATCATCGTCAATGAAGTCGCCGTGCTGCAGGAAGCCGGGATGCTGGCGGTGGGCTCGCCGGATTTCCATGTGGCTTGGGGCGGCATCAAGGTAAAGGCAGCCACGCTCGACCTGCCGGGCTGGATGCGCGCGACCGCCGCGCGCAGCACCCATATCCGCGCCTGGCAATTGTTCTTTGAGGATTATCCCGTCGTGCTCGCCCCGACCACGGTGATGCCGACGCCCGGCCCGCGCGCGGATACGCAAAGTCCAGAGCGCGTCAGCGAGATATTCTGGAACGATTTGCGCTTCATTTCCGCGATCAATGTGCTCGGCCTGCCCGCCGCGGTCGTGCCGGTGTCGCTGCATGAGGGCAAGCCGATCGGCGTGCAGCTGATCGCCGGACGATATCGCGAGGACCTCGCGCTGGATGCGGCGACGGCGATCGAGAAACGCGCCGGCGTGCTGGTGCGCCGGCTGTGGGAACGGATGGGCTGAGCGAGCAGGGCGTTTCATGCCGAGCAGGGCGACGTCGCCGCGCGGCCAGCCGTCCTTGCCGCGCGAACCGCCTTCGACCAGCGCGGTCGTCGCCCTTGCAACTGCATGTCGTTGCGACCCGGAAGGCAAGCCAACAAAAAGGCGCCCGTGGCGGGGCGCCTTTTGCAGATATCGATGCCGTGACGTTCGCGGACCGAAGCCCGCGAAAAATCACTGCGAATAGTACATGTCGAATTCGACCGGGTGCGGGGTCATTTCGAAGCGCTCGACTTCGGTCATCTTCAGCTCGATGAAGCTGTCGATGAAGTCGTCGTCGAACACGCCGCCGTTCTTCAGGAAGCCCCGGTCCTTGTCGAGATTTTCCAGGGCTTCGCGGAGCGAACCGCAGACCGTCGGAATCGACTTCAGTTCTTCCTTCGGCAGGTCGTAGAGGTCCTTGTCCATCGCCGGACCCGGATCCATCTTGTTCTTGATGCCGTCGAGGCCGGCCATCACCATCGCGGCGAAGGCGAGATAGGGGTTGGCCATCGGATCGGGGAAACGCACCTCGACCCGCTTG
>JAUXWB010000305.1 GCA_030684475.1 Reyranella sp. | reverse complement strand
TTGCCGAGCCGGCCGATGATCACCACGGCGAACACGACTCCCAGCCAGGCCCAGATCTGAGCCGGCGCCAGGGTGGCGATCAGCGCGATGAAGGTGCCGGCGACGCCGGCATAGCCGGCGCCGATGCCCGACAGCAGGTAGGCGAGCTTCTTGTGATCGATGCCGTAGGCGGCGGCGATGTCGGCGTCCTCGGCGCTGGCCCGGAGCGCCTTGCCGACATAGGTCTTGCGCAGCCACAGCCAAGTGCCCCAGGCCAATGCACCGGCGACGAGGCAAAGCACCAGCTCCAGAACCGGGATGTAGAACGGCCCTGCCTTGATCGACAGCGTCGAATAGTGCGTCTCGAAGCGGCGGTAGTCGGCTGTCCAGTAGAGCTGGATGGCGACCTCGAGGACAACGGCGAAGCTGAAGGTAATCAGCAGCGAAGCGAGCTCGTTCACCTTGAACTTGTCGAACAGCCAGTGCTGTGCGACGCCGATCGCGAACATCGCCGGCACGATGAGCATCGCCGACCACCACGGCTCGACATGGTAGGTCGTGCCGAGTTCATAGGTCAGGTAGGCGGCGAGGAAGGCGAGCGCGAAATGGCTGATATTGACCAGCCGCAGCAGTCCCCAGCTCAGGCTGAGGCCCAGCGCCAGCAATCCATACATCCCGCCGGCCAGGACACCGGAGATCAGCGCCTGGCCGAGAAGCGTTGCACTGGGCATTACGCGGTCAGGACCCGATCAACTTCACCCCGGGGGCTGCATACTTGGTCGGCCAGACGACCTTCCATTCGCCGCCCTGCACCTGCTTGATGAGCTGCTCGGCATTGCCGTGGTTGTAAGGGCCGTCGAAGCGGAGCGTGCCGTAGATGGTGTCGACGGTGTTCTTCTTCAGGAAGGCCGCGATCGCCTTGTCATCGAGGCTCTTGGCGCCGTTCACGCCGGCCTCGAGGATCTGCCACTCCGAGATCATGCCGGCCGCTTGCGCATCGATGATGGCGTATGGCAGGTTGGCCTTGGTCGCGCGCTCCTTGTAGGCCGCCGCCTGACGCGCGACGCCCGGCCGGCTCATGAACGGTTCGGCGGGCTCGAGGAAGGTCGAGCAGAGCGCGTTCTTGCCGTCGGGCGACAAGGCCAGCGGACCGGGCGCCGGATAGAGATGGAAGCTGTTCTTCGGCGTGTAGTCGAGCTTGCGCAGCGCTTCCAGGACCTGGTTGCTCTCGAGTCCCAGTGAGCCGACCCACAGGAAATCGGCGTTGGCCTCCTTCACGCGGGCAGCAATGGCACCGAAGTCGCGGTTGCCCGATTCGTATTCGAGATAGAGCACGACCTTGACGCCACGCTTCTCCGATTGCGCGCGCATGCCCTGCGCCATGAACTGCGCCGACGGGAATTTGCTGGAGAGGATGACGATGGTCTTGGGCGGCGTCGGCAGGCTCGCCATCGCATCCAGGATCACGTTGGGATAGGTCTGGTCCGGGTTGGGGCCGAACGGCGTCGCCGGGAAAGCCATTTCGTAGGTCTGCAGCTTGGGGATACCCATGCTGCTCTGGATGATGACCTTGCCGTAGCGCTGGGCGACGCCCATTGCCGCCAGGATCGGCGCGGTGGCGTAGGGTCCCTGGATCAGATCGACCTTGTCGACGGTGATCAGCTTCTCATAGAGGCTGCGCGCCACGTCCGGCTTCGACTGATCGTCGAGCAGCACGTATTCGACGGGCCGTCCGAGGAAGCCGTTCCGACCGTTGATCTCCTCGACCATGATTTCGGCGGCGATCTTGTGGATCACCGCAGTTTGGGCGAGAAAGCCCGTCAGCGACAGCGTGCCGCCCACCCGCACTGGCTTGCCCGACGGCACCGCGCGCAGGATCGCGGGCGCTCCCAGCACCGCCGTTGCTCCGACCACTCCCGCCAGTACATGACGACGACGCCACGTGCCCATCCGATCGACCATCGTTTCCTCCACTCGGCGCGTTCAAGTCCGGATGCGCCGTTGGCCGGATCGTGGAGCAAGCCTCAAGGCCTGTAAACGGATTTTCGAAACTTTCTGGACTTTTGAATATTCTGCCGCTGCGCGGTATCGGTTACCCCTCTGTAACAGTGGGACGGTGCGGCAGTTTCGTCCTATGGTCCGGCGCCAAAGTCACGGGAGTTCGCTCAATGAAAAGCTACAAGGTCGTCGAATTCGGCCAGCCGTTGCAGAAGGTCGAGGAAGCCAATCCTGCGCCGCAGGGCACCGAAGTGCTGGTGCGCGTCACCGCCGCCGGTGTCTGCCACAGCGACGTCCATCTGTGGGAAGGCTTCTTCGACATGGGCGGCGGCAACAAGGTTTCCACCCAGAAGACCATGAATCCGCCGCGCACCATGGGCCACGAGATCGTGGGCGACGTGGTGGCCGTCGGTCCCGACTCAAAAGGGGCCAGGGTCGGCGACAAGGCCGTGGTCTATCCCTGGATCGGATGCGGCAAGTGCTGGTACTGCCAGGCCGGCAGCGAACATCTCTGCCCGACGCCGCGCGCGCTCGGCGTCAACAACGACGGCGGCTACGCCGACCACGTGCTCGTGCCGCACGCAAAATATCTCTACCCCTACGGCAACCTGCCGGTCGAACTCGCCTGCCTCTATGCCTGTTCCGGCATCACCGCCTTCGGCGCGGTCAAGAAGGCGGTGGGACAGGACGCCGGCAAGCCGATCCTGGTGATCGGTGCCGGTGGCGTCGGCCTGATGGGCGTACGCTTCGCCAAATCAGTGCTGGGCCGCGAGCCGATCGTGGCCGACATCGATGAGAACAAGCGCAAACTCGCGCTGGAGAACGGCGCCGTCGCCGCGCTCGATCCCCGCGACAAGGACGCGCGCAAGACGATCCAGGAACTGACCGGCGGCACCGGCGTCGGCGCCGCCATCGACTTCGTCGGCGCCGAAAGCACGGCGCAGTTCGGCCTGCGCGCGCTCGGCCGCGGCGGCCGGCTAATCATCGTCGGCCTCTTCGGCGGCAACTTCTCGATCCCGCTGCCGATGTTCGCCTTCACCGGTTGCCAGATCCTGGGCTCGGTCACCGGCAGTCCGGCCGAGATGAAGGAGATGATGGACCTCGTCACCTCCGGCAAGGTGACGCCGGTGCCGACCATCAAGCGCAAGCTCGACGAGGCCGACGCCACCCTTCAGGAGCTGCGCAAGGGCCTGATCATGGGACGGGCCGTTCTGGTTCCGTGAGTCAGGCTGTACGCGCCCTCGCTCACGCCTTCGAAACCGGAGCGCTCGTCCAGAAGCGGGCGTTCTGCCTGCGGGCCGAGCAGCTTCCCTTCAAGGATATCGATGCCGAGCAATCGTTTCGGCCCGAGTATCTGCGCCTGAAGCAGATGGGATGGCCGGTCGTGCCACGCCTCGAGGGCGGCCCCTATGAGCTCGGCCTTGTGCTGCTGACCAAGCACAAGGAAGAGAACTTCGCCAACATCGCGCGCGGCTGGGCCTTGCTAGCCACGGGGGGCCGACTCGTCTGTGCCGGCGCCAACGACGATGGCGCGGCGAGCCTGGAGAAGCACGTCGACAAGGTGTTCGGCCTTGCCGACAAGATTTCCAAGTTCCATTGCCGCGTCTTCTGGTTCGACAAGGGCGAGCGCGCGCCGCCCGACTATTGGCGCGGTCTTGCCGGGCTGCAGCCGGTGGGTGCCGGCCCCTGGCTCAGCCAGCCGGGCATTTTCAGCTGGGATCGCGTCGATGACGGCTCAGCACTACTCGCCAAGTCTCTGCCCAACGACATCGCCGGCACCGTCGCCGATTTCGGCTGCGGCTGGGGCTACCTCTCGCGCCACCTTCTCGACCATTGCCCCGGAATCACGCGGTTGGACATGATCGACGCCGAGCATCGGGCGGTCGAGGCGGCGCGCGCCAACGTCTCGGATCCACGCGCGACGGCCCATTGGCTCGACCTGATCGCCGAGCCCGCGCCCACAACCTACGACGCCGTTGTCTGCAACCCGCCCTTCCATGCCGGACGCGCCGCCCAACCGGCACTGGGCCAGGGCTTCATCGAGGCCGCCGCACGCGCGCTCCGGCCTGGCGGACGCTTCTATATGGTGGCCAATCGCGGCCTGCCCTACGAACCGCTGCTGAAAGAGCACTTCGCCGCGTTCGAGACGCTGGCCGACAACAACAAGTTCCGCGTGAGTCGCGCTATCCGCTGAACAGGCCGGCGATCAGGAACTCCTTGTTGCCTTCGGCGCCAGTGATCGGGCTTTCCGTCACGCCCAGCACGCGCCAGCCCGGCTGTTCGGCGAGCCACTGGGAAATGGTGGCGCAGACCTCGTCGTGCAACTCCGGTTCGCGCACGATGCCGCCCTTGCCGACCCGGCCCTTGCCCACCTCGAACTGCGGTTTGATCAGCGCCACGAGATGCGCCTCGGGTGCGGCGAGCGCCAGCGCCGCCGGCAGCACGGTGCGCAGGCCGATGAACGAGGCGTCGCAGACGATCAACTCCACCGGCTCGGGGATCAGCGCCCGCGTCACGTCGCGCATGTTGGTCTTCTCCATGGAAATGACGCGCGGATCGCTGCGCAGCTTCCAGGCGAGCTGGTTGGTGCCGACATCGACTGCATAGACCTTGGCGACACCTCGCTGCAGCAGGCAATCTGTGAAGCCGCCGGTCGACGAACCGACGTCGAGCGCGATACGTCCCGTGACCGGCATGGCGAAATGATCCAGCGCCTTCTCGAGCTTCAACCCGCCGCGCGAGACATAGGGATGCGGCTGGCCGCGCACTTCGAGCGCCATGTCAGGTCCAATACCCTGCCCGGCTTTCTCCAGACGGCGTTCGCCGGAAAAGACAAGCCCGGCCATGACCAGGCGCTGCGCCGCGGCGCGCGTTTCCGCCAGCCCGCGTTCAACCAGCACCACATCCAGCCGCGTCTTGGCCATCAGACTTCCGGCGGCGGCGAACGGTGCTTGGCCGAGATCGGACTCATGAGGCCGACGGCGATGCCGTCGGGATCCTCGACGATGGCGTAGCGCGCACCCCAAAAGGCATCGAACGGCGTCTGCAGGCCGCGATGGCCGGCCGCAGTCATCTCGTCATGAAGGCGATCGACCTCTTCGCGCGAACTCACGCTGAAGCCCACGACCACGCGGCCAGCAAGGTCCTTGCGGCCAGCCCACCCCTTGTTCCAGATCTGGGCAAAGGCCGCGCTGTCAAGATCGAGACCTGCCGCCTCGGTCCCTCCGGCCTCGACGGCGGTGACATGGTGCACGCCGGTGGCGGTGCGCCATATCCGCGGATCGGGAATGTCGACGCCCAATCGGCGATAGAAGGCGATGGATGCGTCGATATTGCCGCTTACAATGTTCAACTGATTGAGCGTCGGCCGCGTCCGGTCCATGGGACCACTCCATAGCTCGAGGGAAGAAACACTTAGCATGAGCAGAAAGCTTCTGGAGGGCGAGCGCGCCCTGATCACCGGCTGCGCCGGCGGCATCGGCCGCGGCATCGCCAAGGCCCAGCTGGCCGAGGGCGCCACCGTCCTGGGCAGCGACATCACCCCGCCACCGGCCGGCGACGGCATCGATTTCATGGCGGCCGACCTCTCCAAACGCGACGGCTGGAAGGGTCTGCTCGACGGCGCGGTGAAGAAGCTCGGCACCATCTCGCTCTTCGTCCATGCCGCGAGCCCCCGCCGTCTCGAGGTCGACACGCCGCTGACGGTGAGCGAGGAGACGTGGGACGCGATGACCGACATCAACCTGCGCTCGGGTTTCTTCCTCGCCCGCGAAGCCGGTCGACACATGCGCGACAACAAGATCAAGGGCCGCATACTGCTGATCACCTCGCAGCATCGCTTCATGACGCGCAACCTGCCGCACTACAGCGCCTCGAAAGCCGGCATGACCATGGTGATGAAAGAGCTGGCGCGGGTGCTGGCGCCCGACGGCATCCGGGTGAACGCGATCGCGCCCGGCGCCATCCCCGGCGGCGGCTTCGTCGCCGACAATCTTGGTGCGCTGGTGGCGCAAATCCCCCTTGGTCGCGCGGGGACCCCCGACGACATCGCCCAGGTGGCCGTCGCCATCCTGTCGGAAAGATTTGGCCGATATGTAGTAGGTACGACGGTAGAAGTTGATGGTGGAATAGGCCTGATCAGCTGGATTCCTGCCAAGGCTTGACCCGGCCGCCCGGAAGGGTTGAGTTACACCTCGAAAAGAGGAGGACCTTTGCCATGACACTTCGCATCAATTCCACCGCGCCTGATTTCAAGGCCGAGACGACCCAGGGTCCGATCGAGTTCCATAAGTGGATCGGCGACGGCTGGGCGATCCTGTTCTCCCATCCCAAAGATTTCACGCCGGTCTGCACGACCGAGCTCGGCTACATGGCCGGCCTCAAGCCGAAATTCGACAAGCTCAACACCAAGATCGTCGGTCTCTCGGTCGATCCCGTGACCAACCACGCCAAGTGGGCCAAGGACATCGAGGAGACCCAAGGGCACGCCGTCACCTATCCGATGATCGGCGATCCCGAGCTCAAGGTCGCCACCGCCTACGACATGCTGCCCGAGGGCGCCGGCACGACGTCGGAAGGCCGCACGGCGGCGGACAACGCCACGGTCCGTTCGGTCTTCATCATCGGCCCCGACAAGAAGATCAAGGCGATGCTCACCTACCCGATGAGCACCGGCCGCAACTTCGACGAGGTGCTGCGGCTCCTCGAGAGCTGCCAACTCACGGCCAAGCACCAGGTGGCAACGCCGGTGAACTGGAAGAACGGCGAGGACGTCATCATCGTCCCGGCGGTCTCCGACGAGGCCGCCAAGGCCAAGTACCCGAACGGCTGGAAGGCGCCCAAGCCCTACCTGCGCATCGTGCCCCGATGCCGAAGGGCTAAAGGACTTCCCTACCCTCTTGCCCGTTCGGCCTGATGGCCGAGCGCGGCGAGAGCGGTGGCGACGATTGCCGGCGCATTGAGGCCGGCCTGCTCGTACTGCTTGGCCGGTGCGGCATGATCGATGAAGCGGTCCGGCAGGATCATCGGCCGCACCTTCAAGCCGTGATCGAGCAGTCCGGTGCTCGCCAGATGCTGCAGCACCTGGCTGGCGAAACCGCCGACCGATCCTTCCTCGATGGTGATCAGCACCTCGTGCTCGCGCGCCAGCCGGCGGATCAGGTCGGTGTCGAGCGGCTTGGCGAAGCGGGCGTCGGCCACGGTGGCGCTCAGCCCCTTGGCCGCCAGATCCTCGGCCGCCACCAGGCATTCGCCGAGGCGCGTGCCGAAACTCAGGATCGCGATCTTGGTGCCTTCGCGTAGGACGCGGCCCTTGCCGATCTCGAGCGGCGTGCCGCGCGCCGGCAGCTCGACGCCGACGCCCTCGCCGCGCGGATAACGGAAGGCCGAAGGGCGGTCGTCGATCTGTGCTGCCGTCGCCACCATGTGCATCAACTCGAGCTCGTCGGCCGCCGCCATGACGACGAAATTCGGCAGGCAGCCAAGATAGGCGATGTCGAAGGAACCCGCGTGCGTGGCGCCGTCAGCGCCGACCAGGCCGGCGCGGTCGATGGCGAAGCGCACCGGCAGGTTCTGGATGGCGACGTCGTGCACGACTTGGTCGTAGCCGCGCTGCAGGAAGGTCGAGTAGATCGCCGCAAACGGCTTGTAACCCTCGCAGGCGAGGCCGGCAGCGAAGGTGACGCCATGCTGTTCGGCGATCCCGACGTCGAAATGGCGCTCGGGGAAGCGCTCGGCGAACTTGTCGAGGCCGGTGCCCGACGGCATCGCCGCCGTGATCGCCACGATCTTCCGGTCGGCCTCGGCCTCGGCGATCAGCGCCTTGGCGAACACGGCCGTATATTGCGGCGCGTTGGCCACCGGCTTGGACTGCTTGCCGGTGACCACATCGAACTTCACGACGCCGTGGTACTTGTCGTCGCTCGCCTCGGCCGGCGGATAGCCCTTGCCCTTCCTGGTGACGACATGGACCAGGATCGGCTTGTCGAGCTGGCTGTCGCGGGCGTTCTTCAGCACCGGCAGCAGGTGGTCGAGATTGTGCCCGTCGACCGGGCCGACATAGTAGAAACCCAGCTCGTCGAACAGCGTGCCGCCGGCCACGAAGCCGCGCGCGAATTCCTCGGCGCGCCGCGCCGCCATCTCGAGCGGCTTGGGCAGCGATTCGGCGAAGGTACGGCCGAGATTGCGCAGGGTAACGTAAGGCCGGCCCGACAGCAGGCGCGAGAGATGGCCCGACAGCGCGCCGACCGGCGGCGCGATCGACATGTCGTTGTCGTTCAGCACCACGATCAGCCTGGAGCGCAGCGCGCCGGCGTTGTTCATCGCCTCGTAGGCCATGCCGGCACTGAGCGCGCCGTCGCCGATCACGGCGACCACGTTGTTGTTGCCGCCCGCCAAGTCGCGCGCGACCGCCATGCCGAGTCCGGCCGAGATCGAGGTCGAGGAGTGCGCCGCACCGAACGGGTCGTATTCGCTCTCGGCCCGGCGGGTGAAGCCCGAGAGACCGCCCTCCTGGCGGAGCGTGCGGATCCGCGCGCGGCGGCCGGTGACGATCTTGTGCGGGTAGGCCTGGTGGCCGACATCCCAGATCAGCCGATCCTTGGGCGTGTCGAACACATAGTGCAGCGCCACCGTCAGCTCGACGACGCCGAGGCCGGCGCCGAGGTGGCCGCCGGTGACCGAAACCGCGGAAATCGTTTCCTGGCGCAGTTCGTCGGCGAGCTGGCGCAACTGGTCGACCCGCAGCCGGCGGATGTCGGCCGGGATGTCGACAGAATCGAGGAGAGGCGTCGGGCTCTGGCCGGTCATTAAAGCATCATACTCCTGCTCGGCCGCCCACGCCCCACTTCATGTGCGCCGTGCGACGACGAAATTCGCCGCCTGCCTTAGCAAATCCGCCGCCTCGCCGAACGACTCCAGATGCGCGGCGGCCTGTCGCGCCAGCAGGCCGGCCTGGGCCCGGGCCCGTTCCACGCCCAGGATCGACACGAAAGTGGCCTTGCCGGCCGTGACGTCCTTGCCCGGCGTCTTGCCCAGTTCCACGACATTGCCTTCGACATCGAGCAGGTCGTCGGCAATCTGGAAGGCAAGGCCGAGATCGTGGGCATAGGCCTGGAGCGCCATGCGCGGGTGCTCGCTCGCCTTGCCGAGGATCGCGCCTGAAGTGCAGGAGAATGAAATCAGCGCGCCTGTTTTAAGCCGCTGCAGCCGCGTGATGGCGCCGATCGAGCGCTCGCCAACCTGCTGCTCGGCCAGCAGGTCGAGCATCTGGCCGCCGACCATGCCGTGTGCGCCCGAGGCGCGCGCAAGCTCGGTGACCAGCGCCATGCGCACCGCCGGATCGCCGTGGGTCTCATCATGCGCCAGCACCTCGAAGGCCAGCGCCTGCAGCGCGTCGCCGGCCAGGATCGCCGTCGCCTCGTCGAATTGCTTGTGGCAGGAGGGTTTGCCGCGCCTGAGATCGTCGTCGTCCATCGACGGCAGATCGTCGTGGATCAGCGAATAGGCATGGATGAATTCAATGGCGCTGGCGGTCCGCAACGCCGACACGGCGGAGACCTTGAACAGCGTGGCGCCCGCCAGCACGAAAAAGGCGCGCAGTCGCTTGCCGCCGGCCAGGCTCGAGTAACGCATGGCGTCGAACAGACGCGCCTCGCCTTCGTCGCCGCGCGGCAACAGGCGATCCATGGTGCGTTCGACCGACTGGGCGGCAAAGGCCAACGCCTGATCGAACTGGCGGTGCGACGACAGCGGCATGTGAGGTGGAAACCAACTGATGCGGGATCAGCCGAGATCGGCGGGCTGGCTGCTCACCGAACCATCGGCGGAGAAGACGATCTTCTCAACCTTCATCTTGGCCTCGGCGAGCTTCTGCTCGCAGTGACGCTTGAGCAACGCACCGCGCTCGTAGGCCGAAATCGCCTCGTCGAGTTTGACCTGCCCGCGCTCCAGCTGCTGGACGATCGCTTCCAGCTCCTTCAGCGCGTCCTCGAACGACAAGGCGGCAATATCCTTAGGCACGGAGGGTTCTTTGGCCAATTTTGCCTCTCAGGGGGTCAGCGGATGGTAACCGTCCCTACCGAAAGGTGCCAGCCGCGTCACCCATCGTCGGTGGAAATGACCGAATCCGTGCGATGTTTCGTGCTTTCACAACTGTGGATAGCGAATCACGCAGCCGTGACATGGCGGCATTGCACGTTCGCAGGTCAAAACCCGGCGCTGCGCATTGCGGCAGGCGCATACCGGTGGCAGTTTTCGCCGTCACGAAAAATAAACGGCCATTCATAGGAGAGAACGTCATGGGCAATGTCAGCCATCTCGTCACGCGAACCGCAGCCTTTCAGAGTTCCGTAGAGCAGGGCCTCGCCGAAGCGACGAGCGGCAAGGACCGCCAGTTCGTCACGGCGCTGGCCCGCGGCCTCGACATCCTGCGCGCCTTCCCCGCCGGCGAAGGCATGCTGGGCAACCAGGAAATCGCCCACCGCACCGGACTGCCCAAGCCGACCGTCGCGCGCCTCACGCTTACGCTGACCGAACTGGGCTACCTCAACTACATTCGCCGCTTCCGCAAATACGAGCTCGGTGCCTCGGTGCTGGCGCTGGGCTACGCAGCGATCTCCAGCATGGACGTCCGCCGCGCCAGCCGCGCGCCGCTCGAGCAGATCGCCCACGCGCTCAACGCCTCGACGGCACTGGGCGGCCGCGATCGCCACTCGATGATCTATCTCGAGGCCTGCCGCGGCCCGTCGGTGGTGGCGATCACCCACGATGTCGGCACGCGCGTGCCGATGGCCAGCACCGCAATGGGCCGGGCCTACCTCTTCTCGCTGCCCGACGCCGACCGCAACAAGCAGATCGATGCGATCCGCCGCCGCTGGCGCGACGACTGGGGCAAGGTGAAGACTGGCCTCGAGCGCTCATTCAAGGAGCTGGCCGATCACGGCTTCTGCGTCACCTGGGGCGAGTGGCTGCCGGAGCTGTGCGGAGTCGGCGCGCCGCTGCGCAACTCGGACGGCACTGCGGCCTATGCCATCAACGCCTCGGCGCCGATCTACCAGATCAGCCGCGATCGCCTCGAGGCCGACTGGGGCCCGCGCCTGGTCAAGGTCGCGCGCGACATCCGCACCGGCATGGCGGCCCAGCCGGCCGTGGCGCCGGCACCCGCCGCCGCCCGTCCCGTGACCAACGGCAACGGCCACCGGCCGCCGATCTCGGCGATGGCGCGCCGCTAAGGCGCGCCCTCTCCTTCGATCCTTTTCGACGATGGCAATCCAACGACCGGCCGACGCTCGGCCGGTCGCTCCTCATGAGTTCCGCGGCTTCAATGGCCTGATCGGACATGAAGTCGTGGCCTGGCGCCCCGGCTTCGCCGAGATGCGCCTGAAAGTGCGGCCGGAACTGTGCAACGCCAACGGCCTGCTGCACGGTGGCGTGCTGATGACCTTGCTCGATTCGGCCAGCGGCTTTGCCTGCACCTTCAACGAAACGGCGACCGCGCGCCGACTCTCGGTCACGCTCGCCTTCACCACGCAGTTCATCAAGGCGGCGCGCGACGGCGACGTGCTCACCATCCTGGGCGCATGGCGGCCCTCGACCAGCCAGAGCACCTTCGCCGCCGAGACCGAGATCTACGACCAGACGGGCGCTCTGCTCGCCACCGGCGCCGGCACCTTCCGCTACCTCAAGGGCGAGCGGTCCGACGGCACGCTCACCTTTCTCGACAAGGCAGCAGCGGACTGAGGCTAAGGCGCCTAGACTGGATCGATGTCAAAAGCACCGCCACCAACCATCTGCCGCCAGCGTGTCGACGGAGTCTATGAACTCGGCCACGCGCTGCATGTCCTCGATGGCGAGGTCCACGGCTTCTCGGCGTTCGACATCGAGCGTGTCGAGTGCTTCTGGACCTTCGGCGACCTGCACACCAGCTCGGCGGGCTTCGTGCTCTGCCTGCGCGACGGACGTCGCGCCTACCTGGATTTCCAGCACTGGCACGCCTTCGAACAGGATGAGGATTTCAGGATCGAAATCGAATTCCTGGACGGCGAGACCGCGCTGCCGGCGTTCGCGTCACCCGGCCAGCCGCTGGGCGGCTGGTCCGGCGAGACGTCTCATCTGAACAAGGTCTTCACCAGCTAGCTCAAGGCGATCCTCAGCCTACCTGAGGGGCAGACCTGACGCGCGGCGTAGAGCTTCAAGCAATGGCCGATTGAGATTGCCGGTTTCCGGAAGCTGATGCGCGGCCTCAAACGCCTTTACGGCGGCAAAGGTACGGGGGCCTGCGATCAGATCGACCGGGCCGGGGTAAAAATTGTACGCGCGCAACCAGCCCTGAACCTCCCCGATCTCATCCCTGGTGAGGGTGACTTTGGGCCGGGGCTCCTCCTTGGGCGAGGCGGAAGCTTCCACGACCGAAGGACTGACTTCAGAGTGCACAGGGGGAAGCTCGGCGACTGCGAGCAGAGGGCCGTAACTCGCGCTTGTCGGTAGAATCTTGCCACCTGGGTGGTTGAAGACCAGAGCGAGCGCCATTGCTCCGATTGCCAACAAGCCTACCGCAGGGGTTCCGCCGATCGTCTCCTCGATCTTAAGCGCCATCGGCGTCCCTCTCTTTAGAGTGATCATCGGGTTGGCGTTGCGGTCCAGTGCCAACTGAAAACAGGTTATCAAACTGTCGGCTGGCGACGGAATGGAGTGCCGTCCTCTTCACGCGGATAATCGTGTAACTATTGTAACTGGGTCAGGAAGTCGCCGCGCTCAGCCTGTAGCGCAGCCAGACCGCGCCGCCGTCGAGCACCTCGTGGCTGGCGAGCGTCATGCTCCCGATCGGCGCGGGCCCCAGGTCGACGTCACCGGAGTTGAAGACGGTGGGCGCGCCCGAGCTGCCGTCGATCGCCGCGGTGATGACGAGACTGAGTTCGTCGATCAGGCCGGCACGCAGCAACGCTCCGTTCGCCCCGCCGCCGCCCTCCAGCAGAAGTCGCTCGATGCCGAGCTCGCGATTGAGCGTTTCGAGGGCGCCTGCAAGATCGATCTCGGTGGCGCCGGCGAAGATGTAGGAGACTCCGTCGGCGCGAAGTCCCGCCAGGTGCCGGTCCGGCACCGCCTCGGTGAGCACGACCAGGATCGGATCGCCGCCGATATCCTTGCGCGCCCACACCGCCTTGCCTTTGGCATCGAGGAAGATGCCCCAGGCTTTGACGTTGTCGCGTTGGGCGAACCAGTTCTCGCGCGGAAAAACCTGGTCGCTCGGCGGATACTGCGGCGCCGTGCCCTTGGCGAATTCCTGCGCCGTGACGCGGCCGCACAGCCACGAGCCACCGCCCCCGCCCCCGCCCCCGCCTTCAGCGACAAGCTGATCGTGCAGGCGCTCGAACAGGTTGGGCACGACATTGGCCTTGGGCCGCCAGCGGCTGCCCCAGATCCGCCCGTCGACGCTCGTGACCATGTGGCAAATGACGTATGGCTTCATGCGCGAGAGCTTACACGCATCGGGATGCGCTTCATAAGTCGGTGAGCTAGGCGGGCCTGGTGCGCAGCTTCCCCTCGTAATCGCGCTTGCCGAGCGGCACGCCCCGCGAGCGCAGGATGTCGTAGGCGGTGACGGCGTGGAAATGAAAGTTGGGCAGCGAAAAGGAAAGAAGGAAAGTCTCCGGCGTGAAAGCGTGTTGTCGCGGCGCCCAGGGCCTCCAGGAGCGATCATTCTCGTCGAGCGGGCGGTGGAGGGTAATGTTCAGCGCCTTGCCGGCCCAGCTATTGACCTCGTCGGGGGTGAACGCCTCCAGCGCCGTTTCCGCCTTGCCGATCGTGGCCTGCAGGTCGGCGAAGGGGACCGGTCCGACCAGGGCGGGCGGGGCGAAGGCGCCGGTCTTCAGCGCCTCGATCCCCCACACGGCATGGTGCCACGCCGCTTCGATCTGGAAATGGAAGGGCGCCATGTCGTCGAAGAGGCGCGCGTTCACGAAGTCGTCGGGATCAGCGCCCGTCTCCGCGCAATGAGTGGCCGCACGGTCGAGGAAGCCTCCGACGGCCCTCACGGTCTGCAGGAAGGTCGGCACGCTGAGGTCGTAGAGTGACGTCGTCACCATAGGCCAGGTCACCCCCAAGTCACGCCAGGAGCGTCAGCCGCGCCGTGCCGCCTCGATCGCGGCGACGTCGATCTTCTTCATGTCCATCATCGCATCGAACGCGCGCCTGGCTTCATCGCCGCCGGCCGCCATCGCCTCGGTCAGCACGCGCGGCGTGATCTGCCAGTTGACGCCCCACTTGTCCTTGCACCAGCCGCACGCACTCTCCGCGCCGCCGTTGCCGACGATGGCGTTCCAGTAGCGATCGGTCTCGGCCTGGTCGTCGGTGGCGATCTGGAACGAGAAGGCCTCGCTGTGTTTGAACATGGGACCGCCGTTGAGGCCAATGCAGGGAATGCCCGCCACCGTGAATTGGACCGTCAGCACGTCGCCCTTCTTGCCGGAGGGGTAGTCGCTGGGGGCCTTGTGGACGGCATGCACCGCGCTGTCGGGGAAAGTCTTGGCGTAGAAGCGGGCGGCAGCCTCGGCGTCCTTGTCGTACCAGACGCAGATCGTGTTCTTTGCGATTGCCATGACGTGTCCTTTCACATTCCTAAATACTTAACCCATAAGTTAAGTCTTAGGAAACGACTCGCCGGCTGTCAATCGGATCCGCTGGCTGACGTTCAGGCTTGCAGCAAAGGCAGTCGCACGAGGTCCCGGTGAATCGTCTGGCCCAGAAGACTATGGACGAGGACGATTTCACGGGCCGTCCAACTGATCGGCTCGATGGGCTGCTCGGCAATGCGCCGGTTGTCGCGAAGCAACGTCACATGTGGCTCAAAGCGTCGCGCCGGTCCGGGCCTCGCATCAAGCGCATCGCTCAGCCGCTGTTGAAGAACATGGAGTCCGATCAGGTGGTCGTCGCCGCCCAGCACGAAGGCGCCGCCGTTGAAGCTCATGACCCGGTCGAACTCGACGCGGAACGCCGGCATCGTGACGGCAGCGGCCCGCTCCGCCAGCGCATCGATCAGTTCGGCCGGCGGCGGCGTGTCATCGTCGCCGACGTGAAAAAGCGTGACATGCAGGTGCTCCGGCTTGAGCGGCTTGCCCGTCAAGCCATGGTCGGCGCGCCAGCGCATGGTGCGCTCGGCGATCCTGGCCGCCGTTTCCAGGTCAGGGCGAACGGCAAAGAACAGCCGGTCGGTCGCCTCCCGCCACGGCGTCGCCTGGGCAAAGGCCGCATGGCGTTGGCGAAATCGCCGCGTCGCCAACTGCGACGGCCCCCGTTTCCGGGGTCCCGAAAGGCCCAGCGGAGCTTGGAAAGCATCGCCCATCGTCGTGAACAAATCGCCCAAGAGAGTTCCTCCTGAATTGAATGTTCACTGTATGTTCTTTTCATAGACAACGCAAGCCGATCCTTGGTGCGGTCCGGCTCTTCGCTTTATTTGATCGTGATTTCCGTGCTTCCGAGGCCTTCGAATTCGGTCTTGGCGACGCCGGTCCCCGGTAGGAACGCCGGCGGATGCACCGACCCGGTAAGCACGAGGTCACCCGCCTTGAGGTGGCGGCCGTGGCTATTGAGCTTGTTGGCGAGCCAGGCGAGCGAGATCAGGGCGCCGCCCATGACGGCGCTGCCGGACCCGCTGGCCAGCTCCTTGCCGTCGAGCGTCGAGCGGCCTTTGAGATTCGGAAAATCGAGCTTCTGCCAGTCCTTGATCTCGGTGCCCGTCACCAGGGCGGCCTGCAGCACGTTGTCGGCGATGCGCGCGGGCCCGGTCATCTTGGTGACGTCGAGGTAGCGGTTGTCGACGAGCTCCATGCCGCAATAGAGGTTGCCGACATGGGCCCGGATGCTGTCGGCGGTATGAGGCGAGCCGCCGGCCGGCGCGTCCTTCGAAATGCGCGCGACCAGTTCGGGCTCGATGCCGGGCTTGAGCGGCCATCCCTTCTCGAACACCGCCCCGCTCTGGCGCAGGCCGCTCTGGTAGATGCCGGCAAAAACCGGACCCGAGAGTTTCAGCGGCTCGTATTGCTGCGGCAGAGTGAGCGCCACCTTCCAGCCGGCGAACTTGTCGCCTGTGCCGGCGAAGAGATCGTGGATGGCGAACTGCACCTTGTAGGCATCGGCCTCCGAGAGGCTGGCCGTGGCCGCGATGATGTCCATCGGCTTCTTCGAGCGCCGGCCCTCGGCGATCTTCTCGGCAAGTGCGGCGATTTCCTTGGCGTCCACGGCGTTTCTCCCCTCAATCAAGCGTCGTGCTTTGTACTTCGCCACGGGCCCGGCACAAAGCGCATGTTCCTTCAATATTGCGTGGCGGGCGAAGGGTCGCGATCGGAGCAGCGCAAGACGAGCAAGGTCGCGGCGAGCAGATCGGCGCAACCGCCGGGCGACAGGTTGCGCGCGACAAAGACCCGGTGCAGCCGTTCGGCGCGCTCGAACCAGTCCTCGCGGCTGCGTCCGCCGGCGGCGAGGAACTCGGCCGCTGAACGTCGCACGAACAGGCCGGCATCGACGCCGCCGCGGTAGAGCACGGTCGTGTCGTCGACAGCTTCCATGAGGGCGAAGAGCGTATGCACGCTGGCCGCATTCGCATCCAGGCCCGACGCCACGGCCTGCCGGTAGGCCGGCACGCCGACCTGGAAGATGCCGGGGAATCCGCGGGCGGCCTCGCTGCGCGCGCCGCCCGCCCCGGTCGTTTGCCGTACAAGGGCGCCATGGCTCGAGGCGGCATCGCCACGCAAGGCGTGCGCCTCCAGCGCATTGCCCCATTCGCGCATCAGCGCCGCCTGGATGGCCGCCGGAGAAACCGGCATCGCGGTGCAACGCGTCCGGGCGATGGAAGCGACGATGAGGCCCATGCAGAAGATTGCCCCGCGGTGTGTGTTGATCCCTCCGGTTGCGCGCAGCATCTGTTGCTCTGCGTCCACACCGAGCGGCGCCAGGCTGCCCTCGAACGAGCAGGCCTGTCTGCCGGCGGCCGCGAGGCACGCGAAGGGCCGCAGCAGCGAATCGGCTGATCGGCGCATGAGATCGAAATCCATGTCGTCGTGGGCGCCCGAGTCAACAGGACTGACGAGGCCCGGTTTGGGATAGACTTTGAGTTCGTCGTGCATGGCCGCGACCGCCACCCCGGCCAGCGCCAGGTCGTCCGCCGAGACAGCATCGTCCGCAGCTGCCACCGCGATCACGGCTGTAAATCCTCGCGACGGGTCATCCGGACGCTGTCGACGGCCTTCACCAGGACCTCCGGCGCGCTCAGCAGAAACTCGCGCCACTGCACCTCGCCCCGGTTGGCAAAGGACAGCTCGCCATCGAGCTTGAACGACAAGGCCGGCTCCTGACGCGCGAGAAAAGCCGCCGCCTTCCCGGCTTCGCGCGGACCCGCGACATCGACGAGCAGATCCAGGTCCGATGTCGGCCGGACATGCCCCTCGCCCGTCAGCGCCTGCCACATCCAGCTTCCGTAGACGCGCAGGTCCAGCCCGGCGCGCGCCGCCTCGTCGGCCAGTCTCTGGAACGAGGCCGCATGGTCGAGGGCCGGGCCGCAGCGCGCCACCTCCGCCAGGGCGGGCGGCCGCGCCGTCCGGACAATATGGGCCGCGCGCGTCCGGGCACCGATGCGGCTCGGACGAATCTCGGGAAACTTCTCGTGGACGACACAGAAGCCCAACGACACTTCGTCGCGCTCGCTGCGACGGCGGCAGACCACGAAGGGTCGGCCGTCCGCGTGCCACTTCGCCGCCAGCGCGCTTTCCGATGCGTCGTCGGCCCCGTCGTCGACCAGTGGCGCCTCTGACAGCCAGACCAGCGCGTGACGGCGCAGGCCGGTCATTTCGCCGATTCGGCGAGCACCCTGTTTCGGATATCCAGGGCGAGTTTGCGACCGCCGCGCTTCTTGCCCAGGGCGGCCCGGTTATCGTCCGTCGCGGCCGTGGCGATCGCCTTGGCGAGCCGGGCCTGCAGGTCGCCCTTGCTCGGCCAGACTTCCTCGACGCCGCCCAACAGCGCGAAGGGCTCGGCGCCGAACTCGAGCGACGGCATGGTCTTGGAGAGCTTCTGCAGCACGGCGGCGGGAATCTTGGTGACCGCCGACATGGCCGCGATGGGCATCAGGCCGACGCTGGCCGAATCGAGGGCGTAGATGCGGTCGGCGAACATGCCGTAGCAGATGAAGGCGCCGCCGATGGCCTTGCCGGTGGCGATGGTGACGAGCTTGTGGCCCTTGCGTCGAGCGACTTCCAGGCAGCTCAGCAGATGGCCGAAGTAGCTGGCGAGCCCCAGCATCTCGTCGAGGCGGTTGGGCTCCTGCCCGGCGCTGTCGACCAGCATCACGATCGGCGTCCTGGGATGGCGCTCGATGCAACCGATCACATGCGCCGCCAGCACGAGGGCCGCTTCATTGCCGATATAGGTGCCGTTGCAGGTGCCGATGACGCAGACATCTTTGCCGCCCACCTGGGCGTAGCCGGTGATCAGGGATTTCTCGACGGCGATGCCCTTGGCCGATCCGCCGAAGAGCTTGCCCAGGAGGGCGCGTGGCGATGGCTGCTTCATCGCCTACTTCCTTCCCGCTTTGGCGAGCGCCACGAATTCCGGGCCGGAGGCGAGCGATGCTTCCGCGATATCGCGCACGCCCATGCCCTTCCAGACATCGTCGGGATTTTCCGTCTTGCCGAAACGCTTCAGCCTCTTCGCCAGCACCGCCTGGCGCGCCTTCGCGTTCTTGAGCGTCACGGGGCTGGACTTGGCGAGGAGCTTGGCGATCGCCTCGCGCACGGCGGCGGCATCGTCGTGGACCAGCGCATCGGCATCGCCCAGGAGATATTTCGTCTTGCCGCCGCTGGTCTTCCAGACCAGCGCGCGATTGGCCGAGTCGTAGGCCTTCTTGCCCATCCACTTCTCGATCACGATCGGTCCCGAGATGCCGAGCCTTCCGTGCTCGGTCATGACCCGGAAGTCGCAGCAAGTCGACAGGATCCCGATACCGCCATAGGCGCCGATGTCGGAGCCGATGACGGCGATCGTCGGCACCTTCTTCGCGCGGCATTCGAAGATGGCGCGCATCGTTTCGGTGATGGCGATCTCGCCGGCCGAGCCTTCGTGCAGCCGCACGCCGCCGCTCTCGATGATCAGGGCGCAGGGCACGCGGTCGCGCGCCGCCGCCTTGAAGAGTCCGGTGAGCTTGGCGCCATGGATCTCGCCCACCGCGCCGCCGACGAACTGGCCGACCTGGGCAGCGATGTAGATCTTCTTAGCCCCGATCTTGGCTTTGCCGATCACGATGCCGTCGTCGAAGGAAACCGGGATGCCGAGCTGGGCAAGGTAGGGACTGGTGAGACGTTCCGGCGGCGGCAGCAGCTCGACGAACGAGCCGGCATCGACGACGGCCGCGATTCGCTGACGTGCCGTCTGTTCGTGGAAAAGGGACGTGCCGGTCATTTCTCGCCTTTGGTCAAATGATCGTAGGCCTGGCGCAGCCGCAGGGTGACGAGGACCGGCGGCGCGCCCTGGTCATTGATCGTCACCTTGGTACCGCCGGCCGGATAGTGATGGGCGAAATCCGCAAGGGCTGCGAGCCACGACGCCTTGTAGCCGGGAATCGAGGTCTCGATGTGGCACTCCATCGCGTCGGACGGCCGGCTGCCGCGCTCGACCAGCACTTCGAGGTTGCCCGATCCCACGACGCCTGCGAGCGCCCACGGCTTGCCGGCCGTGGTCTTCAGCGGCCTGGACGGGAAAGCCTTGGCGAACTTTTCCATTCTCTCGGGTCCTACCAGTCGACAAATTGCGCGGGCGGGTCATAGAGACCCTTGGACCACCGGACGAGGCCCTTGATGTCCTGCGTGGCCAGCAGGCTGCGGCTCGCCTCAGAGGGGCGAACGCCGACATCCTCGGGCAATTGAACGATGCCACGCCGGCGCAGCTCCTCGGTCTCGCGCTTCTTGCGCTTCAGTCCGACCGGCGTGTAACCCGCGACCGCGCGGATCGCGGCCTGACGTTCGGCGATCGAGCGGCAGGCGCCTACGTTGGCGATGCCTTCCTCGGTCACGATATGGGTGACGTCGTCGCCATAGATCATCACCGGCGCCACGCCGTGCAGGGCCTTCTTGATGCTGGGATCCTGCGCGTCGAGCTCCTCGACGAAGGTGGGCACGCGGCCCGCCTGGAACGTCTCGACGAGCTGGACCACCAGCTTGCGTCCGGGCAGCGAGCCCGGGCCAGGATTGGCTTCGGCGCCGGCCTTGAGCCAGGCCTTCGTCGGATGCCGCCGTCCCGTCGGCTGGCAGCCCATGTTGGGCGCACCGCCGAAGCCGGTGATCCGGTTCTTCGACACCGTCGAGGAATTGCCGTTGATGTCGATCTGCAGCGACGCGCCGATGAACATGTCGACGGCGTAGTGGCCCGCGAGCTGCCCCATGGCGCGATTGGAGTGGAAACTGCCGTCACTGCCGGTGGAGAAGACATCGGAGCGGGCGGCGGTATAGCGCTCCATGCCGACTTCGCCGCCGACCGAGAACACGCGTTCGATCCAGCCCGACTCGATGGCCGGGATCATGGTCGGCAGCGGGTTGACCATCCAGTACTTGCAGATCTTGCCCTTTAGGCCGAGCCGCTCGCCATAGGTCGGCAGCAGAAGTTCGATCGCGGCGGTGTTGAAGCCGACGCCGTGGTTGAGCGACTGGACCTCGTACTTCTCGTAGATGCCGCGCAGCGCCACCATCGCCATCAGGATCTGGACGTCCGTGATCGCCGCGGGATCGCGCGTGAACAACGCCTGCAGATGCATGGGGTAAGGCGCTTCGACCACGAAGTCGACCTGGTCGGCCGGAATGTCGATGCGCGGCAGCTTGTCGACGATCTCATCCACCTGCGCGAACACGATGCCGTCGGAGAAGGCCGTCGGCTCGACGATGGCCGGGGTTTCCTCGGTATTGGCCGCCAGGAACAGGTTGCCCTTGCGGTCGGCCTTGGCCGCCGCGATCAGCGCCACGCGCGGCGTCAGGTCGACGTAGTAGCGGGCATAGAGCTCGTTGTAGGTATGGATCGCCCCGACCGGGAACTTCTTCGCCTTCACCAGGTCCGCGACGGCGGTGCCCTGCGGGCCCGCGAAACAGAAGTCGACCTGGCGGATCATGCCCTTCTTGAAGAGCTCGATATGGGCCGGCAGCGTGATGCAGGACATCACGAGATGGATGTCGCGTAGGTCCTTCTTGTCGAGCGAGGCCAGCGCGTTGGCCAGGAAGTCGGCCTGCTTCTGGTTGTCGCCTTCGAGGCAGAGGATGTCGCCGTGTTCGATGATCCGCTTCAGCAGAGCGGGCACATTGTTCGGAGACACGAACTTGCCGCGCGCAAGCCGGCCGGCACGATCCAGACGCTCCGATTTGTTCCGGCGACGCACGGCGATTTCTGCAGTCCCCATGAGGTCTTTTCTTACAGAACGCCCGGGCCGTCAACCACTCCGCCTCTGCGCAAGATGGTCGCAACATTCAATCAAGCGAGGCGGCCGTGTATTTGGCCACGGCCCAGGCTCAAGGCTCGTGTCCCTCTCTGCCTGCACGTGGTGCGGACAGAGAGGGCGTTTCGGCTACGCTGCTTTCGCCGCGTGGTACTTGCCGTAGAAGCTCTCGCCCTTGGCGGCCATGTCGCGCAAGAGCTTCGGCACCTCGAACTGATTGCCGTACTTCTTGGCGAAGTCGTCGCATTCGGCAACGAACTTCTTGACGCCGACCTGGTCGATCAGGCTGACCGCGCCGCCGGTCTGTGGTGCGAAACCCAGCCCCATGATCGAGCCGACGTCGCCGTCCTGCGGATCGGTCAGCACCTTCGATTCGAGGCAGCGCACGGTGTCGACCGACTGCACGTAGAGCAGGCGCTTCTTGATCTCGTCCTCCTTGGCGCGCTTCTCC
>JAUXWB010000294.1 GCA_030684475.1 Reyranella sp. | reverse complement strand
ATGCCGGCGGCGATGCACAGCTACTACCTGCGCAACATGTACCAGAACAACCTGCTGAGCCGGCCGGGCGGCATCGTCATCGACAATGTGCCGATCGACCTCGGCAAGATCGCGATCCCGGTCTATATCCAGGCCGGCAAGGAAGACCACATCGCGCCCGCGCGGTCGGTCTACAAGGCAACCCAGATCTACAGCGGCCCGATTCGCTTCATGCTCGCGGGCTCCGGCCACATCGCCGGCGTCGTCAATCCGCCGCGCGCCAAGAAGTACCAGCACTGGCTGAACGAGACCGACAAGAATCCGCCGACGCTGGCCGAATGGCAGGCCGGCGCCAAGGAATTCCCCGGCTCGTGGTGGCACGACTGGGACAAGTGGCTGTCGGAGAAGTCCGGTCCCAAGGTGCCGGCACGCAATCCCGGTGATGGCGCCCTGCCCCCGATCGAGGATGCCCCGGGCTCCTACGTGAAAGTGCGCGTGGTCGAATAACATTGGCGTGCAGCTCTCCGCAGCCCGGAGAGCCAACGTTCCCGGGGCTTTCGCCCCGTCCCATGTCACACCAAGATGTCACACCAAGTTGTGACAAATGTTGTGACACCCAGTTGTGACATCGCGTGAATCCTGCGGTCCGAGCGCCGCAGCAGACCGTCAATAGTTCCTTCTGGGGCGCGTTTCTTCGCGCCTCGGTCCACCCCACCTCTGGACGGTCTCCAGCGGGGGCAGCCTTTGCTTGCTACGCACGACACGATGATCGCGGGACGACCCCTCCTCCTCGATTGGAGCGTACCCGGCGGGTGCGCCGGGCGGGGTATGGTCTTTATTTATTGGCGCCAGTGACCGTCCTTGCGGACAGGCCTCGTGCGACGCTATCGGAAACATAGCACAAAACCTGCCGAACCTGCGCATCACATCTGCGTGAGCGATTGCTGGCAGTGCATGCACTCTCATCCGCTCTAGGCCCCAGCTTTCAATCGATCGGCCATCTTCTCGGCCATCATCACGGTCGTCAGGTGCGTGTTGGCGCGCACCACCTCCGGCATGACCGAGGCGTCGATCACCCTGAGGCCCGTACAGCCGATGACGCGGCACTCCGGATCGACGACCGACCTCTTGTCGTCCCGCACGCCCATGCGGCAGGTGCCGCTGGCGTGCTGGGCATCCGAACATTCGGCGAAAAGCCAGTCGTCGAGCTCCGCCGGCGTGAGGTTCTCCTCGATCGACCGGCCGGTGGAGCCGTAATCCACTCGGGTCGTGATGGCGCGAACGCTGTCGTGCAGTCCGAGTTCCCGCAGACGGCGCACGCCGTCGCGCATGCGCACCAGGTCGCGTTCGTCCGACAGCATCCGCTCGTCGATCCGCGGATCGATGGCCGGATCGGTGGTCGTGATGCGCACCTGCCCCTGGCTGAAAGCCTGGTAGACCGAAACGACCAGGCGCCCCTTGGACGTGTCGCCGCCGTCCAGCGACACGAGGTTGCCTGCGATCACGATCATGTCGTTCTCGCCCGCGCCGCCGAGACCCGACGAATAGCGCAGGCAACAATTGGTGTGGCGATGCATCATGGTGCCGACCCGCGCCTCATCGCGAAGATGCAGGTAGAGCGGCATCGCCGGATGATCCAGCAGGTTCTCACCGACCGGCAGATCGGCAATCACCGGCACCCCAAGCGACTTCAGCAAGGCCGCCGGCCCGATGCCGGAACGCTGCAGAACCGCCGGCGAGTGGATGGCGCCGGCAGAGAGAATGACCTCGCGGGTGGCACGCGGCGCGAAGCTCTGCCCACCCACCTGCACATGCACGCCGCTGACATGCGGCCGGTTGCCTTCGAACTGGAAGGCCGACACCAGGGCATGACCGACGATCTGCAGGTTCTTGCGGCCGCGTGCCGGTTCCAGATAGCCGTCGTTGGTCGAGACGCGGACACCCGCCTGGCTGTTGATGGCATAGGGCGAGGCGCCTGTTCCCTCAGGGGCGTTGTGGTCCTCGCACCAGCCGTAGCCCAGCGCGATCGAGGAATCCTTCAGCGCGCGATCGACCCGGCCCCAATCGGCGACGGGGGCGCGATAGACCGGAATCGGGCCACTGTCGCCATGGTAGGAAGCGGCACCGAAGTTGACGTCGGTCTCGAGCTTGTTGAAGTACGGCAGCACGTCCTGCCAGCCCCAGCCGCTGCAGCCCAGCGCACGCCAGCGCGCGAAATCATCGGGCACGCCGCGGATGGCGATCTGGCCGTTGATGGTCGAGCTGCCGCCCACGGCACGACCACGCCACAAGAGCTTCGGCTCCTGCCGCTCGGTGCGGCGCGCCAGCAGATTGGGCCAGCGATAATCGTCGTCGCCGATCGCCCGCATGGGATTGGGAATGCGGATGTGTTCGGGCGTCTCGGCCGACCGGAAATCACGTCCGGCCTCGAGCAGGAGCACCCTGATGCGTGGATCTTCGCTCAGCCGCGCCGCCAGCACGGCGCCGGCGGATCCCGCGCCGACAACGATATAGTCGTAGTCGCGCGCGAGCATGCCCGGCCCTACTCCGCCGCCTTCTGTTCGGCCACCTTCTGCTCCATGGGGCGATGAGCGTTGCCGAGCTGGATGTAGTGGCCGACCACGCGCCTGAACATCTCGAGGTCCTTCTCGGTAATGTCGCGCAGCTTCTGCGCCGGATTGCCGGCCCACAGCTCGCCCTTGCGCACGATCTTG
>JAUXWB010000287.1 GCA_030684475.1 Reyranella sp. | reverse complement strand
CAGCTGCAGGCCTATCCGTTCAAGATGACGCCGGTGAACATGGCGAAACATCGCAACAATCCGAACATGCCGTTCTGGAAAATGATCAAGCAGGGCTGGGATCATTTCGAGGTGACGCGGCATGAACCGAAGGTCGATTTCTGCGAGAAGAAATATGTGTTCGACGCCACCAAGGCGCCGGATGCCAGGCGCGATCCGGTGTTCGACGCTTCGGCCAAATGTCCTGTCTACGCGATCCCGGACGACATCGCCGACGCCGTGCAGGAAAAGCAGCGGCAGGATCAGATCGAGACCGCCAGGCTGATCTCGAAGGGAACACCGGTCGCGCGGATGAATACCGGCATCGACGGCGGCATGCACCGGGTGTTTGCCGCCAAGCTGCCCGAAGCATCGACCGGGCTGTCCGAGGGCGGCGAAGGCCAGGGCCTGTCGCTGGCAGCCATTTCCCGCGCGCCCGGCACTATTCCGGCCCACGTCGTCCCGCCGCGCGGATCCGTGTCATCGCCCGATGAGCCGCTGGCAGCCTCCATGGCGGCTCAGGCCGCCCCCGCTCCGGCCCCCGCAACCCGCGTAGCGTCCGCGGCGCCGCCGGAAAAATCCGACGGGTTCTTCTCCAATCTGGCCCGCAAGGTCGGCATCGGCGGCGCGGAAACCACCGCGACCACCAAGCCCATGCCGGCCCCGGCACCTGCCAAGCCGAAGGTGATCGAGACCAAACGCAGCGAACCGCCGCGTCCCGAAGCAGCGGTACCGAAAGTCGCCGCCGCGCCGAAGCCGGCCGACGTCAAGCCGGCGCTGAAGCCGTCGCTGTCGGATACGCCAGCGCCCGCCCCCATGGTCGCCGGCTCGCAGCCGATCGTGCCGGCGAACTCATTCGAGAGCCGCTTCTCGGCGGCGAAGTAGGAAATCACGCTTAGAGCGGCAGGGTGGACAAAAGCGCTCTCGCGCCGTGCCCACCATTGTCATGCCTGCACATCGTCGGAGGATGGTAGGCACGCGCAAAAGCGCGCCTTTGCCAACGCTACGAATTACGAACTACGAAGCGACCGCCTCAGCCATACTTGCCGTGGCAGTGCTTGTACTTCTTGCCGCTTCCGCAGGGGCAATCCTCGTTGCGGCCGATCTTGCCCCAGGTCGCGGGGTTGTTCGGGTCGCGGTCGGCGGCGGCCGACGGCAC
>JAUXWB010000280.1 GCA_030684475.1 Reyranella sp. | reverse complement strand
TGTTGGGGCCGGGCGCCAGCTGGCCGAGACTGTAGTAGTGCATCAGCTCGGGAAAGGTCACCCAATGATAGGTGTCGACCGTGAGATGCTTCAGCTCCGGGAACGCCGCCATGCCGCCGCCGACAGTCAGCAGCGAGATGTAGCCGAAGGCTCCGGCCAGATCGAGAAACTGCTTCATGACGCCGGATCCCTCTGCGCGGGATCTTTGGGTGCGACATCCTTGGCGTCGGGCAGACCCTTCCGTGGCCTGTGCCACCAGATGGCAACTGCCCCGACGCCGACCAGGGCGTAGAGCACCGACACATGGAAGAACGCGACCAGCACGATGGTGATTGCCACGAAGACATAGTCGGCGATCTCGTACAGCATCTTGGCGCCGAGCTGCACACCCACGACCGTCACCAGTCCGACGGCACCGGCCGCGATCGCGTGCAGGAAGGCCTTGGAAATCGGATCGTCGCCGCCGACGCCAACGGCGAAGGCGGCGGCAGTCATCAGCGAGGCGCCGGGCAGGCACATGCCCAGGGCGCCGAGGAGGGCGCCCGGCCAGCCGCGCAGCCGGTCGCCCGCCAGGATCGACATGTTTGTGGCGTTGAGGCCGGGCAGGCTCTGGCTGATCGCCATCAACTCGACGAAGGTTTCGTCGTCGAGCCAACGGTAGTGGGTAACCAGGCCGGTGCGAAGATAGGCGATGACGCCGCCCCCCAGGCTGGTGGAACCCATGATGAAGAAACCCAGGAAGAGCCGCCACAGCGATGGTGGTGGAGCCACGGGCTGGGCAACGGCGGGAGGCTTGCTCATTCGTGGGCTTGCGGCGGATTGCCCTTAAGGCGGTAGACCGCGCCTGTCTTGGTCGTGGTCAGCGCCACCCAGTCGGCGGCGACCTGCTGCAGTTCGAGGAAGAAGCGCTCGCAGGCATGCAGTGCCTTGTGGCTGATGTCGGCGGGTCCCGCGAAGCGAAGCTGGTAGGCAAATTCGCCGACGAAGGCGTGGTGGTCGCCGCGCGAGCGCCACAGGCCGAGATTGGCGGTGGCCGCGGTGTGATGGCCGAAGTCGAGGACGCAGATGTCCTGCAGCAGCTCCTCAACGATGGTCTGGTTGACCAGAGAGACGTCGGAAGGACCGTCGGAGGAGATCACCGACAGGGCGGGGAAGATTTGGGTGAGCTCGGGCAGCGACATGTGCCCAAGCGACGACATCACGATGCGCGCTGCCTGGGGGGCCTGGCTCAGGCCGAATTCGACATTGTGCGAGAGCAGACGCCGTATGCCGCCGAGGCGTTCCTTGAGGGGCATGACCTCAAGCTTGAACTTGATCTTGTATTTGCCGTCGATGTTCGGCCGCACATCGATCGCCTGGGCCTTCGCCATGCTGTCGCTGCGGTACTTGAAGACGATCTCGGGATCGCCGATGGCGAAGCCGTCCTCGTAGGCGATGCGCCGGCGGCAGATGAACGAGTTGTTGTAGAGGTGGTAGTCACCGGTATCGAGGAACAGCACCTCGCGTACTTCGGGCCGCTGCTGCGATTTCGGCGTGTGCTGGTAGCCGATGCCGGTGGCCTCGGCGGCGCGCCGCACCAGGGCCGCGAATTCCTTGAATACATGGGCCGACGTGAAGCGCTCGGGCTTCAGGATGATCTTGCATTGCAGGTAGCCGAGTTCGTCGCAGCGGCGGCCGTCGGCATAAACGCTCTGGTACTGTTCGGCCAGCCAGGTCTGCAGCATCGTTTCTTTTGTTGTGCCGTTTGTCATGAATACTCCCCGGCCGAAGGGTAACGCGGCGCACTCGCGCTGTCATCCGATCACCAAGAACGCCTGGAGTCCTCAATCGCGACGGAATGGCGGTTGCCCATCCGGTGGCGACCATCGATCATGTGACGATGCTCGCCAATCTCGCGCTCGCTGCCTTGATGGTTAGCGTTCACCTCGGTGGGTTGCTCTGCCTCCTGTGGATGCTGCGCGCCCGGGTCCATCGCTTCCGACCTCACGAAAGCCGTCCCGCCCAGATCGGGGTGATCCTATTCGTCGTCCTGGGCCTCGATGCTGCGGCACTCCGCTCTGCGTGGATTTAGTCTGCCATGAGCAATCAGTCGTAGGCGGCGAGATCGAGGCTCTTCATAGGATCGTTTCATTGCGCCCTGCTTTGGCCGGCCAGCGTAGGCAAGGCTCTCGATAAACGCACGAATCGTACAATTGTGCCCTGCGTCGGCTCGGCCCTATCATTGAGGCTCGCCCTTTCCGTCGGCCTCAGAGCGCGTGCCGGCCAACAACTCGACGGCCCGGTCGGCGGCGTCCTGGAACGGCTCCAGAACGAGGTCGGCGCCGGCCGCGAGCAGCCGGTCCGCATCCTCGTCGACGCGCGAGGCGACGGCGATCCGCCCAGCAAAGCCCGTCGCGCGTACGGCCTGGAGGATCGTCCGCCGCGAGTCCTCCTGGCTGACGCCGGGAAGATGGACCGGGATCGTCGAGACCACCCACTTCGCGGCGTCGAGCGGCAGGCTGGCCACGAATTCGGGGTCCGTGGCATCGCCGTATTCAACTTGAAGGCCGAGCGCGCGCCACTGGCGAACCGCGTCGGGATTGAAGTCGACGCCGAGAACACGCAGGTCGCGGCGTTGCAGGCGCGTGCCGATGGCCGTGCCGAAGCGGCCGAGACCCAGCAGGACGATATCGTACGGCGTCGCCCGGTGCTGCTCGGCTTCGTCGGCTTCGCGCGGCGTGCCCTGGCGCTCGAAGAGTCCGAGCAGCGGTTCGCAGACGGCGTAGAGACGGTGCGAATAGGTGATCATGTAGGTCGACGCTGCGATCGTGACCAGGCCGACCAGCGTGACGAGGCCCAGGGCGTCGGCACCGACATGGCCCAGCGTCACGCCCATGGCGACGAAGATCAGCGAGAATTCGCTGATCTGGGCCACCGTCAGGCCGGCGAGGAAGCCGGTGCGCTTGCGATAGCCCATGGCGCCCATGATCGCCAACACGATCAGTGGGTTCCCGACCAGGACGAAGAGGGAGAAGATCGCGGCGGAGGGCGCATTGGCGCCGAGCAGCGAGAGGTCGAGCTTGGCACCCAGGGCGATGAAGAAGAACAGCAGCAGGAAGTCGCGCAACGGCGCCAGGCGCGCCGCGATCGTCTCGCGGTAGGGGGTCGACGCGAGCGAGACGCCGGCCAGCAGGCCGCCCAGCTCCTTGCCGAGGCCCACGAGATCGGCAATGGCGGCGAACAGCGCCGCTTGGCCGATGGCGAAGACGGCGAGCAGCTCGGGTGCGCGCGCCAGGCGCTCGGTCAGGGGATCGGCAACGAACTTGATGAACACGACAACGAGGGCTAGCAACACTACACCAGAACCGAGCGCCACGAGGATCCTGGCCGGGCCGGCGTCGCCTGACGTGCCGATGCCGACGGCCGAGAGGACGATCATGGCCAGGACGACGACGAGGTCCTGCACGATCAGGAAGCCGAGCGCGATCTGGCCGTGCAGCGAGTCGATCTCGCGCTTGTCTGACAGGAGCTTCACGATGATGATCGTGCTGGAGAAGGTCAGCGCGACGGCGATGTAGAGGCTCTCAATGGCGCCGAATCCCAGGGCGAGGCCGATCAGGAACCCGAAGACCGACGTGAACAGGACCTGGCCGAGGCCCGTCAGGAGCGAGACGGCGCCGAGGGAGCGGATCAGTTTGACGTCGAGCTTGATGCCGACCAGGAACAGCAGGACGGCGATGCCCAGTTGCGACAGTAGGTCGATCTGATCGTTCGAGCGGACGATGTTGAGGATCGAGGGTCCGGCCAGCAGGCCGACGGCAATGAAACTCACGATGAGCGGCTGATGCAGCAGGATGCCGGCGAAACCGACGATTCCGGCCAGCACAATCAACATGGCGAACTCGCCAAAGACGGATTGGAGGAGAATCTCCGTCATCGCCACCGTCCATTGCCCGTCGTCGGCCGGTCGCGACCGGTTTGCACTGCCATGATTGTATCCTCAAGATATCGCCCGATCGTCCCCAGTATGACCGAAAGTCCCGACGAATGAAGAAGCTCCTCGTCGCCACCGATTTTTCCACGCGATCCGACCGGGCGATCCGTCGGGCGATCCTGCTGGCGAAGCGGCACGGCGCCGGGATCATTCTCGTGCATGCGATCGACGACGATCAACCGCAGCGGATCGCCGAGGCGGAGCTGAATGCGGCAACCGACCTGCTGATCGAGCAGGCCCGCACCTTGCGCGAGATCGATGGGGTGCCGTGCGACTGGCGCGTGGTGCCGGGCGAACCCTTCGAGGCGATCGCCCGCGCGGGCGACGAGGTGGCGGCCGATCTGGTGGTGCTCGGTGCCCAACGCCGCCTCGCGCTGCGGGGCATATTCGTCGGCACAACGGCGGAACGAACGATCCGGACGGGCCGCCTTCCGATCCTGATGGCGAATGCCGTGCCCGCCGGCCCCTATCGCCGCATGCTGATCGCCGTCGATCTATCCGCCGGTTCGGGCGATGCCGTCAGGGCGGTCGGGACGCTCGGCCTCGACATGGGGCTGGAGGTCGGCGTGGTTCACGTCTTCGAGGCGCCCGGCAACAGCCTCGTGGTGCGGGCAGCGATGACCCAGACCCAGAGCGAGGCCTATTTGACCGACCAGGAAGCTCAGGCGGCCTCCGAACTCTCGGCCTTTCTGCGCGGCCTTAACGTCCAGCCGGCTCGCTGGGTCCTCAAGCCCTACAGTTCCTCAGCGGCGGACGCCATCTGTGCCGCCGCCCGCGAAGCGTCGGCCGATCTCGTCGTCGTCGGCACCCGCGGTCGCACGGGGTTCGAGAAATTCCTGCTCGGCAGCGTGGCGGAGGAGGTCCTGCGTGTCTCGGACTGCGACGTACTGGCCGTCCCACCGTCCAGTGCCTTGTCGGGGCTTTCGCCGAGAAAGTGACGGGTCGTCGAGTTGTTGATCGGCACACGTCTTTAGGTTGATGGTGCGGCCGACCCTACTCAGGGCACACTGGCACGACTGGCTGGAGCGACCTGACGCCCGCTGAGGCATCAGCAGCGAGATGCCTATGAGAAAGTCTAAGCCTGCCCGGCTGGCATTGCAGGAAGCGATGCGCTAGGTCGAAATCATGCAGACCGACAACCGTTTCCTTCCGCCAGGCCTCGCCGCGTCGCTGAGTGGCCCCATCGGGACCTTGCCCGAATCACCCATCTCCGATGTCGCCATGAGCGTGTTCGGCGATCCCGACGTCGTGCCGCTGTGGTTCGGCGAGGGCGACCTGGTGACGCCCGACTTCGTGCGCGA
>JAUXWB010000277.1 GCA_030684475.1 Reyranella sp. | reverse complement strand
GAAGACGGATCTCGCCTCGACCTTTCCTCCCCTGGCCGCACATCCTCCGCCTCTGGAGAATCCGGGGCTGTTGCAGACGGCGCCCGATCCGTCGATCGCGGCGGCCAAGCCCGCCCCTGCGGGCGATCACTTCGACGCGGAGATGCGGGACTTCGACCTTGCCCGCGATCTGAGCCTGTTCGCCCGCGTCTTGCGCCGAGCCCCGGGCGGCCGGCGCGTGATGGCGATCTTCGTTGCCTCGATCATCGTCACCATCGGCAATATGGTCGGGCAGGTGTGGCTCAATGAATGGAACGGTCAGTTCTTTGATGCATTGGCGCGCAAGGAGATGGCCGAATTCCTCCTTCTTTTGTGGACGTTCGTCATCATCATCGCCGTTCTGCTGGCGCTCACGGTGGCGCAAACCTTTCTTCAGGAACGCCTGAAGCTTCGACTGCGGGATTGGATCGCCCGTCACCTCCTGGTCGCGTGGCTCAAGCCGATGCGGGTCTATCAGCTGAGCTTCGCAGGTCCGTATGGGCGCAACCCCGATCAGCGGCTGCAGGAGGATACGCGCCTGCTCGGCGACCTCACCGCGGATCTCGGCTGCGGCCTCGTCTACTCTCTGCTCCAGATCGTGGCCTTCGTCGGGGTCCTGTGGGCGTTGTCGGCGCAGGTTGCCTTCGATGTGGCGGGCCACCACGTCGCCATTCCGGGCTACATGGTCTGGTGTGCCATCGCCTATGCCCTGACCGGCTCCGGTCTGACCTGGCTCGTGGGACGACCGCTGATTGCCCTCAACGCCGAGCGGTATGCGCGCGAGGCGGAGTTCCGCTTTGCCCTCGTGCGGGTCAACGAATCCGGCGAGAGCATTGCGCTGCATGGCGGAGAGGAGGACGAACACCGCCACCTCGGGGGCTCGCTCGAGGCGGTCATCGACACCATGCGTCGCATTTCCTCCTCCCTCGCCCACCTCACCTGGATAACGGCGGGCACCGGATGGCTGTCCCTCGTCGTTCCCATTCTCGTTGCCGCGCCAGCCTACTTCGGCGGCACTCTGAGCCTTGGCGGCCTGATCATGGTGGCCGGTGCCTTCAGCCAGGTGCAGTGGGCGATGCGATGGTTCGTCGACAACTTCTCGCGCCTCGCCGACTGGCGGGCGGCGATCCATCGGGTCGCGCGTTTCCGCGAAGCGCTGGACGATCTTCCCGCCATCGAGGAAGGCGCCGAGGAGATCAGGCGCGCCCGGCACCCCGAGGGGAACCTTGCCTTCGAGGGTGTACGCATCCTGCTTCCGGACGGGCACGTCATCATCGAGGAAGCCAGCGCCAGCTTCATGCCCGGCGACCGCGTGCTGATCACGGGCGAGACCGGCGCCGGGAAATCGACCCTGTTCCGCGCCGTCGCGGGGCTGTGGCCATGGGGCTCGGGGACGATCCTCACGCCCGCGCCCGAGGCCATGGCGTTCCTGCCGCAGCGACCATATCTGCCGCTCGGCACGTTGCGCAACGCCATCACCTATCCGAGCCCGCCCAATGCCTATTCCGTTGCCGACGTTCGACGGGCGCTCGAACGGTGCGACCTCGGCAGTCTCGTCGCCAAGCTCGATCGGCAGGAACGGTGGGACCGGGAGCTGTCGCTCGGCGAGCAGGAGCGTATCGCCTTCGCGCGGCTCCTCCTGCACAAGCCGGGCTGGGTCTTTCTGGACGAGGCGACGGCCGCGCTCGACGAAGACAGCCAGCGCCACATCATGGGTCTGTTCGACGACGAGCTGAAGAACACGACCGTGCTGAGCATCGGCCACCGCCCGGATCTCGCCGTCTATCACACCCGGACGCTTCAACTGATCCATGGGCGGGAGGGAGCACGGCTCAGGCTCAAGCCATCGATTGTACCACCCCCGCCGCGGCGGCGATGGTTGCAGCGGGTTGCAGACTGGTGGCCCCCACCGCCCGCTTCTGAAGGTCGATGAAGGGCACGGGATGAACTGTCTGCGACCGTCAGCCTACGACGCTTCAAGCGGGCGCCAGGCGCCTGGGCAGGGTAAATCCGTTGCTGCGCAATATTTGCTCCAGGACCTTGATACCCGCTGCCGTGTTGCCCTTGCTGCAATTATCAATGGCTTCGATGGCCGCGAAAGTCGGCCTGGTCTCGCCGTCGGCGCCGGGGCTACCGGCATATCGAAGGACCAGTTCGCCAAGTTCGACGCAGTAGGCCGTGTCGTTGGCTTGCGCCCACGTCGGAATCGGAAACAGCAGGAGCGC
>JAUXWB010000264.1 GCA_030684475.1 Reyranella sp. | reverse complement strand
ATGAATACCGGTCACGACGGCTCGATGGGCACGCTGCATGCGAATTCGCCGCGCGAGGCGATGGCGCGCATGGAATCGATGATCATGACGGGTGGCCTCGGGCTGCCGTCCAGGACGATCCGCGAGATGATCTGCTCGTCGGTCGACGTCATCGTCCAGACGCAGCGGCTGCGCGACGGCTCACGCCGAATCACCCACATCACCGAGATCCTCGGCATGGAGGGCGACGTGCCGATCACACAGGACTTGTTCGTCTACGAGGTCCTGGGTGAGGACAAGGATGGCAAGATCGTCGGTCAACATCGCTCGACCGGAATCGGCCACCCGAAGTTCTGGGAACGTGCGCGTTACTACGGCGAGGAAAAGAACCTCGCCGCCGCCCTTGCTGCGGCCGATGCGCCGCGTGCCCTGGCCTAGCGGCACGGCGATGCCCGCCCAACTGCTCCTTCCCATCGTGGCGTTCGTGCTCGCCTCCGGCGCCGTCGGCGGGATCCTGCTGGCGGCTTTCTATCCGCGTCTCGTCGGCGGCTCGCCGCTCGACCGCCGGATCGAGGCGATCTCGTCCTCGCGCGGAAGGATGGCCGGCGCGGCCGATGGGGCAGGCGAGAAGGCGCGCAAGCGCTCGGTGGAGGCCACGCTGCAGGAGGCCGACGAACGGCAAAATGACAAGACACGGAAGAGCTACAAGCCGTCGCTGACTGCACGGCTACGGCAGGCGAACATCGATTGGACGTCGAAAAAGTACTATCTCGTCTGCGGCGTCGCCGCCGTTGTCGTATTTCTCGTGTTCCTGGGCATGGTCGGAATGTTGCCTGCGGCTGGTCTCGCGCTGATTGGCGGACCGTTGCTCCCGCATCTCTATCTCGGCCTCAAGCGCAAACGCCGATTCGAACGGTTTCGGAGCCTGTTCCCTGACGCCATCGACGTCATCGTTCGCGGCATCAAGTCGGGCGTGCCCCTGGCCGACTGCCTCAAGATCGTCGCGGCCGAAGCACCGGACCCCGTAGGGGCCGAGTTCAAGACGCTCGTTGCGGATCAGGCGCTCGGATTGCCGCTTAGCGAGGCCGTCCAGCGTCTGCCCGAACGTATACCGGTCGCTGAGGCCAACTTTTTCGCCATCGTCATTTCCGTTCAAAGCCGTACCGGTGGCAACCTGTCCGAAGCGCTGGGGAATCTGTCCGGGGTCCTGCGCGAGCGCAAGAAAATGCTCGGGAAGATCGCGGCGATGAGCGCGGAGGCGAAAGCATCGGGCGGCATCATCGGTTCGCTGCCGATCATCGTCGGCGGCATCCTCTATTTCGCCAGCCCCGACTATGTCGGGCTGCTGTTCACGACATTCACCGGCAATCTCGTTCTCGCGGCATGCGCCGTCTGGATGATGATCGGCATATTCGTGATGCGTCAGATGATCAACTTCGACTTCTAGGGAATCGAATGTTCGCCACCTCCCTTGCCGCAAATGCCGACCTGCTCGTTGCGTCGATGGCCGCCGTGTCGGCGTTCGGCGCGGTCGTTCTGGTGTGCTGGCCGTATTTCGCGCCCGATGCCTTTCGCGACCGTGTTCGCCGGATCGCCGGTGGGCGCGAGGAGACCAGAGACCGGAGCCCGACCGGCGAGCCGCGACTGACGACCAGGCCGAAGCAGATCTTCAAGGACATCTTTGACCGGATGAACCTCGCCGATCAGGCGGAAGACGGCGAGGTCGTGCGCAAGCTGCGAATGGCCGGCTATCGCGGCGAGGGTCCCGTGGTCACGTTCCTGGCCATCCGGCTGCTCACTGCACCGGCGATCTTTGCGGTGGCGGCCGTTTATGTCTTCGCGATCCTGCCGCTTGATTATCCGTTCTTCGTCAAGTTCGCGATGATCACGGCCGCCGCGTTGTTCGGCTACTTCGTGCCGGCGCTCTACATCCACAACAGGATCGCCAAGCGGCAGAAGGCGATCCGGCACGGCTGGCCCGATGCGCTCGACCTCATACTGATTTGCGTCGAGGCGGGCATGGGAATCGAACGCGCCTTCCAGAAGGTGTCGCAGGAGATCGGCACGCAATCCGCGATCCTGGCCGACGAACTCAGCCTGACGACGGCCGAGCTTTCCTACCTGCCGGAGCGCCGCAAAGCCTACGAAAACCTCGCATTGCGCACCGGCCTCGACAGCGTGAAAGGCGTGGTTACCAGCCTCGTCCAGGCGGAGAAGTTCGGCACGTCGCTCGGTCCGGCACTTCGCGTGCTGGCGGCCGAGAACCGGAGCATACGCATGAACGAAGCGGAAAAGAAGGCGGCGACCCTGCCACCCAAGCTCACCGTGCCGATGATCGTTTTCTTTCTCCCGGTCCTCTTCGCCGTGATCATCACGCCGGCGGCGATCCAGATATCGAGTACTCTGTAGGTTTGGATTCTTTCCACCTGAAGGCCGCAAACATGTCAGCACAAGTCCTGGTTATCGAAGATGATGAGAACCTCCGCACCGAGATCATGGAATTTCTCGTCCGTCGCAATCATCGTCCCACCGGCTGCGGCACGCTTGCCGAGGCGGCCGCGGCGCTGGAGATCATGATGCCCGATGCCGTGCTGTCGGACATCAATCTTCCCGATGGCGACGGCATGAATTTCTGCATGAGCAACGCGGCGCGCTTTCCTGCCGAGATGTGGCTGCTGATGTCCGACAACGTCGACCTTTTGAGACTGGCCGCGCAGCTGAAGAGCATCGGCGGCGAAAAACCGAGCTTCGCGATTGTCGAAAAGCCCGTACCGCTTCGCTTGCTGGACCGCTTCATCAGAGGTGTCAGCGTCGCCCGCACGCCTGACCAGACGGCGGCTGCCAGGGCGGCGGCATCACCCTAGGCGATGGGATTGTCGGAATAGCTCAGAGGAAGAGGGATATGACGGTAAACCCAGCGCGCCGGCTCCTTGTCGTCGATGACGAGTCGGAAATTCTTGCCGAGGTGGCGGGCTATCTCCGCCGGCGGGGCGAGACGGTCGTGACGGCATCTTCGTACAGGCAAGGGTTGCAGGCCTTGGAGGACGACGCCGTACCGATCGACATTCTCATTACGGATGGGCGCATGCCGGATGGCAGCGGCATCGAGCTGCTCCGGGCGGCGATCAAGCGGCCCGCCGGTCCGCACGCGTTCATCCTGATGACCGGGCACTTTGAGGAAAGCGATCTCACCGTCGAGCTGCAGGAAGCAGGGGTGATCGTCATTCACAAGCCGTTTTCACTCTCCGCCTTGCATCGCGAGGTGGGCGCCGCATGGGACACTCATCGCCGGGATGAACCGACAGTGGAGCCCGTACATGTCGGCGTTGGTGAAGGCCGCTAGATTGCTTTCCGGAGTGGCAGGTACGTCGGCATGTGCCCGGTCGGCCTTTTGGACTAAGCCGGATTCCTGCCTCGATAGCCGTCCAGCCGAATGTTCGCAGCGATGCCACAGCGGTACAGACGAACCAGGATGTCCATCAATCAAACCTTCGCGGCGGCGCTGCCTTTGACCGGTTCCCGGATTCTCCGTCTGGCCCGCCAGGCGGTATCGTTCGTGGCCGCCAGCGCGCGATGGTTCGCGACGATTGCGTTGCCTGCCGCGCGACGAGAGGGGCGCATCATCGGCTTGGTTGGCGTCATCATCGTGCTGTTCATCGTGGCGTTAACCAACCTGATGCTGCGCGAGATCGACGAATCTTCGCGCGCCTCGGGCCAGGCGCATGTCGAGCAGCTCGGCAAGGCCGTGAGCGGCCAGATGGCGACGGCGCTGTTCATGGTCGAAAATGCCTTGAGCCGGGCGGGCGATGAAATCCGGGGACGCGACGATGTCCGCCGCATCACCAAGCTTGACGCCCAGAACCAGGTTGCCGGCAATCTGCTCGCGGACTTCTTCTTCGTCGATCCCGAGGGCCGGGTCGTGAGTGCCATGACGCACGATGAGGCGCTGGCGCGCCGCGACCTGTCCGACCGCGACTACTACCGCGTCCATCTCGACAGCCTCGGCCTCGCGAGCCACCTCAATCGACCGATCCATGGCCGCCTGACCGGGGCGGAACTCATTCCGGTGTCGCGCCCCGTGCGCCGGCCGAACGGCGAGCTGATCGGCGTGTTGGTGGCGATGATCGACGTCAAGGCGCTCGACCGGATATGGAAGGATATCGGACTCAGACGCGATGACACCCTCGAACTGATCGGTGAGGACGGCACGGTTTGGTTGCGCTGGCCGCGTCGCGCGATCGGCGATGATGCCGGAGAGATCCTGTCTTTTTCGCGGCACATTGCAGGCTGGCCCATGCAAGTCATCGCCAAAGTCGACCAGGCGACGGTCGACCGTGAAAACGTCTCGTCGAAGCGCGCGATCGTCGGCTCGGCCGTGGTCGGGTCGGTGATGGTCGGGCTGTTCGGCCTTCTGCTGGCCAACCGCGCGCGTCAGGTCGCCCGCGAACGCGACGCCGCCGACGCCGTCCGCGCACGCCTGACGGCAGCGCTGAATGCGGTGCCCGTGGAATTCGTCGAATATGGCCCCGACCGGCGGCTGATCATGGCCAATCAGGCGGCGCGCGACGCCAGCCCATGGCGTACGCCGGGCGCCGCACGCGGCAAGACGGTCAATGAGGTGATGGCGTCTTACGCCGAGCATTTCCAGACCGAGGACACAGCGTCGGATTGGAAGACATGGACCGAGCAGACCATCGCCGACTTCGACCGCGGCGGCGTCGCGGAGTCCTACCGGCCGGACGGCCAATGGCGGCGCTCCTATGTCAGCGACATGCCCGGCGGCGGCCGAGTGGTCGTCCGTGTCGACGTCACCGAAGCGAAGCTTCGGGAAGAGCAGCTGGCGGCCGAGATGGAGCGTCTCAACTCGGTGTTCCAGTCGACCGGCGCCGGCATTGTCATGCTCGACCGCGACGGTCGGGTCGTTCTGGCAAATCGGCAGGTGCTCGAGACCTTCGGCAAGACCGCGGCCGAGGTGATCGGACGAACCCATTCCGACCTGGGGCTCAAAGGCATCGATGCCGTACTCGGGAGCTGGCAGAGCGCTTCCGGTCCGCAACGCTTGAAGACGTTTGAGTACGAACGCCATCTCGTTCACGCCGACGACGGCACCAAGCGCATCGTCAAGGTCACCGCCGACCCGATCCAGGACGAAGCGGGCCGCCTGCGCTATGTCGTGATGATCGCCGTCGACGACACCGAGCGCCGGCAGGCGGAGATCCGGCTGTTTGATTCCTCGCGGCTCGCCAATCTCGGCGAGATGGCGACCGGCATGGCGCACGAGCTCAACCAACCGCTTGCCGTGATCCGAATGGCGACGGAGAGCCTGATCGAAGAGCTCGAGACTCCCGAGGCGGCGGCAATGCCGACGGAACTGGGCGAACTCATCAAAAGCAAGCTCGACCGCATCTGCAGGCAAGTCGAACGCGCTTCCAGCCTGGTGCGCAGTTTGCGCGCCGTGGCGCACAAGCCGACCAACGATCTGGCGCCGTTCGATCTCGTGGAGGCGGTGTGCGTGAGTGGCGACCTGTTGCGCGAACAGCTCAGGGCCGCTCGCATCGAATTCCATCTCGACCTGCCACCCTCCGGGCCAATGGTGCGGGGTGAAGAAAATCAGCTGCAGCAGGTCCTCATAAGCCTCGTGCTGAATGCGCGCGATGCCCTGGTCGACGACGTCGGTCGAGCCTCGACCGGAACGCTTGGTCGCATTGCGTTGCGCCTGGCCGCCACGCCGGCGAACGATGGAATGGAGCTCACCGTCGAGGACGACGGACCGGGGATTCCCGACGCGGTCCTGCCGCGCCTGTTCGAGCCGTTCTTCACCACCAAGCCGACCGGCAAGGGCGCCGGGCTGGGTCTGTCGATAGGCCACGGCATCATCAGGCGCATGGGCGGCGAGATCACGGCCGAGAACCGGGCCGAAGGCGGTGCCCGCTTCCGGATTTCCTTCCCACAACCCTAGCCCCAGGATCACACGGAACCAGCATGTCGTTCATCCAAGCCATGGCTACGACGGGTCCATCGTTGGGGCGCTGGAGTCTGCGGATTGCGGGACGGATCGGCCGCGCGATCTCCGCCATTCCACCGCGGCTTGCCGCGGTATTCACACGGCGCGAGGGCGCATTGATCGGTCTGGCCGGAGCTTCCATCGTGCTGTTCGTGGCCTTTTTCACCGGCCTGGCCGTGCGCCAGATCGATCAGGCTTCGCAGAAATCCAGCGAGGAGCACGTCGAGCATCTACTCCAGTCCGTGACCTATCAGCTCAGCACGATGATGGCCGGCATCCAGCAGACCATGCGCTACGCCGAGGATGAACTCCTCGAGTTCGACACTCCGCAGAAGCTCGTCAAGCTCGCCGCCGAGGGACGGATATCCACCCATCTGCTCCGTGATCTGCTCTTCATCGACCCCCAAGGCCGTGTTGTCGTAAGCAGCATGAGGGGGAGCGAAGTGCCAGCGATGACCGATCGGTCAGACCGCGAGTACTTCCGCGTCCACCTCGGCAATTCCAGGACCGACACCCGCGTCGGCCGGCCGATACGTGGCCGCCGGACGGATGCGGAGATCATTCCGGTATCGCATGCCGTCCGATACGCCGACGGCCGGCTGATGGGCGTCCTCGTGGCGTTGATCGACGTTTCCGCACTCGAGCAGATCTGGGCCGATATCGGCATCAAAGCGGACGACCGGATCGAGTTGATCGGCGAGGACGCCACCGTGTGGTTCAGTTGGGGCAACGCCGCTGCGGGCGGAAAGTCGTGGGCGCGTGCCATCTCGGGGTGGCCGATGCACGTTGTCGCCACGCTCGACCAGGCCACCGTCGATCGTGGCAGCATCGGCGAGAAACGCGCGATCGTGATCTCGGCGGCATTGGGGTCGACGCTGATAGGCCTGTTCTGCTTTCTCCTCGTCAGGCGTGCCGGCGAGGCCGCCGCCGGACGCGAAGCGGCCGAAGCCATGCAGGCCCGCCTTGTGGCGACACTCGACGCGGTTCCGGTCGAGTTCATCGAGTTCGATGGCGACAAGAAGATGATCCTCGCAAACCGGGCCGCCCGCCTGTCGCAGGCCTGGAGAAGCGATCCCGCCGGCAAGACGATGCGGGAATTGCTCGAAGACACGCTGCACGGTGCGCGGCTCAAGTATCCCGACAAGGACTGGGACGGCTGGCTCGACGAGCGCATCGCCCGATTCGAGGCGACCGGCATGTTCGAGGGCATCCGTGAAGACGGCGCCGCCGGTCGGTTCTATTCCACCGACTTGCCCGGCGGTGGCCGGGTGGTCGTGCGCATCGACATCACGGAGAGCAAGCGCCGGGAGAGGGAACTGGCCGCGGCGCAGGATCGCTACCGCATGCTGTTCGACGCCAACGCCTATCCGATGGTCGTCATCGACCATGAGACCCGCGACATCCTGGCCGTCAACGACGCGGCGGTCGCGCAGTACGGCTGGTCGCGCGAGGAGGCGCTCACCATGACCAGCAACGACTTCTACCCGCCGGAGGACATGCCCAGGGTCAAGGCCCAGCGCGCGCAGGACCGGTCCGATGTCGGTACCCAGACCATTCCGGGGCTGCGGCATCGCACGAAGGACGGCACGATCATCGATGTCGAAGTGAAGGCCCGTCAGATCGAGCTGGACGGCAGGCTCGCCGTCCTCACGACCATCCAGAACGTCACCGAGCAGAACCGGGCCGAGCAGGCCCGCCTCGTGATCGCCGAGCAGCTCCGCCAGTCGCAGAAGATGGAGGCGGTGGGCCAGCTCACCGGCGGCATCGCCCACGACTTCAACAATATTCTCACGGTGATCCTCGCCAACGCCGACACCCTCCAGGAGGAGGAGAATCTCGATCCCGTCGTGGCAAGCCGTCTCGATCAGATCGGCCAGGCGGTCGAAAGGGCGTCCGGCCTGACGCGACAACTTCTCGCCTTCTCGCGCAAGCAGCCGCTCAATCCGAAACGCACCGACATCAACGTCCTCGTGACGACCACCGGCACGCTGCTGCGCCGGGCACTGGGCGAACAGATAGAGATCGAGTCCGTCCTCGCCGATGGCCTGTGGACCGTCAACATCGATCGTGCGCAGCTCGAGACCGCGCTGGTCAATCTGTGCATCAACGCCCGCGACGCGATGCCCGGCGGAGGCAAGCTGCTGATCGAGACTCGCAACGTCACGCTGGGTGCGGCCGATGTCGCGCGCAACCCCGATATCGCCGCCGGAGACTATGCGCTGCTCTCCATCAGCGACACCGGCACCGGCATTCCGCCGGAAGTGCTGGGCAAGGTGTTCGAGCCGTTCTTCACCACCAAGGGCGTCGGCAAGGGTACCGGCCTCGGCCTCAGCATGGTCTACGGCTTCATCAGGCAGTCGAACGGCCATATCACCGTCGACAGCGACGTCGGCCGCGGCGCGTCGTTCAAGCTCTATTTGCCGCGGAGTGCCGGCGTACAGGAGGAGGCGCCGGTCCGTCAGCAGCCAGCGATCCCGGGGGGGAATGAACGGATCCTGGTTGTCGAGGACGATCCCGGGGTTCGCGCCAGCGTGGTGCGACTGCTGCAAGGCTGGGGCTACGCTGTTTCGGAGGCCGCCGATGGCGCGGCGGGAGTAGCCGCCATGGAAGCGGCCGCCCAGCCCTGCGATCTGCTGCTGACCGACGTCATCATGCCGGGGCCCCTGAACGGCAAGGCTCTTGCCGATATCGTGGCGCGCCGGTGGCCGAAGACGAAAATCGTCTTCATGTCCGGCTACAGCGATGAAGCCCTCACCCACCACGGCCGGCTCGACGCGGGCGTGCGGTTGTTGAGCAAGCCGTTCCGGAAGACTGAACTTGCCGCAATGATCCGCCACGTGCTCGACGGCACGGACGCGTCGGAGACCGTCGTGCCGCAGGCGGCGTGAGGCGGCGCGGACCCGGCAACACCGGTCGTTAGTGCCGCTTGCGGACCCAGCGCGGCGGCAGGAGGCGCGTATCGAGGAAGAAGCGCGCGCTGTCGTCGGACAGCCGGAACCAGCCCAGCCGCGGCAGGTCGTAGTCGCTGCGGAAGTAGATCTCGGCCCGCGTGGCGACGCCGGGGTCGTCCTTCGTCTGATGCTCCAGGAAGGCGAGAAAGGGACAGGTGAATGTGCCCGATTCGCCCGGTTCCAACCCGGCGGCACCGTCGGCCGCCAGCCGCACGTTGGTCGCCTCGACCAGGGTCGGCGCGATCGGCTCGCCGCGCACATGGGCGAGAACGCAGCTGATCTTCAGGTTGGCAAGCGGGAACCACGGGTCCTTGTTCTCGACCCGGAAGGTGACGTCGAAGGGCGAGCCCGCCGTGACATCGTCCGAGGAGTAGCTCGGCACCGGCCGGAGCAGCCACAGTCCGGTCGCGGCGCCGGCCACGAGGGCAAGGACGACGAGGACACGGAGCATCTGGGCGAGCGACTGCGCGCCGCCCTGCGCCATCTGCAGCAATTCCTGCTGCAGGGTGGGCGGCGGCGGCCGGGAGCTTCGGGCGGGGGCCGGCTTTCTCGCTTTCGTCGCTGCGCGCGCAGCACCGCTTTTCCCGGGCCTTCTCGTCGTCGTCTTCTTCGTCGCCATTTTTTCGTTGCCGAGCCTGCCGGTCCGCCTCGCTTCGGGCGCACCATGCCATTGGTGCTGTGCGGGGATACAGGCATTTGTTTCGCCCCTCGCAGTCTGCGGAGACCGCCAAGGCGTCGTTGATCGAACGCAAACCGGTCTCGATGCCGGGCAAGTAGGCTGACCGGATTGGAAGCCGCCTCCGACGGTGCATGACCTCATCCGTCGGAACGCTCACAATTGGAAAGCCGAGATGCCGACCTCGACCATGCCGGACATTCTGAACGCCCCGACGCGCCACCTGTTCTTTACAGGCAAAGGCGGCGTGGGAAAGACGACGTTGGCTTGCGCTGTCGCTCTTGCCCTTGCCGATGGCGGAAAGTCGATCCTGCTGGTCAGCACCGACCCGGCGTCCAATCTCGATGAAATGCTGGGCACGAGCCTCACCAACGCGCCCAGTCCGGTTGCTGGCGCACCTCGCCTGTCGGCCATGAATATCGATCCGGAGGCAGCGGCCGAGGCCTATCGGCAGCGGGTCCTGGGGCAGTTGGAAAGCGCATCCACCGACGCGGAACGCGCGGCGGTACGCGAGCAACTCTCAGGCGCGTGCACGACCGAGATCGCGGCCTTCGACGAGTTCGTCGGCCTTCTGGCGGGCACGGGGGAGGCGTTCGATCACGTCGTCTTCGATACCGCTCCGACCGGGCATACGCTCCGCCTTCTCAGCCTGCCGAAAGCCTGGACGGGATTTCTCAAGGACAACGATCGTGGCGCGTCGTGCCTCGGGCCGCATTCAGGCCTCAAGATGCAGGAAGAGCGCTTCCAGGCGGCCCTCGGCGCCCTCGGCGATCCGGCGCGCACGACCATCGTTCTGGTCAGCCGCCCGGATCGCGGCGCCATGCGCGAGGCGGCGCGGACCAGCGCGGAACTGCGCGCGCTTGGTCTGGCCAACCAGCATCTGGCGATCAACGGCGTCTTCGTCGCGACCGATCCGTCCGATCCGGTGGCGCGATCGATCGAGGCGCTTGGTCGAAGCGTCCTCGCCGAACTGCCGGATGCCCTGCGGTCATTGCCGCAGGATCGGATACCGCTCCGGTCCTTCGACATGGTCGGACTGAAGGCATTGCGCCAGGTCCTGGGGGACGATCCGGGCGTTGGCGGTCGCACTCACCGAAAGGCGCCGCCGCCGGCGTCCGACATTCCGGCGCTCGGCCGGCTGGTCGACGACCTCGCCGCCTCCGGACGCGGGCTGATCATGGTCATGGGCAAGGGCGGTGTGGGCAAGACGACGGTCGCCGCCGCGATCGCGGTCGGACTCGTGAAGCGGGGACACAGCGTCCACCTGAGCACCACCGATCCCGCCGCGCACCTCGCGCCGACCCTGGCGGGCACGATGGACGGGCTCAAGGTCGATCGCATCGATCCCCAGGCGGAGACGCAGCGATACATCGCCAGGATCATGAGTTCGCGTGCCGGGGAACTGGACGAAGCCGGTCTCGCCTTGCTGCGCGAAGACCTCGCATCGCCCTGCACCGAGGAGGTGGCGGTCTTCCACGCCTTCTCGCGCATCGTGATGGAAGCACGCAGCGCCTTCGTTGTTCTCGACACCGCGCCGACCGGACATACCCTGCTGTTGATGGACGCGACGGGCGCCTATCACCGCGAAATGACGCGGAACGTCGGTTCGCAGGCGCAGGGCCGCATCGTGACGCCGCTGATGCGGCTTCAGGACCCGGCGTACTCCAAGATCATCTTGGTCGCCCTGCCCGAGACGACGCCGGTGTCGGAAGCGGCCGCGCTGCAGGAGGATCTGCGCCGGGCCAGGATAGAACCCCATGCCTGGGTCATTAACCGCAGCCTGCTGGGCAGCGGGACCCATGACCCGTTGCTCGTCGCGCGCCTCGCCGGCGAGCAGGAGCAGATCGCCCGTGTCGGGCAGGGCCTCGCGCGCCAGCTCTATCTGCTGCCCTGGCAAGCCGAACCGCCCGAGGGGCTCGCCGCCCTGGCCAGGCTGGTTTCTTAGGACAGGCAGTGCACTGGTGTTCCATCCGCCCCAGGAGGGGATCCCCATGACGAAAGACATCTTCCGCGTTCCGCTCGTCGCCTGGCATGATTACGACGCCCTCCGGGCGCTCATTGCGGAAGCGCCGTCCACCCACCATGAATGGGCCGAACGCTTCAGAAGGCGCAGCCTGGAAGAACGCCGTCTCGGCCACATCGTCCGCGAGATGCACGTCGATCCGCACAAGTTCGCCGCCTATGTCCGTCTCAAGGGCTACGCGACGAATTTCGAGGCGCTCGAGCACTTTCTCGTCGAGATCGATCCTCAGGAAGATCGCCCCCGCTGAACGGCCGAATTCACGATTGGCGGCGCGGCGCAATTGCTGGGCCCAGGTGCTTCCTGCCTCGCCCTGACGATCGCCCCGCTCTTTACGAGGCCGGCCACGTCGTGCCAGCATTTGGGGAGCCATCGGGGGTGGTCACCATGACCGACGTCACGACCGTGTTCGGATCCCTGCGCGACCATCAGAAGGGCCGCATCGAGATCATCAGCGACGATCCGAAGAACTATGTCTTCTCCAACGTGTTCGAGGTTGCCGGCAAATCGAAGCCCTATGAGCGCGTCGCTGTCGGCAAGAACTTCGAGTACGTCATCGAATGCCTGCGGGCCGAGGGCACGTCGCCCTGGTACGTCTGCGCCCACGACGAGTTCGCCCTGGTAATGGACGGCAAGGTCGAGGTCCGCCTGCGGAAGATCGACGACCGGAAGGTCCCGCCGCCCGACAAGAACGGCGCCGTGCTGGTCACCGGCGAGCCCGCCGGCCGCCGGATGGGCACGATCACCGCCGGGCGCGGCCACATGGCCCTGCTGCCCCGCGGTGCCGCCTACCAGTTCCATGCCGACCGGCCCGGCGTCCTCACGGTCCAGACCATCCAGGGCGATCTCACGATCGAGCGCTGGGCCGACATCTGCCTGAAGTGACGGGGGCCACGATGCAGAAGTTCGAGATGAGCGAGCCGGACAACTACTACGGCTATCGCAGCTTCAGGAAGGGTGCATTCGAGTTCAGCCGCGACGAATATTTCGTGCGCATCCGCTGGCCCAAGGGCACGCATGTGATGCAGGCCGACGCTTTCCTGCGGGCGCTGCAGCGCGACGTGGCGTGGAACTTCTTCTACGGCACGGTCAACTTCGACGCCGTGTTCGGCACCATGAACCACTACGGCACCGTCGACATGTTCGCCGGCCGCTACAACGACGCCTATCGCAAGGCCGGCGTCGACTACCAGGAAACCTACGACGGCGGCGAGTTGATGGCGCTGTTCAAGGCCATGCTCCACGACTGGACCAACCGGGGCTACGATCCGTTCGCCGCCCCGGGCGAGACCGGCCAGGCCTACGGCCGCAAGAACGGCGACAACGCGGCGGCGAGCACCCGCCGGCGCCTCATGGCCGAGCGC
>JAUXWB010000263.1 GCA_030684475.1 Reyranella sp. | reverse complement strand
GCGCTCGGCGAATACATCCGCAACACCACCTTCAACTTCGCCAAGCACCGCAGGCCAGAGCACTACAAGCTGATCACCGAGCGCACCGGCGTGAAGGTCGAGCCGTCAAACTGAGGAATCCCAAAGTGCAATACGCCGTCGCCGACGTTAATCACCACGACCGCTACAAGATCCTGACCGCCTTCGTGCTGCCGCGCCCGATCGCCTGGGTGACGACCCTGGGCCCGACCGGCGTGGTGAATGCGGCACCCTTCAGCTTCTTCAACGTCTTCGCCGAGGACCCGCCGCTCTGCATGTTTGCCGTCAACAAGCGGCCGGACGGGCGCCTGAAGGACACCTGGCTCAACATCCAGCGCACCGGCGAGTTCGTGGTCAACCTGACCGACGAGCCACTGGCGCGGGCGATGCACGATTCGAGCGGCGACTTTCCGCCCGACGTCGGCGAGCCGGACTACCTTGGCCTGAAGCTCGCGCCCTCGGTCGACGTCAAGCCGCCGCGGCTGGCCGATGCGCCGTGGGCGATGGAATGCAAGACCTGGCAGGTGATCAACGTCAAGGAAGACCGCCAGCTCATCCTGGGCGAGGGGCTGCGCTTCCACATCCGCGACGAGCTGTGGGATCCCAAGGCGATGCGCGTCCACATGGACCGCTACCATCCGATTGGCCGCATGTTCGCCGACCGCTACTGCCGCACCGACGATCGCGTCGTTTTTCCGGCGGCGGAGGGGCCAAAGAAGGCGGCCGCCGCGGATTAAATCTCCGTCGCGTGCGCGACGTGACCGGGCGGGGGTGTATGCTCACCTGAGCAATGACCGCGCGTTCCACCCAAGCTTGGCCGCGTTGGCTGGCCGCACTGCTGATGGGCCTGCTGTTCATCCTGGCCCTGCTGATAGCGTCGTGGCTGCTGCGGACTTGTGCACCGGTCGAGCCGTCGGCCAAGGTCGTCATGCTCGAAGCGGAGCCGCCACCGCCACCACCGCCGGCGCCGCCCGATCCCATGCCGCTGCTGAAAGCCTCGCTCGACGATGCCGCTGCCGACGGCAGGAAGCTTGCCGCCGAGGTTGCCGCGCTGGAGGCGGACATCAAGCGGCGCCTGGCGCAGTGCAAGCCGGTCGAGCCGCCCAAACCTCCGCCGCCCAAGCCACCGCCCGTCGCCCAGGCGCTGCCGCCACCACCTCAGCCACCGCCACCGCTGCCGGCCGACCGATGGGCGCAGAAGGATCTCACCATGCTGCAGGGCTGCTGGCGGCTCGGCCGTGACACGCGTGGCAGCCTCAACCTCCGCGGCCGGTCGGAAATGTGCGACGTCAAGGCGGGCCGCATCTGCTTTGGCGCCAACGGCGGCGGCGAGCGAACTTCGACC
>JAUXWB010000433.1 GCA_030684475.1 Reyranella sp. | reverse complement strand
CCAGATCGGCGAGGTGCTCAAGCTCGCCGACGACGGCCGCGAGGAAAACCCCGTCAACCTCGATCCCCGCATGGCCAAGCTCGCCGGCGGCGTCCATCGCCTCGACGGCCAGCTCATGGTCGTCCTCGACGTCGACCGCGTGCTCGAAATCGTGCCCAAGACCTCGCTCGCAGCATAGCGATTGGCATAGGCCGCTCGTGAAAAAAGGAGCCTGAAAATGCAAACCTGTCTCGTTGTCGATGATTCCAGCATCGTGCGAAAGATCGCTCGCCGTATCCTGGAAGGACTCGATTTTCAGGTCATCGAAGCCGAGGACGGTGTGGACGCGCTGGTCGTCTGTAAACGGGCCATGCCGGAAGCGGTGCTGCTCGACTGGAACATGCCCGTGATGGACGGCTATCACTTCCTCAGTCATCTGCGCCGCATGCCCGGTGGCGACTCGCCCAAGGTGGTGTTCTGCACCACCGAGAACGGCATCGAACATATCGAGCGCGCGCTTGAAGGCGGCGCCAACGAATACATCATGAAGCCGTTCGACAAGGAAATCATCGCGGCCAAGTTCCAGGAAGTAGGCCTGATCGCAGTGCCGGAATAGTTCGGTACTGTCTGTAGCATTGTAACGAGAGGCCGCCAGTGACTCCGCCCGATTATGAATACCTGCGTAAACTTCTCAAGGACCGTTCCGGTCTCGACCTGTCGGCCGACAAGCAGTACCTGATTGAAAGCCGGTTGCTGCCGCTTTCGCGCAAGGCAGGTCTGCCCGGCATCACCGAACTCGTGCAAAAAATGAAGGGCGGATCCGCGGATCTCACCACCCAGGTGGTCGAGGCGATGACCACCAACGAGACTTTCTTCTTTCGCGACAAGGTGCCGTTCGACCACTTTCGCGATTCGATCATGCCGGAGATCCTGACGGCGCGCGCAAGCCGCAAGAGCATCCGGATCTGGTGCGCCGCCGGTTCGACCGGCCAGGAGCCGTATTCGCTGGCGATGTGCCTGAAGGAAATGGGCGCCGCGCTGGCCGGCTGGCGGACCGAGATCATCGCGACCGATCTGTCGCAGGAAGTGCTGGAGAAATCCAAGGCCGGCATCTACAGCCAGTTCGAAGTCCAGCGCGGCCTGCCGATTCAAATGCTCGTCAAGTATTTCAAGCAGACCGGCGAGCTCTGGCAGATCAACCCCGATATTCGCGCCATGGTTCAGCACCGCCAGCTCAACCTGCTGCACGATTTTTCCCAGCTCGGCGTCTTCGACGTGATCTTCTGCCGCAACGTTTTGATCTACTTCGATCAGGAAACCAAGGTCAACATCTTCAATCGTCTCGCCAAGATCACCGAGGCGGACGGCTTTCTGGTGCTGGGCGCGGCGGAAACCGTGGTCGGGCTCACCGATGTCTTCAAGCCCTTCCCGGACAAGCGCGGTCTCTACCGGCCCAACGCCGTACGTGCGACGCCGGCGAAGCTGCCGGCCGTCGGCGCGGTTGCGCCGAAGCTCGCTGCGATGGCGGGGCGCTGACGAATGGGTGACGACGCCAAAGCACCGGAGCGCGTGACGTTCAGTCGCGGATATGGCGTCTGTATCATGGGCATTGACGGGACCTGGCGCCGCGATTGCCTGCTCAATGCCATCTCCGACTACGACGCCATCCTCACCGTGGAAGGCTCGATTCAGGGGCTCAATCTCAAGGAGTTCTTTCTGCTGTTGTCGTCGACCGGCCTCGCCTACCGGCGATGCGAGCTCGTCCGCGTCAACGGCGCCGAGATCGACGTCTCCTTCCTGAAGGGAAAGAACAAGAAGAAGCGCGGGGGCGCCGCATCCAGGGATTCACTGATAGGCGCGTGACGGCGGCACCTTGCCGGCGATGCGCACCCGACTCGGCATAGTACCGGTCCTGAAGCCGAGCAGGCAGAGGGTGAGCAAAACGGATCAGAACAAAACACCGGAGCCCGCTTCTGATTCGATCAAAGCCGCTTCAGGCGCGCTGGATCAGGCGGGCCGGCCGGGGCTGGCTCGCCGCGAACTCGCCGCTTCCGTGTCTGGCGTTCTTGGCATCCTGCAGATAGTGCAGGGCAACGCCAAGGCCGGCATTGCAGGCGCTCAGCGCCGCGCTCGCCTTCAGGTAGCGGGGGGTAACGTCGTCCAGCACGAAAACGTTGCCGGTGGCTTCCTGGTTGCCGGGAACCGATTCCCTGGCGACGACCGCCTCGAGCAGCTCCATGCTGGCCTGGACATGCTCGATCAGCGAAACCAGCTCCGAAACGATCGAATGATGGCCTTCATTGCGATCGAATGGGCTCAACGCACCGCCGCCTGCTGCCGCCTGCATGATTGCTCTCCTGCGCTCGGTTTTATGGCCGCCGTGCTACTTGTGCGTTAAGTCCCAGTCCCGTACAAATACGGGTGGCCCGAATCTGTGCTGCGCTTAGTATCGTTCCGCGAATGTCTGACTTCTTCACTGTGGATGAACTGGCCCGTGGTTGAGAATCCTGCCTCCCAAAGCGAGATCTTTGTCGTCGACGACGATCCCGCCGTCCGCGACACGCTGTCGATGGTGTTGTCGGCCGGCGGCTATCAGGTGATCTGCTTTGCGGATGGCGCTGCCCTGCTGGCGGTCGCGCGTACCCGGACTCCCGCCTGCATCCTGCTCGACGTGAATATTCCCGGCAAATCGGGCCTCGATATCCTGAAGGAGCTGTCCGGCGAGGACTATCCCGCGCCGATCTTCATGATCTCCGGTCAGGGCGACATCGCCATGGCGGTCAGCGCGATCAAGAATGGCGCGCTGGACTTCATCGAAAAGCCGTTCCGCGGCAGCGAAATCGTGGCTCGGCTCGATGAGGCGATCGGGGCATATGCACGCCGACAGGCAGAGAACTCCGCGACGAGAACGGCGTCGCTGCATTTTCCGGGACGCGAGCCGTTGACGCGGCGCGAACGCGAAGTGCTCGAGCAATTCACGTCGGGCGCGTCCAACAAGGAAGCCGGGCGCCATCTCGGAATCAGCCCGCGCACCATCGAAGACCACCGCGCCAACATCATGAAGAAGCTCGGCGCCAGGAATGCGGCCGATCTCATTCGAATCGTGATGACTGCATCGCGCGGTTCCTGAACCGGCGCGTGCCGGTCGATGCCCGCGCCCGGCACCGGTCGATTGCGAATCGCCGGGAAAACGCCCTAGCCGGCGAGCGCCTTGCGGATCATCGCCGCCAAATCCGACTTGCGATACGGCTTGGCGAGCAGCAGGACACCGGTATCGAGCCGGCCGTGGTGGATGATCGCATTCTCGGTGTAGCCCGAGGTGAACAACACCTTGAGCCCGGGCCTGGCTTTCTGCAGCGCGTCGGCGAGCTGGCGACCGTTCATCGTGCCCGGCATGATCACGTCGGTGAACAGCAGGTCGAAGGCCTTGCCGGCTTCGACGATGGCCAGCGCTTCGGCGGCATTGGCCGCATCCAGCGTGACGTAGCCCAGGGAATGCAGCTGCGTCAGCACGTAATCCCTGACCAGCTTGTCGTCCTCGACGACCATGATGGTTTCGTGGCCGCCCTCGATGACCGGTGCCGACGCGCCTTCGGCAACCGACAGCGCCCCGGTGCCCGGCGGCAGATACATCTTGATCGTGGTCCCGTGGCCCTCCTCGCTGTAGATCTTGATGTGTCCGGCGGACTGCTTCACGAATCCATAGACCATGCTGAGGCCGAGACCGGTGCCTTTGCCGGGCCCCTTCGACGTGAAGAACGGGTTGAACACCTTGTCGAGTATGGCGGCGGGAATGCCGACGCCGGTGTCGCTCACGGCGATCAGCACATAGCGTCCGGGCCGGACGTCGCCGTGCATGCCGGCATAGCTTTCGTCGAGAAAGGCCATGCTGGTTTCAAGGATGAGCTTGCCGCCATTGGGCATCGCGTCGCGGGAGTTGAGCGCGAGATTGAGAATGGCGGTCGCGAGCTGACTGGGATCGACCGTCGCCATGCAGGTTTCGTCTTCGAATGCCGATTCGATCTCGATCTGCTCGCCCAGCGTGGGCCGCAGCAGCTTGGCGGTGTCGATGATCAGCGTGTTGACGTCGGTCTCCCGCGGCTGCAGCGGCTGCTTGCGGGCGAACGCGAGCAGATGCTGGGTGAGATCCGCGCCCCGTGACGCGGCCTCGTCGATCATCCTGGTGATGGCGGCGAGTTGCGGCTCCTTCGCGACGGCCTCGGCCAGAATTTCGATGGTTCCGGTGATGACCGTCAGAATATTGTTGAAGTCATGGGCAATGCCCCCGGTGAGCTGGCCGAGGGCTTCCATCTTCTCGGCCTGCCGAATCCGGTCCTCCGCCGCGATCTTGTCGGTCAGATCGCGAATGAAACCGTTGAATACAAACCCGTCGCGGCGCTTCAACGCGGTAACACTGAGCTCGACCTTGATCTCCCTGCCGTCGCGCCGCAGCGCTTCGATCTCGATGCGGCGGCCGAGGATCGGGCCTTCACCGGTGCTCAGGAAACGCGCTATGCCAGAGGCGTGACCGGCACGGTGGATTTCCGGAATGATCAATTCACCGAGCTTTTGTCCGATCGCTTCACCGTGCGACCAGCCGAAGATTTTCTCCGCCTGCGAGTTCCAGTTTCGGATCCGGCCGTTCTCGTCGATCTGGACGAAGGCGTCGAGCGCGGTATCGATGATGCCGCGCGCCAGCTGTTCGCTTTCGCGCAATGTCTCCTGCGCCTGCCGGCTTTCGGTCATGTCGCGGCCGACGAAGAAATAGCGCTGGACCGGCTCCGACCATGCCCCCATCCACGACAGCGTCACGATCCGCCCGTCCTTGTGGATGTAGCGCGAGTCGCTATTCTGCGCGCGCTTGCCGCGCCGTGCCAGCCGCATTTCATTGCGACAGCTCTCGAGGTCGTCGGCGTGGAGGAATTCGCTGGCATTGCGGCCGATCATCTCCTTCGGCGCATATCCGAGGATTGTTGCGGCGCTCGGGCTCACCTGAACCAGGTCTCCCCTGGGATCGATCACCAGGATCAGATCCTGCGAAGTTTCGAAGATGCGGCGCCGCTCCTCGATTTGCTGGCGCAGCGCGTGCTCGGTTCGCCGGCTTGCGGTGATGTCGCGGGCGGTCTTCGAAGCACCGATGATCGTCCCCGACGGGGTCTTGATCGGGGAAATGGTGAGCGAAACCTGGACCAGGCTGCGATCCTTGCACAATCGCTCGGTTTCGTAGTTCTCGATGGTTTCGCCCCAGCCGACCCGGCGCAGGATGTCACCGATCTCCTCCGTCCGGTTCGGCGGCACGATGAGATCGATGCGCTGACCCACTGCTTCCGCCGCGGTATATCCGAACAGGCGTTCCGCGGCCGGATTCCAGCCGGTGATGGTGCCGTCGAGGGATTTCGTGACGATGGCGTCGATGGAGGATTCGACGGCGGCGCTGAAAAGACGCTCGCGGGCGGCGTAGTGGTCGCGCGCGGCTTCAGTGCGGCGGTGATCCTGAACCTCGTGCTCGAGCGCGGCGGTCTTGGCATTCACTTCGCCCATCATCCGGGCAAAGGCACGTGCGAGCACCCCCGTTTCGCCGCCCGCGTCGACCGGGATGGCGGTCGGCCCGTCGCGGCCGGCACCCTCGACGGCCGCCGTCAATTGATTGATCGGCCGGGTCAGCGTCCTCGCGATGAACACGGCGAGCCCCGCCGCGCACAGCACGGCGATCAGTCCGACCAGCAGCGATGAGTTCCGGATTGCCGTGGCGGACGACATGAACACGGCGTTGGGAACCCGCTCGATCACGGCGACCCATTCGCTGCCGGCCAAACGGGCGGGAGCGAGCGCTACCCCGTCCGGGTGAGCGCCCAGTTCCGGCAGGACCCGAGCGACGCTCTGCGTCGCGCCCAGCGACGATGCCAGGTTGGGGAAGTCGGTCCGCCAATCGGCGGGTTTCCCGAGTTGGGAGGCGAATTCCCGGGTGCGGTCGGGGTGAACCAGATACTCGCCCCTGCCGTCGACCACATACGCATTTTCGCCCGGACGCACCGACGATCTGACGAGGTCGAGCGCGGGCCGCATGTCGGCGTTGATGATGACGATGCCGAACGGCTTGCCGTCGGATGCCATCACCGGTTTGGCAATCAGCAGCGTCGCCACATGCGGTGTCTCGATGACACCGCCCTCTGCGTTCAGATCGACATGCGAGACGAAAATTCCGTCCGCTGTCAGGTTGATCGTATTCCGAAAATAGGGCGCATCGCCGACGCGCCGCAGCTCCGCTTCCGGAACGATGCGCACCGCGCCGTTCGGCCCGGAGCGGTCGACGCGAACGATTTCCCGATGGCCGTCCTCCACCCCTATCAAGCGCAGCGAATGGGCCGGCTTGAGCGCCATCTGGGCGGCGAGCCGGGTTCCCAGCCGCTCGCGCCAGAGCGCCTCCGGAACTTGATCGACCGGATCGGTTCCGCCATTGAGACGCGCGCGCATCACGCCGGCGACCGCCGCCAGGCCCTGAAAGGTGGCAATGTCGCCGGGCCCGCTGCGAACGTGGGAGTCCAGTTCGGTCGCGACGAACCGGGAGTGCGTCTCGATGCGGTCGAGCACGCGCGGCAGCAGGGCCTGCTCCAGGTTGCGATAGCTCAGCCATCCGACCGCGGATACCGCGAGCGCAACCAGCAGGATCATCGCGACGGCTAATCTGGTTGCAAGCGTCATCTGGGTCTTCGCACCACTGCATCCCGCCCTGGTGCGCGGCTGGCCGGGACAGTCAACGCTATTCCGCTTTATGGGCGGGAAGCAACCTCACCGGCCGACAAGGATGGGGACGATGCAGGATGTGCTGCTTCGAGAGAAGCGGCAACGGCCGCCAGCAGCGCAGCCGGCTTGAAGGGCTTTTGCAGGCTCCTGACCGCGCCGAGCTTGGTGGCCATGGTCAGGAAATCCGGGCCGGAATCGGAAGTGACGGGATTGCCTGATATCACGACGATCGGAATCAGGGGCTGCTGCTGATGAACCAGCCGCATGGTTTCCAGGCCGTCCATTCCCGGCATGAAAATGTCGAGAAACAGCAGGTCGAATTCGCCTGTTTGGAAGATCGCCAGCCCCTTGCGGCCATCGCCGGCGACCACGACGCTGTGGCCGGCCCGTTCCAGCAGAAGCCGGATGGTCGCTTGCACTGCGGTGTCGTCGTCCACGACCAGGATCTTTGCCAAGCCCGTCTCTCCGTCGCGAATCTGGAATCAAATCAACGTCCAGCTGCAAAAGGTTTGCTGAATTTTGCACCTCCACGCAAGCACTTCCATGGGCGGACGACGCGCTGATTCTGTTAAAACGATGTCCTGACATATCTCATCTGCACGGTTCAGGGCAGACAGCAATCGGAAACGCGGCCGCGACGGGTGATTCGCTGGAAACGGCGACGCACTCTGCCGGATATTCCAGCGGTTTCCGCCTGCTGCTGACCCGGATCGTGATCGAAAGCCCGATCTTCCGTACCATCGGGCACAACACCGTGCAAAAGTGGGATACGCAGCCTTGAGCCCAGGAATGACCCCGACATGACCGAGAAGAAGAAAACACCCGACCAGCTCCGCAGCGCCCGCTGGTTCGCGCCCGATGATCTCAGGGCCTTCGGCCATCGCTCGCGCGCGATGCAGATGGGTTACGCGCCGGAGGAGTGGAAGGACCGTCCCGTCATCGCGATCCTCAACACCTGGTCGGATGCGCAGCCCTGCCACATGCATTTCAAGAGCCGTGTCGATGACGTCAAGCGCGGCGTGCTGATGGCCGGCGGCTTTCCGATGGAATTGCCGGCGCTGTCGCTGTCGGAATCCTTCCTGAAGCCGACCACCATGCTCTACCGCAACATGCTGGCGATGGATGCCGAGGAACTGCTGCGCGGCCATCCCGTGGATGGGGTGGTGCTGATGGGCGGTTGCGACAAGACCACGCCGGGCCTGCTGCTCGGCGCCACCTCGATGGGGCTGCCGACCATCTACCTGCCGGCGGGGCCGATGCTGCGTGGCAACTGGAAGGGCAAGACGCTGGGCTCCGGCTCCGACGCCTGGAAATACTGGGACGAGCGCCGCGCCGGGAAGATATCCGACAAGGACTGGGTCGATGTCGAGGCCGGCATCGCCCGCAGCTACGGCACCTGCATGACCATGGGCACCGCCTCCACCATGACCGCGATCGCCGAATCGATCGGTATGACCCTGCCGGGCGCCTCCTCGATCCCGGCCGCCGACGCCGGCCACATCCGCATGGCCTCGGAATGCGGCCGCCGGGTCGTCGACATGGTGTGGGAAGATCTCACCCCGCAGAAAATACAGACCCGCAAGGCGTTCGAGAACGCCATCACCGTGGCGATGGCGATGGGCTGCTCGACCAATGCGATCATCCACCTGATCGCGCAGGCCCGCCGCGCCGGCCAGGACATCGGGCTCGACGATTTTGAAATTGCCAGCCGCAAGGTGCCCGTGATCGCCAATGTCCGTCCATCCGGCGACAAGTACCTGATGGAAGATTTCTTCTATGCCGGCGGGCTGCCCGCTTTGATGAGCCGGATCAAGCCGCACCTGCATCTCGACGTCATGACCGTAACCGGCCAGACCCTCGGCGAAAACATTTCCCGCGCCGAAGTCTACGATGACGACGTGATCCGCACCGTGGAAAACCCGATCTACGCCGAAGGCGCGCTCGCGGTGCTCAAGGGCAACCTCGCCCCCGACGGTTGCGTGATCAAGCCCAGCGCCTGCGAGCCGCGTTTCCTCAAGCATACCGGCCCCGCATTGGTGTTCGACGACTATCCCTCGATGAAAAAGGCGATCGACGATCCCGATCTCGACGTCACCGTGGATCACGTCCTGATCCTGCGCAATGCCGGACCGCAGGGCGGGCCGGGGATGCCGGAATGGGGCATGCTGCCGATCCCGACAAAACTGGTGAAGCAGGGCGTGCGCGACATGGTGCGGCTGTCGGATGCGCGCATGAGCGGCACCAGTTACGGCGCCTGCATCCTGCATGTAGCGCCGGAATCCTATATCGGTGGCCCGCTGGCGCTGGTGCGCAACGGCGACAGGATCACGCTGGACGTCAATGCGCGCACCATCAATCTCGATGTGCCGGAAGCCGAGCTGGCAAGACGCCGCGCCGAATGGCAGCCGCCGGAGCGGCGCTACGAGCGCGGCTATGGCTGGATGTTCACCAAACACATCAAGCAGGCCAATGAGGGCTGCGATTTTGACTTCCTCGAAACCGGGTTCGGCAAGCCGGTGGATGAGCCCTCGATTTACTAGCACCGTCATTCCGGGATGGTCCGAAGGACCAGACCCGGAATCTCGAGATTCCGGGTTCGCTCGTTTCACTCGCGCCCCGGAATGACAAGAGGAAACACCATGAACAAACTCAGCGACGCCACCCGCGCCAAACTGAAGACCATCTCCACCGCCACCGTGGCCACCGCGCTGTTCAAGCGCGGTTTCCGCAGCCAGTGCATTCAGGACGTGCACCCGCTCGGGGCCGATCAGCCGACGCTGGTCGGCGAGGCCTTTACCTTGCGCTACATGCCCGCGCGCGAGGACCTCAACAAACTCGACGTGTTCCGCGATCGCTCGCACCCGCAGCGCAAGGCGGTGGAAGACTGCCCGCCGGGCGCGGTGCTTGTGATGGACAGCCGCAAGGATGCCCGCGCGGCGTCGGCCGGCGCCATTCTGGTGACGCGGCTGATGCAGCGCGGCGTCGCCGGCGTCGTCACTGACGGAGGCTTTCGCGACTCGGCGGAAATCGCAAAGCTCGGTCTTCCCGCCTTTCACCACCGCCCGAGCGCGCCGACCAACCTCACGCTGCACCAGGCGATCGAGATCAATGGCCCGATCGGCTGCGGCGATGCGCCGGTGTTTCCCGGCGACGTGATTCTGGGCGACAGCGACGGCGTGATCGTGATCCCCGCCCACCTCGCCGAAGAAATCGCCAACGAAGCTTTCGAGATGACCGCGTTCGAGGATTTCGTCACCGAGCAGGTGCAGAAGGGCCGCGGCATCTTCGGGCTCTACCCCGCCACCGATGAGCAGACCCTGGTCGATTTCGCGGCGTGGCGGAAGGCAACGGGGCGGTAGATCTACCTGACCTCGCCCCCTTGCCCCCTTGCGGCCGCGAAGAGCGGGGAGAGGGATCGCTAGACCTCGCTTCTTTCCGCCATCAACACCGCCCACAACGCGAACCCGTAGGCGATCGCGACTTCGTCGAGCCGGTCGAAACGGCCGGAGGCGCCGCCGTGGCCGGCGCCCATGTTGGTGCGGAGCAGGACCGGGCCGCCGCCGGTCATGGTCGCGCGCAGCCGCGCGATCCACTTGGCGGGTTCCCAGTAGGTGACGCGCGGATCGGTCAGGCCGCCCATCGCGAGAATCTTCGGGTAATCCTTTGCCGCGACATTGTCGTAGGGCGAGTACGACAGGATGGTGCGAAAATCCCTCTCGCTCGCGATCGGGTTGCCCCATTCCGGCCATTCCGGCGGCGTCAGCGGCAACATGTCGTCGAGCATGGTGTTGAGCACGTCGACGAACGGCACTTCGGCGACGATGCCGGCGAACAATTCGCCGGCGCGGTTGGCGACCGCCCCCATCAGCATGCCGCCGGCGCTGCCGCCATGGCCGACGATGCGTTTTGTTCCGGTGTATTTTGCTGCGATCAGCGCGCGCGCCGAGGCCGCAAAGTCATCGAACGAGTTGGTCTTCTTCTCGCGCTTGCCGTCGAGGTACCAGCCCCAGCCCTTGTCGGCTCCGCCCCTTATATGCGCGATGGCATAGACAAAGCCGCGGTCGACCAGCGACAGCCGGTTGGCGGAGAACGACGCCGGCATCGCCATGCCATAGGAGCCGTAGCCGTACAGCAGCAGCGGCGCGGTGCCGTCGCGCACCAGATCCTTTCGATGCAGGATCGAGACCGGCACCTGCGCGCCGTCATGCGAGGTCGCCATGATGCGGGTGGTGACGTAGTCGGCGGGGTTATGGCCGGAAGGAATCTGCTGGCGCTTGCGTAAAGTTCGGCTGCGGCTCGCCATGTCGTAATCGTAGACTTCGGACGGCGTCGTCATCGACGAATAGGAAAAGCGCAGATTCGTCGTCTCGAATTCATAGCCGCCCATGGTATCCAGCGAATAGGCGGCCTCGTCGAACGCAATGGCGTGCTCTTCCGAGGTAGCGAGATCGCGGATGATGATGGCGGGCAGCGCGTTGGCGCGCTCCAGCCGCACCATGTGGCCGGCAAAAATCTCGACATCGATGACATAGACGCCCGCGCGATACGGGATCAGGTCGCGCCAGTTGGCTCGCTCCGGCGAGTTGAGCGGCGCGGTGACCACCTTGAAGTCGATGGCGCCGCCGGCATTGGTGAGAATGAACAGCTCGTCGCCGCGGTCGGCGACCGAATATTGCACGCCTTCCTCGCGCGCCGCGACCAGACGCGGCGCGGCATCCGGGTCGGTCAGATCGATCAGCCGCTGCTCGGAGGTTTCATGGTCGCCGCCGGCGATGACGCAGAACCGGCCGCTGGAACTTTCATGGAGATGGGTGAACCAGCCGGCATCCTTTTCTTCGTAGATCAGGACGTCTTCCGCCTGCGGCGTGCCGAGCCGATGGCGCCAGACCTGCATCGGGCGGTGGTTGTCGTCGAGCTTGACGTAGAAGAAGGCTTTGCTGTCGGCGCTCCACACCACCGTGCCGTCGGTCTCCTCGACCAGGTCGTCGCGGTCGGCGCCATCGGTCCAGTCACGGACGCGAACTGAAAAATATTCCGACCCCTTGATATCCGCGCTCCAGGCCTGAAGCTGATGGTCGGGCGAATGTCGCGCCCCGCCAAACCGGAAATATTTGTGGTCCGCGGCGAGCTTGTCGCCGTCGAGAATGATGGCAGCTTCGCCGCCGTCCCGCGGCATCCGGCCGAACATTTCGTGCTGGCCGCCCTCGCGGAATTTGCGCAAATACGCATAGGGCCCGTCGGGGGCGGGCACGCTGGAATCGTCCTCCTTGATGCGGCCGCGCATTTCCGCAACCAGCGTCTTCTGCAAGCCGGCGGTGTGGCCGAGCAGGCTCTCGGTGTAGTCGTTCTCGGCTTCGAGATAGTTGCGAATATCCGGATCCAGCACCGAGGGGTCGCGCAGCACCTCCTGCCATTTGACATCCTTCAGCCAGGCATAATCGTCGACACTGGGGAGTCCGTGGACGGTAAAGGCATGCGGTCGGCGCGGCGCCACCGGG
>JAUXWB010000232.1 GCA_030684475.1 Reyranella sp. | reverse complement strand
GCGCTGCTCTTCCGTGAGCTTGGTCATGCCCTCGGGCCCGAAGATCGCCACCAGGGGATCGCCGGGCAGGATACGCATGACCACGAAGACCATGATCGACACGCCGACCACCGTCAGCGCCCCGAAGGCCAGCCGTCGCGCAATATAACTATACAAGGACCAAGCCCATCGACGCGTCTCCCGGGTGCGCGCCTCTACGGGCGCTCGTTCCAGGCGGCCATCATAGGGCGGCTTCGGGGACGAAGGCGACTCTCAATGCGCACATCGCGCACGGGAAGCGTTGAGCGATATCTCGACGGGGAACTCATTCGCGCTGCCAGAGCCACTGGCCCGGCCGGCGCGGCAGCGTTCGCCGCCGGTCGGGATCGGTGGCCGGCATCTTGATCCGGTTGGTGGTCCTGGGATTGATCGCGTTGAACCGCGCGGTCGCCGCCCCGGTGGTCAGCGGCTGGAGCGCGACCGACGAGGTCACGAGCGATAGACGTTGATGTCTTTCTGCCGACGGCCTGACCGCCATGTGTCGATTCCTTCGAGCCCGATGGCTCCCCCCGATCGCTCTAAGGAACAACACAACAGTGGGGCGGAAAGTTGCAGTTTGGCTGGGACGAAACGTTGCAGCCTGTGAATCCCGGGTATGGTGTGGCGGTGCACGCTAGGGCTGGCCCGCCGGTGATTCGGCATCGCAAAATCTGGCGCCGCAACTCCACCCGGACTCCGATCCAGCGCTCATGGGGGGGAGAATATGGATCGGGTCCGAGGGGAGGCCAGCCGAAAACCGCTGATGTCGACCGGCAACGGGTTAATGCGCCAGGCGCCGCCGGGTTGCGTCGCCGTCTACAAGAACACCGCCGGCTTGCCGCCGAGCAGGATGTGGCCCACCGCCTCGTAATGCGCGCCGCGCGACTGGATCTGCTGGCTGAGCGTGTGCATGTCCCGGAAGCGGCGCTCGAAGGGACTGCCGAGAAAGATGCCGTCGACGCCACAGGCCTTGTAGACGAAGTCCGCCGCCTCGATGGCGGTGTGGATGGCGTGGGTGCAGCCGAGGCGCACTTTGGCGCGGTCGGGAATATCCATCGGCGCCGCGGGGCTCGCGCTCTCATACAAGGTACCGACGATGTCGAGCAGATAGGCCCGCGCCGCGCCCAGCCGCGCCTCGGTGCGCGCCACTTCTGCCTGCACGGTGGGGCTGTCGGCCATGCGGCCGAGATTGCGCGGCGCCTTGGTGGTGGCGAGTTCGACCAGCGCCTCCAGCATCGCCCGCGCGATGCCGAAGGCAACGCCCGCCACGCCCACGGCGTAGAGCCCGGCATGGGTGAAGGAATAGAGCGACCCGGTCTCGCGGCGCAGCGACGGATCCTCGCGCTGGCTGGAATGGGCTTCCGGGATGAACACGTCGTCGAAGGTGTAGGAATCCGACGCCGTGCCACGCAAGCCGATGGTGTCCCAGGTGTCGAGCAACACCGCCTCCGACGCGGGGCAGAGCAGGATGCGCTGGCCCGGCCTTCCGTATCGGTTGAGACGGAGCCCGCCGCCCTCCTCCTCGACCAGGCAATGCGCGCCCATCCAGGTGGCAGCGCGGCACCCGCTGGCGAAATCCCAGCGGCCGCTCGCCCGATAGCCACCGGGCACGGCACGGGCGCGATGCGCGTTGGGCGGGCCCCAGGCGACCAGCGCCCGCGGATCGCGCCAGATGTCGCGCGCGACGTCGAGCGCGATATAGGCGCCGACCAGCGCCGAGCTGTTGCCGACGAACAGGTTCCAGGCGACCGACGCATCGTGGCGCGCCACCTCCTCGACCGAGGCGAGATAGGCACCCGGCGTCACCTCCTCGCCGCCGGCCGAGCGCGGCAGCAGCAACCGGAACAGCCGCGCCTCGTGAAGAGCGGCCAGCAGCGCGGAAGGAATGCGGCGCTTCAGCTCGATCTCGTCTGACGCGGCAAAAATGGCGGGGCCCAGCGCGCGGGCGCGGGCGACGGGATCGTTCAAAAGAGGATCGGCCCGCTCGAGACGGTCCATGCGCAGCCCTTTCAGGGATGGTGCCGGGACATTGCGGCTGAGGTGGAGGCGAGAGTCAATGCAGGCGGAGAGGTGCGTCGCGATACGAGCGGCCTCGTTCGATGGCGTCGCGATCGGTAGCGAAGGGCATCGCTTTGCCACCACGGCTTGCGCGGCGTTTGCCTCAGCCGTCGAGGCGATGCTCGCGGGCAATGTCGACACCGGCATGACGATCCTGCGCGACTATATCAAGGCGACCGACGGTTTCGAACGCTTGGGCCATGCCATCGGCACGCCGCCCAAGAGCCTGATCCGCATGCTCGGCCCGCGCGGCTATCTGCAGAAGCGTGACGGGCTGGAGCTGCGCGTCACCAGCGCACCGAAGAGGCGTATGGTACGTCGGGCTGCGAAATTTCTGCTCCGCGCCGCGCGCGCTGCCTACCGCGGCGCGTTAAACGTGTAGGACGCCTGCACGAAGACGCCGTAACGGTCCATGCTGACGTTCATGACGTTGCTCGGCAGGTCGGCTTGCGCGGCGACATTGGTCCACATCGCCCAGTAGCGGCCGCCGACGCCGACGGTGAAGGCGTCGGTCACGTCGTAGGAGGCGATCAGCTCGGCCTGCACGCCGTTGCCCGTTCCCGACCAGGGAAAGTAGAGGCCGCGGGCGCCGTGGATGTCGAGCCCTCTGTAATTGACGTAGGGCAGGAAGGCGAAATCGCCGCCGAGCTTGAAGCGCTCGAAGAGTCGCGCCTCGGCCGAGACGCCGAGCCGGATCGACTGCCATGTGTCGATCTGGCTGACCAGATTCTGGGTCGGAGGCGCGGCCGGCGAGCAGACACCCGAGGAGGGTGCCACGAGCTGGTTGCAGCCCATGGTGTTCATGGTTGCCTGGTACATGTTGTAGCCAACGAAGACGCCCACCTTGTGGTCGCGGCCCCGCATCAGGCTGTAGCCGATATCGCCGGTCAGGTAGGCGAGCGAGCCCACGATGTCCGCCTGGGTGATCTCATAGCCCGTCGGGACGGACGCCAAGGACGAGGGCAGGCCCCAGTCCTCGTCGTACATCTGCCCGCCGGTGATGGCGCCGCCGCCGATGAAGCCCTTCACGAAGAGGCCGAAGGGCGCATCGACGCGGCCGAAGAGTTCGCCCGAATGCGCCGTCATGTTGTCGTAGGTCAGCTGCGAGACCAGCACGTAGGGCGAGCCGCCGTTGGCGTTGCGGTACGAGCCCGAGCTGTACCAGTAGCGCGCACCGGTCTCGAACTCCCAGCCCGGCGTGAAAGGCGGCGCGGCCGGCGCATCGTCGGCCGGCCGGTCGGATGAAGAGCCGGCGCCGAAGCGGTAGTTGAGGCCGATCTTCACGAGGTGGATGTTCTGGTTGATGCTTGAGGTGCCACTGGGATCGTTGTTGGTGACGTTGCCGTCGATCGTCACCGTACTGGTCGGCGGCGTGCCCATGCCCATGCCGCCGAAGCGCAGGTAATCGTATTCCATCTTGAGCGACCACGAAGGCGAGAGCGCATATTCGACGCCCGCCCCCACCGTGGCGCCCCAGGCGCTGATCGAGGCGTTCTGCGGCCCGGCCTGGTTGGGCACGTCGGTGAAAGTGATTCCGTTGTCCAGGAAGCCCTGGTCCAGGCTGTTGACGGCATTGTTCTGGTTGATGGCGGTGTCGGAGCGCATCCAGGCGGCACCCGCCTTGGCGTAGAGCAGCGTGCGGCCGCGCGGTTCGGTGAGGATGCCGAAGCGGCCGGCGAGCGTCGCGATCTCGCGCGGCGTCACCTTGCAGCTCGAGCCCACGGTCTGGATCGAGGATTGCAGGCAGGTGTTGACGCCGCTCGCCGCGACCAGGCTGGCGTCGGCCTCGAGGCCCAGGACCAGTTGCGGGCGAACCTGCCAATTGTAGCCGAGCTGGATGCCCGCCAGGAAACCCGGCGTGTTGACGTTGCCGCCGAAGAGGGCCGGCCCCTCGGGATCGGAAAAACTGGTCAGGCCCGCCATCGCCCCGACATGGCCGCCGACGTAGAAGCCGGTCCAGTCCCGGCGCTCATCGGCGCTCGCCGGCACGACGGCAAGGAGGATCGGGACGACCGCCGCCGGAATCAGATGCCTGATGTGAATGATCGTCCCCTCCCCGTCCCGCCGCGGAGACACAGTAGCCCAACTAGATTAGGATAAGGTCACGATCATGAAAACCGTCACCCGCGCCTATGACACCTACGCCCATGCCCGCGAGGCCGTCGCTGCGCTGGAAGCCGCCGGCGTGGCGGCGAAGGACATCAGCCTGGTCGCCAACAAGAGCGTCAGCGCGGAGTACGACGACGTCGAGAAGTTTCCCGATGCCGCCACGGGTGCCGGATTCGGCGGGGCCTTGGGCGGCGGCGCCGGACTGCTGGCCGGGCTCGGCATCCTGTCCATTCCCGGCCTCGGCCCCGTAGTGGCAGCAGGATGGCTGGCCAGCATCGCGGTCGGCGCGGCGGCCGGCGCGGTGGCCGGCGGCATCGTGGGCGCGCTGGTCGATGCCGGCCTGTCCAAGGAGCACGCCGACGTCTATTCCGAAGCGGTGCGGCGCGGCTGCACGCTGGTAAGCGCGCGCGTGCGCGGCGCGAACGGCGCCAGGCTCCAGGCGATCCTCGACCGCTACGAGCCGATCGACCCCACGAAGCGCGGCAGCGACTATCGTCGCGAAGGTTGGACCTGCTTCGACCCCAGGGCGCCTGCTTATACACCGAGTGAGACGGAGCTCGAGCGCATCCGGCGCGACTAGCGAGGCGGACCGTCCGGGCGTGGGCTCTCTTGGGGGCTCTCCTGCCTTGCTTCGGCCAGCATGCGGCCCTTGCCCACGGCGCCTCGTCAGAGTCGGCGGCGGTCGCCACCTTCTACCTGGTGCTCTTGGCGGGAGGCAGTGGCTTCCCAGGCACTGGGCGAACGTCCGGAATCGGCAGCTGCGTCTCGCCGGGTTTCGTTCGCCACTCGTCGCGGGTGGCCGGGATGGGGCTCGCCGCCTGGTCGCGGGAATTAGGGCCGAATGCGCCGCCGCCCGGGGCCACCAGCGGCCCCCATTGCGGCATGTTGCCGAGTTCGACTGGATTGCCCCGGTAGGACCAACCGGATTGGGCCTGGGCAACCGATCCCGCAACCGATCCCAGGGACATAAAGGCGACTGCTGCAATGACGATCGACTTCATCGCATCCTCCGCAGGCATCACCCAGTTAACTCACCGCCCGTCCCGACGTTGCGTGCCACCTGTGAAGTTGATCGAATCAATCAATCTTGAAGCCGGCGGCCGGCGCCGCACAATGCGGGCTGTCCCTTCCGGAAAGAACCTTCCCATGATCACGCCGTCCTTCGTCCGCACCATGGCCCGCTACAATTCGGAGATGAACCGCCGGTTCTATGCCGGCGCGGCGCGGCTCTCCGACGAACAACGGCGCGCCGATCGCGGCCTGTTCTGGAAGTCGCTGCACGGCACGCTCAATCACCTGATGTGGGGCGACCGGCAATGGATGTCGCGGTTCGACGGCTGGCCGCCCAACACCGTGCCCAACACCGGGAGCCCGACGCTGTTCGACAATTTCGAGGAGCTGCGTGCGGAGCGGGTCAAGGCCGATGCGCGGATAGAAGATCTCGCCGGCCGGGTCGACCAGACCTGGCTCGACGCCGATCTCGTGTGGTGGAGCGGTGCGGCCAAGGCGGAGATGCGCCGGCCCAAGGGGCCGCTGATGGTGCACTTCTTCAATCACCAGACGCACCATCGCGGTCAGGTCCATGCAGCACTCACGGCATGCGGCGTCGATCCCGGCGATACCGACCTCTTCCTGGTCGTGCCGCCGGAGGCCTAGGCGGAATGCGGCATCAGGTGCCGCAGAAGGTCTTGTAGCCGCTCTGGTCACCGACCGGCGGCTCGGCGTAGGCGGCGAACTCGGGCCGCTCCTCGAAGGGATGCGCCAGCACCGTCATCATCTCCTCGAACGGCGCGTAGTCGTCGTGCTCGATGGCGGCGGACAGCACCGCCTCGACACGGTGGTTGCGCGGAATGTAGATGGGGTTCGCCGCATGCATCGCCGCGCGCCGCGTGGCGCCGTCCTGCGGCTCGCGCGCGAGCCGCTGGCGCCAGCGCACCGCCCAGGCATCGAAGGCGGCGGGATCGAGGAAGTGATCGCGCACGCCGGCGTCTGCGGCGGTATCGGCCGCTGCATCACCAAGGCGCCGGAAGGTGAGCGTGAAGTCGGCCTGGTTCGCGGCCATCGCCTTCAGGAGATCGTCGGCCAGCGTCGCATCGCCCTCCTCCTCGGTGAAGAGTCCGAGCTTGCGGCGCAGGCCTTCCAGCAGCGCGGCGGCAAAGCGTGGCTGGAAGGTTTGTAGCGATTCGTTGGCCAAGGCCAGCGCCGCATCGGTGTCGTCGGACAAGAGCGGCAGCAGGGTCTCGCCGAAGCGCGCCAGGTTCCATGGCGCGATGCGCGGCTGGTTGGCGTAGGCGTAGCGGCCCTGGGTGTCGATCGAGCTGTAGACCGTCGCCGGATCGTAGGCGTTCATGAAGGCACAGGGGCCGTAGTCGATGGTCTCGCCCGCGATCGAGGTGTTGTCGGTGTTCATGACGCCGTGGATGAAGCCGACCAGCAGCCATTGCGCCACGAGACTCGCCTGGCGCGCGATCACCCGCTCGAAGAGCGCGCGACAGGGCTGGGGCTCGTTGCGAACTTCAGGGTAGTGGCGATCGATCACATGGTCGGCCAGCAGGCGGAGCGCTTCGAGGTCGCCGCGGGCGGCGAAGAACTGGAAAGTGCCGACGCGGATGTGGCTCGACGCCACGCGCGTCAGCACGGCGCCCGGCAACTCGGCCTCGCGCCACACCGGCTCGCCGGTGCTGACGGCGGCCAGCGACCGCGTCGTGGGAATGCCCAGCACGAACATCGCTTCGCTGACCAGGTATTCGCGCAGCACCGGACCCAGCGCCGCACGGCCGTCGCCGCGGCGCGAGAACGGCGTCGGGCCCGAGCCTTTCAGCTGGATGTCGCGGCGCACGCCGTCGCGGTCGACCACTTCGCCCAGCAGGATGGCACGGCCGTCGCCCAGTTGCGGCGAGAAGCCGCCGAACTGATGGCCGGCATAGGCGAGCGCGATCGGCTGCGAGCCCTCGGCCACGCGGTTGCCGGCGAGAACCTCCACGCCTTCAGGAGAGGCCAGCACGTCGGGATCGAGCCCGAGCTGGCGGGCCAGCGCATGATTGAGCTTGAGCAGCCGGGGCGCCGCCACCGGCGTCGGCGGCAGGCGGGCGTAAAAGCGCTCGGGCAACCGGGCGTAGCTGTTGTCGAACGGAAAACTGGAATCGATTGCCATCTGCGGATTATCCCATGCCGACACCCGGCGGGCCAGCCGGCAGCCTCCCGGTACTCTCCAAGACTTCGTTGCCCGAATGCGGCATTTCCATGAGAATCAGACATGACCAAGACCCGCCATCCACGACGCGACTTTCTCCGCACCGGCGCCGCTTTGGCCGGTGCCGCCCTGGCAGGCGCCGGCGATGCCCTGGCCCAGGCCGAGCCCCGCGCCGCGATCACCGGCGGCAGCGAGTCGGCCTTCCCCTCGCCCGATGCGCCCGGCTCCAGCGACGGCGGCTACAACATCCTCTTCATCCTGACGGACCAGGAACACTACATGGGGCCGGGCTGGCCGGTGCCGCTGCCGGGGCACGAAAGACTACGCCGAACCGGCACCTATTTCGAGAACCACCAGATCGCCGCCGACATGTGCTCGGCCTCGCGCGCGGTAATCTACACCGGCCTGCACATGCCGCTGAACGGCATCTTCGACAATGCCGGCGTCCCCTATATGAAGCGTCTCGATCCCAAGCTGCCGACGATCGGCAAGATCCTGCGCAAGCTCGGCTACTACACCGCCTACAAGGGCAAGTGGCACCTGAACGGCGCCATGGCGATGGAGAACCATCCCGACGAGATCAAGGCGCTGTTCGAGGCCATGATGGATCGCGATTACGGTTTCTACGACTACACCGGCGTCGGCGACTTCATCGAGGGCGCGCGGGGCGGCTACCAGTACGACCAGATCACCACGGCGCAGGCGGTGCAGTGGCTGAAGGCCAAGGGCCGGCCGATGACCGACAAGCGCCAGCCCTGGTATCTCGCCGTCAACATGGTGAACCCGCACGACGTGATGTGGGTGAACACCGACACGCCGGGCCAGCCGCCCAAGCAGGCGGTCGAGGCCAAGCTCGGCATCGCCTTCCCACCCGACGACACGCTCTACAAGCAGCAATGGAACGATATCCCGCTGCAGAAGACCTGGCAGCAGTCGCTCGACACGCCCGACCGGGTGCCGGCGCATCGCATCTATCATGCCGCCAACGGCATCCTGACGGGCCTGATCCCGCAGGAGGAGAGCCGCGTGCGGCTGCGGCAAAATTACTATTTCAACGCCATCCGCGACGTCGACCAGCAGATTGTGGAACTCCTCGAGCAGCTCGATCGGCTCGCGCTGAGCGACAAGACCATCGTCATCTTCACCTCGGACCATGGTGAGTTGCTGGCCAGCCACGGCGGCTTGTCAGGCAAGGGTACGACGACCTATCGCCAGCAAAACCACGTGCCGATGCTGGTGGTGCATCCCGGGATCAAGGGCGGCCAGCGTTGCCTCGAGACGACCTCGCATCTCGATCTGGTGCCGAGCATCGTGGCAATGACGGGCAAGCCCATGGCGGCGGTGGCCGACACGATGATGCGGATGAAGGGACGGGACTTCACGCCGCTCCTGCGAGAACCGGTAAACCCCGAATTCAGCCGCAGCCGCGGCGGCGTGCTGTTCTGCTACAGCCAGCTCATGGTGCACGATCCGAACTTCACCAGGACGCTCTACGAAACGCTGCTGAACAAATCTATCGCGCGCTCGACGCTGTTCCAGAAGATCGAGTCGTTCCCGGTCGACTGGTCGCTGCGCGTCTGCATCCGCTCGATCGTCGACGAACGCTACAAGTTCAGCCGCTACTTCTCGTTCCGCGGATTCAATACGCCGACGACGCTGGAGGAACTGCGCGCCAGGAACGACCTCGAACTCTATGACTTGCGCAGCGATCCCGACGAGATCGTGAACCTGGCCTACGACTTCGATCGCCACCGCGACCTGATCGCGACCATGAACGCCAAGCTCAATGCGCTCATTGCCCGCGAAATCGGCACAGACGACGGCAGCTTCATGGCATTGAAGGACTGGATCAACTGGGACAAGGCAGGGCCGTCGGCAGTCAACATCTGAGAGTGACCATCTGACATCGTCCGGCTGCGCCGTGACCGTGCCTGTGGCATACTTCAGCCCGAAGGAAATGGCCCCGATGCGTCCCCTGATCACGCTTTGCCTGCTGGTGGCGCTTGCCGTCGCCCAGCCGGCAATCGCCGCGCCGATCGACGATGCCAATGCCGCCTACCAGCGCGGCGACTACGCCGGGGCCGAGGAGATCCTGCTGCCCATCGCCGAAGGCGGCAACGCCTATGCCCAGTATCGCCTCGGCCTGGTCTACGCCGAAGCGACCGGCGAGATGAGGAGCCCCGAGGAAGCGGCCAAGTGGTTCGAATCGGCGGCACTGCAGGGCCAGCCCCATGCCCAGTACAAGCTCGGCATCCTCTACGTGAACGGCAGGGGCGTCTCGAAGGACTTCGTCCAAGCGTATATGTGGCTCAGCCTCAGTGCGCGCCACGTCGCCGGCAGCGGCTCCGAAGCCGTCCGCCAGCGCGACTTGCTGGCGCCGCGGATGTCGTCCTCGCAGCTCTCCGACGCCAAGAAGCTGGTGCGGATGTGGCGGCCGGTGAAGTTCGACCCGGAGGCAGTGCCGCAACGCTAGAAGGCGTCGGGCCAGCGTTCGGCAAGGGCCGACACCATGTCGTCGACCCGCGCGGCGAGCAGGCGCTCACCCTTGAAGGCCGAGGCGCGGGACGCATCACCGGTGGCGGCGGTCGTCTTGAAATCACCCTCGGGCGCGAGGCGATCCATGCGGACGCTGCGCGGTTCCAGCGCCAGCATCACCGAGGTCTCGCGCTCGTCGGCATGGCCACCGTCGAGATTGTCGAACAGCGAGTCGGCCTTAACGCCGAGCAACCGCATGTGCAGCACGACGACCTCGCCCAGTTCCTGCGCGACCTCGTCGAGCGGCTGCTCGGTCGAGACACCGGTGTTGAGGATCGCGATTCGCCGCACGCCGTGGCCGCGGAGATTGCCCACGAGCTCGCGCACCAGCGCCCTAAAAGTATCGGCGCCGAGATGCTGGCTGCCGGCGAACGCGGTGAAGGCGGGATAGAAGCCGAAGCCCACGACCGGGGCCGCCACGACCGGCAGCCGCTCGATCAGCTGCTGCGCCAGCGCCCGCGCCGTCAGCGCATCGGTCTTGAGCGGCAGGTGCGGGCCATGCGCCTTGGCCGCGGCCCCCACCGGTACGACCACGACGGCGCCGGCGTCGAACCGCGCCCTGGCCTCCTGCCAGGTGAGATCTTCCAGCCACGCGCCGCTCTGCATCGTCATGATCCGATGCTTAGCACGGCTCAAGGCCCCCACGGCAGCGGCACGCGCTTGGGCGGCCGGCCCGAGGGACCCATGACGATCATCTTGCGCCAGCGCGCGTCGGGCGCCGCATCGTTGAGAACGACACGGCCACCCACCATCGAGACGCCGAGGTCGCGCCATACGGTCGTGAGATCGACGGGACGGGCACTCACGACATAGCGGTCGATCAGGCCGCGCAGCGCCGTCGTACCGGTGGCGCGGTCGCAGATCGCGGCATAGGCATCGAGCGTCGCGCGCTGCGAACCATCGAGGCCGCTCCACAGCACGCCGCCCAGGCAATCCTCCAGGCCCTTGATGCCATCGGTGGCGCGGCGGATTTCGATGTCGGCGAGCAGCATGAAGAGCGCGCCGCCCCAGTAGTTCTCGCGGCCCGACGCATCACCGAGGCCGCGGGCAAAGGCTGGCGCACCCTGCGGCATGCTGGTGACCCATTCTCGCCACACCTCCTCCTCGGTCTTCCAGCCGGCGCGGGCGCGGATGATCGGCTCGACGTAGGTGGCGGCCCCTTCCATGAACCAGGTGTTGCGGCCGCGGATGAAGGCCATGCCGGTATGGATCAGCTCGTGCACCAGCACCCAGTCGTCGAACAACCCGCGCTGATCGATGCCGGCGCCGACCTCGATCATCACCGTCGGCCCGCCACCCGGTACGGTACGGCCATAGCCGACGCCGCGCCGCTGCGGCACGGGCACGAGGACCAGCAGCATCTGTCGCGCCGTAAACCCCTGCCAGTAGTTGGCCTCGGCCTCGGCTGTGCGCCGCACCCAGTCGACGAACTCGCCGCGCTGCGCCGGGGTGAAGCCGTCGAGCAGGGCGAGGCGCAGCACACCCTGGCCTTTCACCGCGCCGGATCGGAGCGAACCCGGCAGGGGCACGGCGAGATCCTGCAGGTCGAGACGGCCCAGCACGGTGTAGCCCGCGAACCGCACCGTCGTTCCGGCCAGGCGCCAGGCGTCGCCGACCCGGGGCAGTCCCGAGGCGAAGACCAGGCCAGGCGCGGTGGCCATGCGGATGTCGATGGTGGCGAAATGGGTGTAGCCGGCGGGCTCGAGCAGCCAGCCCGAGAGCAGCGAGATCACGCCCTCGCCGCGCTGCAGCGCCTTCGACGGCGCGTCGACGGCGCGGGCATGGGCGGTGAGATCGTAGCGGTAGCGCGCCTCGACGATGCCGTTCACGGGCTCGACCCGCCAGCCACCCGGTGCGATCGGTTGCGATACGCCGGACCCGTCACGGAACGACAGGACCTTCGATACCGCGAAGTCGCCGACGGCCTGGAAAGTGAGCGCGCCCGCCGAGCGGCAGCGATAGACGATGTCGAGTTTCAGCCCGTCGCTTTGTGCCAGCGTGCCATCGACGGTGCAGTCCGGCGCCGTCGACGGTTGCGCCCACGCCGGCGCGGCAAGCAACAAGGCGACGAGCAAGGTCCGCAGGAACATGGCCGACGCTACCATGTGCTAGGGTCGAGGAAATGAACCCGGTCGTTCACGTTTTGCGGCGCATGGGTGGGCGCGCCACGACGCTGCTGCCTTTTTCGCTGGTGATCGGCCTCCTGTTCCAGGACATCGCCGCCGCCGCGCGGCCGCTCCTCTGGCCGCTCGCCGTGGCGCTGCTGATGCTGGCGCTTGCCCGCACCGACTGGATGCGTCTCTCCTCGCTCCTGCGCCGGCCGGGACTCGCGGTCGTGCTGGCGCTGCTCAACCTGATCGCGGTGCCGCTGATCGTCTGGCCGATCTGGCAGGCCCTCGGCCTGTGGCCCAGCCTGATCGCAGCCCTCTGTTTGAGTGCCATGGCGCCCGGCATCATCTCGGCCGCGACCACGGCCACCTTCCTGCGGCTCGATTCGTCGCTGGCGCTGCTGCTCACCCTGTTCACCAACTTCCTGGTGCCCTTCACTCTGCCGCCACTGGCGCTCTGGCTGCTCGACCTCGACCTCAAGATCAGCCTCGTCGATCTCAGCCTGCGGCTGGCACTGATCGTGGCCCTGGCGCTGGCCGGCGCGATCGTCATCCGCCGTTTCCTCGGATCACGGCTTGCCGAGGCTGGCACGACTCTCGATGGGCTCTCGGTGGTGGTGCTGATGGTGTTCGCCATCCCGTTGATGGATGGCGTGATGGCCCGCGCGCTGGCCGAGCCGGTGAAGCTGGCGGGATTCGTCGCCGGCGCCTTTGGAGGGATGATCCTGTGCAACTTCGTGATGGCAGCCGGCCTGCTGCCGTTCCTCGACCGGCGCACCGCGCTCACGGCGGGCTACTGCTCGGGCGGCCGGCACAATGCCCTGCTGATGGCGGTCCTGCCGGCCTCGGCCGACGCCGACATCTTCCTGTTCATCGCCGCCGTGCAGTTTCCGATCTATCTGATGCCCACCCTGCTGGAACCGCTCTACCGCCGCTTGCTGCCCCGCTGACGGCGATGTAACGATCCGACCATGGGGACCTTTTCCGGGAGACTTAAGATGAAGCGCAGACTCCTTCTCGCCACGGCCGCGACCCTGCTCGCGACGCCGGCTTTCGCACAGACCAAGTGGGACCTGCCGGCCGCCTATCCGGCAACCAACTATCACAGCGTCAACCTCCAAAAGTTCGCCGACGCCGTGAAGGCCTCGAGCGGCGGCAAGCTCGAGATCGTCGTCCATCCCGGCGCGTCGCTGTTCAAGGCGCCCGAGATCAAGCGCGCGGTGCAGACCGGCCAGGCCGCTATCGGCGAGATCCTGGTCTCCAACTTCGAGAACGAGGATCCGATCTACGGCCTCGACGTCGTGCCCTTCCTCGCCACCTCCTTCCCCGAGGCCAAGAAGCTGTGGGCCGCACAGAAGCCGGTGCTGGAGAAGAAGGCCGCCGCCCAGGGTATGGTCGTGCTGTTCGCCGTGCCGTGGCCGCCGCAGGGCCTCTACGCCAAGAAGGAGATCAACTCGCTCGCCGACATGAAGGGGCTGAAGTTCCGCGCATACAATCGCGGCACCTCGCGCATCGCCGAGCTGACCGGCGCCCAGCCGATCACCATCCAGGCCGCCGAACTCAGCCAGGCGCTGGCCACCGGCAAGGTCGACTCCTTCATCTCCTCGGGCGCCACCGGCGTCGACTCGAAGGTGTGGGAGCAGCTCACCCATTTCTACGATACGCAGGCCTGGCTGCCGAAGGACGCGGTGCTCATGAACAAGGCCGCCTTCGACAAGCTCGACGATGCCACCAAGAAGGTCGTGCTGGCCGAGGCCGCCAAGGCCGAGGCGCTGGGCTGGGCCGAGGCCGAGAGGCTGTCCAAGGGCTTCCTCGAGACGCTGGCTAAGAACGGCATGAAGGTCCAGCCGCCCTCGCCCAAGCTCGCCGCCGAATACAAGGAGCTCGGCAAGAAGCTGACGGCCGAGTGGATGGAGAAGGCCGGCGCCGACGGCAAGGCCGTGGTCGACGCCTACAAGAAGAACTAGGCGCCCGCCTTCGTGCGGTCTGCCCTAAAAACGCTCTACGAGTGGACGGGGATCCTGGGCGGCATCTTCATGGTGCTGCTCCTGGTCTTCGTCCTCTATTCGGTTGGGCCCGGCATCGGCCTGTGGCTGGAGCAGACTTTCGGCCTGCCCAACCTGTTCAACTACGTGGCGCGCTCGGCCGACGAGTTCGCGGGCTATGCCATGCTCGCCTCGGCGTTCCTGGCCTTCGCCTCGACCTTCGGCCGCGGCGAGCACATCAGGGTGACGCTGTTCCTGCAGCGCCTGCGGGGCCTGCCGCGGCGGCTGGCCGAGATCTGGTGCCTCGGCCTCGCCACCCTGCTCAGCGGCTATCTCGCCTGGTTCTCGGTCAAGCTCTGCTGGCAGAGCTTCGAGATCAACGACCTCTCGACCGGCCTGATCGCCATTCCGCTGTGGATGCCCCAGGTCGGGATGGCGCTGGGCGCGGTGGTTCTCTGCATCGCCGTCGTCGAACAGCTCGTCGTGGTCGCTTCGGGCGGCGCGCTGATGGTGGAATCCAGCGGCGAGGAAGCCGCGCGTCTCGAGCGCTGAATGACCAATAGATCATGAGCGGCATCGACGCCCAGATCGCGCTGCTGGCCATCGCGGCGCTGTTCTTCCTGTTCGGCACCGGCGTGTGGATCGGGCTCAGCATGATCGGCGTGTCGATCGCCGTCATGTGGACCTTCGCGCCCGCCAAGCCTGCCGGCGACTCGATGGCCACCGTCGTGTTCTCCGACCTGTCGTCGTGGACACTGACGGCGCTGCCCCTCTTCGTCTGGATGGGCGAGGTGCTGTTCCGCACCGCCATCTCCGAGGAGATGTTCCGCGGCCTGGCGCCGTGGATGCGCCGCCTGCCCGGAAGGCTGGTCCACACCAACATCATCGGCTGCACCATCTTCGCCGCCGTCTCCGGCTCCTCCGCCGCCACTGTCGCCACCATCGGCAAGATGACGGTGCCGGAGCTGCGCCGCCGCGGCTATCCCGACGCCATCGCCATCGGCAGCCTGTCGGGCGCCGGCACGCTCGGGCTGCTGATCCCGCCGTCGCTGATCATGATCGTCTACGGCGTGCAGGCCGAGGTCTCGATTGCCAAGCTGTTCGCCGCCGGCCTCATCCCGGGCATCCTGCTGGCCGGTCTGATGATGGCCTATGTCGCGGGCTGGTCGCTGCTCAACCCGTCGAAGGTCCCGCCGCCCGATCCGCCGATGCCGCTCGCCGAGAAGCTGCGCGAATCGGGCTCGCTGATTCCGGTCGTGCTGCTGATCCTCCTCGTGCTGGGGTCGATCTATGCCGGCGTCGCGACGGCCACCGAGTCGGCGGCGTTCGGTGTCGTCGGCTCCTTCGTCATCGCCGCCTGGCAACGCCGCCTCACCTGGAAGAACCTCTGGGACAGCGTGATGGGCGCCACGCGCCTCACCGCGATGATCCTGCTGATCCTGGCCGGCGCCTCGTTCCTCAAGCTCGCCATGGGCTTCACCGGCCTGCCGCGCCACCTCGCCGAGACCATCGCGGCGATGGGGCTGACGCCCGGCATGCTGCTCCTGACGTTGGCGATTCTCTACATCATCCTCGGCTGCTTCCTCGACGGCATCTCGATGATCGTGCTGACCGCGGCCATCGTGCTGCCGATGGTCGAGCAGGCCGGCATCGACAAGATCTGGTTCGGCATCTTCATCACCATCGTGGTCGAGATGGCGCAGATCACGCCGCCGGTCGGCTTCAACCTGTTCGTGCTCCAGGGCATGACCGGCAAGTCGATCTTCTGGATCGGCAAGGTCTCGCTGCCCTTCTTCCTCACGATGGTCCTGTGCGTGGTCCTCCTCTATGTCTTCCCGGGTCTGGTCAACTGGCTGCCCAGCCTGATGGTCAACGCCGCGCGTTGAGACCGGCGTAGAAGCCGCGCAGCAGATCGAGCACGTCGAGCACCGGCAGGCCGAGGTCCTTCTCCAGGGCTTTCTTGTACGGCGGCAGGTTGGTGCATTCGAGCACGACGGCATCGATGCCGGGATGCCTGGCCACGAGATCGCGGCCTGCCGAAACGACTTCGCGTTCGACCGTCTCGCGATCCAGCGTCAGACCGTTGCGCAGGAACGTACCCGCAAACGAACTGTCTTCGGGCAAGCCCACGAACGGCGTGTCAACCGGCGCACCGACTGCTTCGAAATGCGCCGGCGTCAGGTTCTTCGCCGACGCCGTGATCACGCCGACCTTGTTCTCTTTCATCTGCTTGATCAGCAGCAGCGTCGAGGTCGCGACCGGCACCGGCGACACTAATGCGAGATCGTCCTGGTAGAGCGCGAGGAAGCCGCAGCTCGTCGACAAACCGATCGCGCCCTCGGCTGCCAGCACCTCAGCGTTGGTCTTGAGGGCGACCAGCACGCGCGGCCGATCGGGCTTGGTCGCAACGGCATCCGCCGAGCCGATGCCCTCCATGCGGCGGAAGATCACCGGGAAGTCGAACGAGGCCGCATTGCCGATGTCGCCCACGATGCGCGGAAAGCGCGTGTCGAGCATCAAGATTCCCAAAGGACCCAGGGGAGGAGGACGCTCAGACATTGCGCCGCGCGATCGCCTTGCCGGCGACGTAGCCGAAGGTGAGGAAGGGACCGATCGTGGTGCCGGCGCCGACCGCCTTGGTGCCGATCGGGCTCGACGCGGCGAGGCCGGCGCAGTAGAGCCCGCCGATCACGCTGCGGTCGGGCCTGAGCACCTGGCCGTGCCGGTTGGTGCGCGGCCCACCCTTGGTGCCGAGGCTGACATAGAGGAAAGGTGCTGCGTAGAACGGCCCCTGCTCAACCGTGCCCAGTGCGCGATCCTTGGTATAGAAGCGCTCCCACACCGTCTCGCCGCGGTGGAAGTCGCGATCGACGCCCTCCTTCGACCAGCCGTTGAAACGGTCCACGGTGGCGCGCAACGCCTGCGGATCGAGATCGATCTCTTTCGCCAGCGCCTCGATCGTGTCGGCTCGGCGAATGAAGCCCTTCTCCTTCGAGCCGAAATGCATGGAGAGGGTCATCGCCTTGGCATAGCGTGAATCGAAGATGCGCCAGGCCGGCAGGTGCGCGGGCTTGCCGTCGGGGCCGCGTTCGTCGACTGCGACGCCCAGCGCCGGGCTGCCCTCGCTCACGAAGCGCTTGGCATGGCGGTTCACCAGGATCACGTGCGGCGCATAGGTTTCCAGCAGCGGCTGGGCGTGGCGGCGGCCCTCGTAGGTCGTGAAGGTGGCCGGCGAGATCAGCGCCTGGTCCATGTGCGCAAGTTCCGCACCCGCCTCGGCCGCCATCACCTGACCATCGCCGGTATTGGTGTCGGGCGCGCCCGTGAGGTCGAGGCCGGGGAAATGCTTCGTCATCAGCTCAGCATTCCAGTCGAAGCCGCCGGTCGCCAGCACCACGCCACGCGCGGCGCGCAAGGAACGCTTCTCGCCGTCGATCATCGCCTCGACACCCACCACCGCATCGTTCTCCATCAACAGCCGCGTCACCGGCGTCTCGAGCTGGATCACGCAGCCCTTGTCGAGGCAGCCGCGGGCCAGCCCCACGATCAACGCATTGCCCGCGCCGACGCTGGCCGTCAGCAGCCGCCACAGCAGAGTGGGCGCCATGCCGAGCACGCCACGCACCGGGTTCTTCAGCACGCCATCGACCAGCTCGCGGTAGGTGAAGAGCTGCGTCTTCACCGAGGGCCGCACGCGGTTCCACAGACGGCCCAGAAGAAAGCGGCTGATCGGCAAGGTCGACACCATGCGGCCGAACTTCCTGCCGCCCGGCACCTCGGCATAGAGGTCGGGATGGTTGACGAGCTCGAAACGGAGCGGCGTCTCGTCCTCGAGGAACCTCAGCATCGGCGCCGACTGTTCCGCCAGCACCTGCCACAACTCGTCCTCGTCCTTCTGCCAACCCGGCGGCGCAGCACCCCTGATGTATTCGAGAGTCTCCTCGGGTGAATCGGCGATGCCCGCCGCCATCATGTGATGGTTGCAGGGCACCCAGGTGCCGGCCCCCGACATGGCCGACGTGCCACCCAGCCAACGCGACTTCTCCAGCACGACGACCTTCGCCCCGTCGTGGGCCGCCGCCAGCGCGGCGGAGAGTCCCGCCGCGCCGGAGCCGACCACGATGACGTCGGCGTCCATTACTTCGGAGGCTCCGGCCACTTCTTCTGCGCACTGCGCGCGGTCTCGAACCAGCGCGACAGGCGCATGACGCCTGCATCGTCGAAGCGGCGGCCGGCGATCTGCAGGCCGATCGGCTTGCCCTCTTTCGTGTAGCCGCAGTTGATCGAGGCGGCGGGCTGTTCGCTCATGTTGTAGGGCAGGGTGAAGCCGATATGGTCCATCGCGCGGTTGACGTCGTTGGACGGCATCTCCCACTCGGCCGGGAAGGTCGGCACCGGCGAGGTCGGAGACAGCACGAAATCGAACGGCTGAGTCGCCTTCACCGTCGCGGCGCGGATCGCCATGTAGTTGGCGATGCCCTTGATCACCATCGGGCCCGAGACGTCGGCGCCACCGCGGCACCAGTCGGCGATGAAGGGCAGCACCTTCGCCTGCCGGGCATGGGAGAGTGCGGAGAAATCGACCCAGCTCCGCACCCGCCAGAAGAGATCCTGCAGGTCGAGCATAGCCGGAGTCATGAACGGCGCCACCGGCTCCACCTTTGCGCCGGCCGTCGCGAACAGCTTCGCCGCCGCCTCGACCGCGGCGCGGGTCTCGGGCTCGAGCGGCATGCCACAGCCCGCGTCCATGTGCAGGCCGATCTTCAATCCCTTGGGCTCGAGCGGACCGGCGCTCCAATCGATCGACACAGGCGGCAGGTTCATGTGATCGCGCGCGTCGGGCTTGGAAAGCTCGGCCATCAGCAAACAGGCGTCCGCCACGGTGCGCGTCATCGGCCCGATCGCGCGCCCGAAATAGGGCGGGTCGACCGGCACGCGGCCGAGGCTGGGCTTCAGGGTGAAGATGCCGTTCCAGCAGGCCGGCAGGCGCACCGAGCCGCCGATGTCGGTGCCGAGATGCAGCGGACCGTAGCCGGCCGCCGCCGCCGCCCCAGCGCCCGCACTGGAGCCGCCGGGATTCCAGGCGAGGTTCCACGGGTTGCGCGTCAGCGCATGGAAGGAGCTGCGGCCCGACGACAGCATGCCGTAGTCGGGCATGGTGGTCTTCGACAGGATAACGGCGCCCGCCTCGCGCACCCGCGCCGCCGCCGGCGCGTCCGCCGTCGCCGGGACCAGGTCCGTGGCCGCAGTGCCGAGCGGCATCGGCACGCCCTTGGTGGCGATGTTCTCCTTGAGGGTGATCGGCACGCCATCGAGCGCGCCCTGCGGCTTGCCCGCCTGCCAGCGCTTCGCGGACTCACTGGCGGCCTTGCGCGCATTGCCGAAATCCGGCGCGTAGAGCGCCTTCAGTTTCGGCTCCCACGCCTCGATGCGGGCGATCACGCCATCGACGGCCTCGACCGGCGAGAGCTTTTTGGATTTGTAGGCGGCGAGCAGCTCGACGGCGCTCATGTCATGGATTTGGGTCATGGATAGAACCTATACAGCGGGTTGGTTCTTCACTACCCCCTCACCTAGCCTCTCCCCCAAGGGGGGAGAGGAACATGAAAAGATTGCGTTTGCTCTTTCTCCTCCTCGTCCCCGCTAGGGGGAGAGGGCGGATGAGGGGGTGATGAGACCTCCACGACCTCGGGAGGTGCGATGTCCGCCGGAACGGCGGGCAAGTCGTTGATCGGGGCGGCGGATTCGGGTTCGGCGGGTGTCTCCGGCTGCGCGGCAGAAGCGGGCGTTTTGGAAATTCCCTTCGCACCTCTCTCCTTCTGAGGGCGCCGCGCCTCGATCTCCATCTCCTTCAGGCGGATCTCGTGCGCCCGCTGCTCGCGGGCCTCGGCACGGGCGCGCTGGCCGTCTTCCAGCTTCAGCAGGAACATCAGCGCCCGGTCGTCGTGGATCACCTGCTCGCCGATCTGCTTGCCGCGAAAGAAGTAGGGCCGCGTCCTGGGCTCGCCGGCGCGCAGCTTGAGGTCATCGGCATTCTGCTGGTAGCGCTCGGCGATGATCTTGTCGCAGCGCTTGCCGAAGGCCGGATATTTGACCCGCCAGCGCCGTGCCGTGCTCTCGTCGACGCCGACCCGGGCCGCCGCCTCGCGCAAGGTGCTGCAGCGGCGGAGTTGATTGGCGTAGCGCACCCTGAGGCGCCAGCCGCGCTGCGCCGCCGCGGGCCGCTTCGGGGAAGGGGCGTCGAGCAACGCGCGTTCGATCGACTTCGGCGCGTTCTCGATGCGCGCGGCGCTCGCCTTCGCCTCCGCGGCCTCGTGCACTTCACGGTTCTCCTCGCGGGCCTTGGCCTCAAGCTGCGCCAGGCTCATGCCGTGCATGTGGGGAGGCAGTTGAAAGCTGCGGCCGTGGATTCGCATGAAATGGGCCGCGTCGGTCCAGCTCATGCCCCCGACCTGTGGCGCCCTGGTGGTGCCGAGCGGGGCCCCGAACGGACGGTTTTGATCGTAAAAAGACATCCCTCTCCTCCTATTCATCGGCCTTTTAGGGCCGGAAATCCGTTAGAACGGATATATAGGGGAGGATAGGATAGGAGTCAATAGGTCATCGCAATTTAGTCAGGCGCTAACACTTCGAAATCTCCGGCAGGAGGTGGTTGAGGTATTTGCTCGACACTCACGCGCCAATCATTAGCGCCCCAGCCGAATTGGTCCCCCACCATGCAAAGATGCGGGCAAGTCTCCAACATGACCATAATGACGGGGTCTAGTTTGACGCTAGCGTGCTGATCAAAGGGGACGCCCTGCAGGTGCATTGCCCGCCGATATGAATAGTAGGCGATTAGGTCCGCCATCTGGATCGCGCGAGAGTGAGTCTTCGGCACGAATGTCAGACCGCGCAACGTATTGCCTAGATCGCGGTAGTTCTTTGCGATGAAGTCATACGCGGCAGTGATGCCACCGTTGTTTTTGCTGCCCCGTTCAATAATGAATGCCACGCCTTCTTCGCGCACACGCTTTCCAATCTGCGCACTGTTGAGAATCCAATTTAGGATCACCTGAAACCCGAAGACATAGGGGCTAGCACCAGTCGGACGCCCGGCTTCCCGCGCGCGGCGTTCGTAAACTTCTCGGGCCGCCGTGTAGCTGAATCCAAGGGGCTGGTGCGGCTTCATGGCCAAACAGAGCTGGGCGACGAATGTCTGCTTGTTCAACACCTTCCAATTGTCGCCGGCGAACGGCGCCTTGCTTTGCTGAAGATCGATCGCGTGGAGGATCTTCACGCCTCGGCGCCTAAAGACTAGCTCCACGGCCGACTCGAAGGCCGCCCAGCCGTCCTCTGGCATGGCATAGCCCGCAATAGTTACGAGCGG
>JAUXWB010000428.1 GCA_030684475.1 Reyranella sp. | reverse complement strand
CGAGGCGCTCGAGGACCGCGGCGTGCGTTCCGAGGCGATCCACGGCAACAAGAGCCAGAACGCCCGCCAGAAGGCGCTTGACAATTTCAGCCGCGGCAAGGCCCGCGTGCTGGTTGCCACCGATCTCGCCTCGCGCGGCATCGACGTCGTGGGCGTGACCCACGTCATCAACTATGAGCTGCCGGCCGACGCCGAGAGTTACGTCCACCGCATCGGCCGCACCGCGCGCGCCGGCGCTTCGGGCATCGCCGTGTCGTTCTGCGACTCGAGCGAGCGCGGCCAGCTCCGCAGTATCGAGAAGCTCACCCGCCAGCCGATCGCCGTCGTGTCGACGCCGGCCAACGAAGACATGCCGGTGATGCCGCCGGTTGCTCGCAGTCGCGAGGAGCGCGATCCCCGTGACGAGCGGGGCCGCGACGAGCGTCCGCGCGGCCGCGGTCCCGGTCGCCCGGGCCGCCCGCGCTCCTTCGGCGACCGTCCGCGGTTGTTCGGCGGCGGTCATGGCGATCGTCCTCAGGGTGACCGCCCCCAGGGTGATCGTCCGCGTCCGGAAGGCGAGCGTCAGTGGTCGCGGGGCGATTTCCGCGACCGTCCACACCAGCCGGGCGACCGCCCGCAGGGTGATCGTCCCCAAGGTGACCGCCCGCGTTCCTTCGGCGATCGCCCCCAGGGCGACCGTCCGCGCTCGTTCGGCGATCGTCCGAATGGTCCGCCGCGGGGTGACCGCCCCCATGGTGATCGTCCGCACGGTGACCGCCCGCAGGGCGATCGTCCGCGCTCCAACGGCGGCGCTCGCCGCTTCGGCGGCGGCGGCGGCGGTGGTCGCGGCCGTGGCCGCGCCGCCTAGAGGCGCCTAGACGATCCCTTCCTCGCGGAAGATTTCGAGACACTTGCGAAGAGCGCGCTCATACCGGGCGCGCTCTTTTGCGATGGACTCGTCGTTCCAGGAGAAGAAGCCGCCCTTGGTCTTGAAGCCGATGCGGCCCTCGTCGACATTGCGCTGGAGCACGGGCGGCGGACCGTCGGCATTGCTGAGGTCGGGCCAGATGATCTTGGCGACCGCGCAGGTCGTGTCCCAACCGGAATGCTCCTTCTGCATGATCGGGCCGGCGGCGGCATAGCGGAAGCCGAAGGAGAGGCGCACCGTGGCGTCGACGTCTTCGGGCGAGGCGACGCCCTGTTCGATCAGCCACAACGCCTCGCGCATCAACGCACCCTGGATGCGGTTGCCGAGAAAGCCGATCACGTCCTTCTTCACCTGCACTGGCCGCTTGCCGAGCGAACTCATGATCGCGCCGACCTTCTCGGCTGTCGGGATGTCGGTGTGCACGGAGCGCACGACCTCGACCAGCGGGATCAGGTGGGCGGGCATGAAGAAGTGCAGTCCCATCATGCGTGCCTGCGTCTTCAGGCCCTTGGCGATCTCGCTGATGGGGAAACTGGAGGAATTCGAGGTGAGCGCACAGTCGGGCCGCGCCAGCGCCTCCATCTCGGTGAACAGTCTTTGCTTCAGCGCCAGATCCTCCGTCACGGTCTCGACGGCGATGTCGATCGCGGCCCACGGCGCTTCGGCCAGCGTGGCGTAGGTCGCGAGCCCCGAGACGTCCTCGGCTTTGCCCATGCCGGCCAGCGCCTTCCTGGCTGCCGCCGGCAGTCCGTCGCGGGTCGAGGCCGAGCGCGATACGACATCGACCTTCCAGCCGCCGCCCAGGAACATGGCGATGATGCCCACGCCCATGGTGCCTCCGCCGATGACGAGCGCACGCCCTGGAGCGTGTTGTTCGCTTTGCGACATTCTTTGTCCTCCCATATCGACGAGCGCCCCCACGCCGGGGCAATATCCCGGCTCACTTATAACCCGTGGGGGAAATGCATGAGCGCCACCTATAAGGATATCGGCGTCAGCACCGAAGGTCATGTCGGCATCGTCGAGATCCAGCGTCCGCCGCACAACTTCTTCGACAATTCGCTGATCAACCAGATCGCCGACGCGTTCGAGGCCTTCGACAAGGACATGAACGTCCGCGCCTACGTGCTGTGCGCGCAGGGCAAGTCGTTCTGCGCCGGCGCCGACTTCGCCAACCGGCCGCAGACCGGCGCGGCCGAGAGCGGCAAGCATCTTTACAAGGAGGCGACCCGCCTGTTCCGCTCCAAGAAGCCGAGCGTGGCGGCGGTGCAGGGCCCGGCGATCGGCGGCGGCCTCGGCCTTGCGATCATGCCGGACTTCCGCGTCGCCTGTCCGGAGGCGCGCTTCGCCGCCAACTTCACGCGGCTGGGCTTCCATCCCGGTTTCTCGCTCACCTTCACGCTGCCGCGCCTGATCGGCCAGCAGAGGGCCAACCTCATGTTCTACACGGGTCGTCGCATCGGCGGCGAGGAAGCCGTCGCCTGGGGCATGGCCGACGTGCTGGTGCCACTCGCCGACGTGCGCAAGGCGGCCCTCGCGCTTGCCGCCGAGATCGCCGAAGGCGCGCCGCTCGCGGTGCAGTCGACGCGCGAGACCATGCGCCGCGGCTTTGCCGACGCCGCCGAAATCGCCACCGAACGCGAGCTCACCGAGCAGGACTGGACGCGCAAGACCGAGGACTTCAAGGAAGGCATCAAGTCCTACGCCGAGAAGCGGCCGGGCAACTGGAAGGGGCGGTAGTGTCCGGCCAGGTCGCCGGTAAGGCCGCCATCGTCACCGGCGGTGCCTCGGGCATTGGCGAGGCTTGTGCAGAGACGCTGGCACGTGAAGGCGCCGCCGTGCTGGTCACCGACATTGACGATACCCGTGTCGTCGAGCGCATCCTCAGGGCGGGTGGCAAGGCGCGCTACCTGCACCACGACGTGCGCGACGAGGCGGGATGGCCCGGCGTGAGCGCCGAAGCTGAGAAGCTTTTTGGCCGTCTCGACATCATGGTGGCCAATGCCGGCATCGGCGTCATGGCGCCGATCGCCGAGATGACGCTTGCCGACTGGCAGCGCCAGCAGGCCATCAACCTCGATGGCGTGTTTCTCTCGATCAAGCATGCGATTCCGGCGATGAAGCGCGCCGGCGGCGGCTCACTGGTCCTGATGTCCTCGATCGCGGGCCTGCGCGGGGCGCCGGGCCTTGCCGCCTATTCGGCGACCAAGGGCGGCGTGCGACTGCTGGCGAAATCCGTGGCGCTCGAGCATGCCGCCGACAACATCCGCTGCAACTCCGTCCACCCCGGCATCATCGCCACGCCGATCTGGGGCAAGATCCCGACCGGCGCCGAAGGCAATCGTCGCAACGCGCCGATCGATCCGCGCGAACGCGCCGCACAGTCCGTGCCGCTGCCGCGCGTCGGTGAGGCGCAGGACATCGCCAACGGCGTGCTGTTCCTCTGCACCGAGGCCGCCAACTACATGACCGGCCAGGAGCTGGTGATCGACGGCGGCATGACCGCCGGTGGACGGCCGCAGCCGCGGAGCTAGTCGAGTTGTTCGTCGAGCAGCTTGAGCGCTTCGGCGGCGAAGGCGCGCATGTTGGCGACGCGGTCGGCCGAGCCGGTGCGAAGCGTGCGTGCGATGCTGCCCTTGGGACCGACGACCGCCACGCAGGTATGGCCCGCCGGGTCGCCGTAGGAATTGCCGGTCGGGCCAGACGCGCCGGTCTCCGCCAGGCCCCAGGTCGTCTTCAGGCGCTCGCGCACATGTTCGGCGGCGAGCAAAGCCCAAGGCTCGCTCGACGAGCGCACGCCGGCGCGTTTTTCGCGCGGTACCGCGAGGAAGGCGTCGCCCGCCGGGCGGGTGTAGACCACCGCGCCGCCCATGAAGTAGGCCGAGGCGCCGGGTACCGCGAGCAGCACGGCGGACACCAGGCCGCCGGCCGAGGATTCCGACACGCCGACCGTTTCCTTGCGGGCCTTCAGTTTTTCGCCGACGCGCTTGGCGAGGGGGAGCAGCGAGTCCATTCGGTCAGCCCTTCTTCGTGAAGATGTCGAGCACCAGCGGCACCTGCTGGCCCATCCAGATCGCGCGGTCGCGGTGGTCTTCGAGATCATGCCCGGTGTTGGGATGGATGAACACCGTGAGGTCGCCGCGGTTGAGCGTCAACCAGGACAGCAGCGACGCCAGCTGTTCGTTCTTGAATGCCACCTGATAGCTGAAGCGCGGATGCGGTCCGACGGGCTTTTCGTGGAAGCGGCCCATCTCGATGGGGAAGCCCTTCTCGATGCGCTCACGCAGTGCCCAGGCGGCGTCGCGCGAGGCCGGGTCGAAGTAGACGTGGGCGTGCCAGTCCATGATTTGAGGTGTGTCCATGACGGCAGCCTAGCACATCCCACGACCCGCCTGACGGAACCTAGAACCGTTCCCCGAACCGGCCGGCCTTGCTAGGGTCGGGTCATCATGAACTTCGATTTTTCCGACGACCAGAAGCTGCTCAAGGAGCAGGTTCGCAAATTCCTCACCGACAAGTGCCCGACCAAGGTCGTGCGGCGCGTGCTCGACGGCAACGAAACCCACGCCGAGGACGTCTGGAAGGGCCTCGTCGATCTCGGCGTGCCCGGCATCGGCATCCCCGAGGAATACGGCGGCTCGGGTCTCTCGCCGCTCGAAGTCTGCGTCGTTGCCGAAGAGATCGGCCGCGCCGCCGCGCCCGTGCCCTTCGACACATCGGTCGTGCTGGCGACCGAGGCGCTGAAGCTTGCGGGTTCGGACGCGCAGAAGAAGAAATGGCTGCCGGAACTCGCGTCAGGCAAGGCGATCGGCACGCTCGCCATCGCCGAGGGACCGCAACCGCCTAAGCCGCGCAACATCCGGACGACCTTCGGCGGTGGCCGCCTCAACGGCAAGAAAGTCCCGGTGACTGACGGCGAGGCCGCAACTTTCACGATCGCTCTGGCCAATACCGGCGGATCAGGAGATCGCGCCCTGTCGCTGGTGCTGGTCGACCTCAAGCAGGCAGCCGTCGCCAAGAAGCGGGTCGATACGATCGATCCCGCGCGCAAGCACGCCGAACTCACCTTCAAGGATGCCTCGGCCGAGCTGCTGGGCGGCGAAGGCGAGGGCTGGCGGCTGCTCGAGCGGCTGTACGACGCGGCGGCGGTTTATTTCGCCTTCGCCCAGGTGGGCGGTGCCGAGGCCGCGATGTGGATGGCGCGCGACTACGCGCTGCAGCGCCAGGCCTTCGGCCGCGCCATCGGCTCCTACCAGGCGATCAAGCACAAGCTCGCGGATTGCTACGTCAAGCTCGAGCTCGCCCGGTCCAACGCCTACTACGGCGCCATGATGCTGACCGAGGGCGGCGCCGATCTCGCGGTCGCGGCGGCGGCGGCGCGGATTGCCGCCACCGAGGCTTACGATTTCGCCGCCAAGGAGAACATCCAGACCCACGGCGGCATCGGCTTCACCTGGGAGGCCGACACGCAGTTCCACTATCGCCGCTCGCGCCTGATGGCGCTGTCGATCGGCGGGCCGATGGCATGGAAGGACAAGCTGGTAACGCGTCTCGAACAGAAGAACGCGGCGTAGGAGGAAGCCAACATGGATTTCAACGACACCGCCGAGGAAGCCACTTTCCGCAAGGAAGTCCGCGCCTGGCTTGAGGCCAACGCCACCCGCAAGAGCGACGACAAGCAGAGCTTTCGCGCGCGCAACGACGATCCGGAACTCCTGAAGAAGGCGAAGGAGTGGCAGGACAAGAAGGCAAAGGCCGGCTACGCCCGCATCACCTGGCCCAAGGAATTCGGCGGCCGCGGCGGCTCGCCGATCCTGCAGGTGATCTACCAGCAGGAGGAGGCCAACTACCTGGTGCCGCTCGGCTTCTTCGACATCGGCCTCGGCATGTGCATCCCGACCATGATGGCCTATGCCAAGCCCGAGCAACTCGCCCGTTACGTGAAGCCCGCGCTGCACGGCCAGGAAGTCTGGTGTCAGCTCTTCTCCGAGCCGGCCGCCGGCTCGGACGTGGCCGGCATCCGTACCAAGGCGGAACGGGACGGTGAAGGTTGGGTCATCAACGGCCAGAAGGTCTGGACCTCGGGCGCGCATTATTGCGACTACGGCATCGTCATCACCCGCACCGACCCCAACGTGCCCAAGCACGCCGGCCTCACCATGTTCTTCCTCGACATGAAGACGCCGGGCGTCGAGGTGCGGCCGATCAAGCAGATGTCGGGTGGCGCCAACTTTAACGAGGTGTTCTTCACCGACGTGCGCATTCCCGACAGTCAGCGGCTGGGCAAGGTCGGCGAGGGCTGGAAGGCGGCGCTTACCACGCTCATGAACGAGCGCCTCGCCGTCGGCCTGCCGTCGGGTGGTCTCGACATCGATGAGCTGATGGAACTCGCCCGCGACACCGACCTCGAGGATGGCCCGGCGATCCGCAACCAGCAGGTCCGCGGCAAGATTGCCGAATGGTACGTCCAGCAACAGGGTCTGAAGCTCACACGCTACCGCACGCTGACGGCGCTTTCCAAGGGCCAGACGCCAGGACCGGAATCCTCGATCATCAAGATCGTGGCGGCGCCCAAGATGCAGGATATGGGCGCCTTCGCCATGGAGCTGATGGGCCATGCCGGCATCATGAAGGAAGACGTACCGCACGCCGCCGGCTTCCAGGCGCAGTGGATCGCCGGTGCCGGCTTCCGCATCGCCGGCGGCACCGACGAGATCCTGCGCAACATCGTGGCCGAGCGCGTGCTCGGGCTCCCGGCCGACATCCGCGTCGACAAGGACGTGCCGTTCAACCAACTCGGAAAGAAGGCGTGACCCGATCATGAACCGGCTGGATGGCAAGATCGCCTTTCTGTCGGGCGCGGCGCGCGGCATCGGCGGCGAGACGGCGAAGCTGATGGCGAGCGTCGGCGCCAAGGTGGCGATTGGTGACGTGCTCGAGGAGCGTGGTCGCCAGGCCGTGCGCGAGATCGAGGCTTCGGGCGGCCAGGCGCTGTTCGTGCCGCTCGACGTCACGATGGAGGCGAGTTGGGCTGCGGCAATGGATGCCACGGTTAAGAAGTTCGGTGGGCTCGATATTCTGGTGAACAATGCCGGCATCTTCGTCGGCAAGGGCGTCGAGGATGCCTCGATGGACGAGTGGCACCGGCTGGTCGCCGTCAACCTGACCGGCGTGGTCCTGGGCACGCGCGCGGCGTTGCCTCACCTCAAGGCGAGTGCCAAGCAGAGCCCTCACGGTTCGGCGATCGTCAATCTGGCTTCCATCGCTGGTCTGGTGGGATCCCAGCTCGATCCGCTCTATTCGCTGACCAAGGGCGGCGTGACACTCTTCACCAAGTCGACGGCCCTGGAATTTGGCCGCAAGGGCTACAAGATCCGCGTCAACTCGATCCATCCCGGCCTGATCGAGACCGACATGGGCCAGCAGACCTTCGTCATGCGCGCCAGGCAGGTCGGCACCAACGATACGGAGAAGGCACGCGAGGCAACGCTCGCCCTGCACCCGATCGGTCGGCTGGGTACGGCAAGCGACATCGCCAAGGGCATCGTCTTCCTGGCCTCGGATGACGCGGGCTTCATGACCGGCGCCGGCCTCGTTGTCGACGGAGGCTGGACCGCTCACTAGTCAGAAGATGCCGGCAGCGAGACCTGCCGCCATGGCGGCGCCCAACTCCTCGCATTGCCCGACGAAGCCGGGCTGCCACGCGCCCTTGCAGATCAGCGGCTCCTGCACGGCGCGCCAGCGCAGGCCGGTGGTGATGGTCTCGACGCTGCGGCGCGTGCCGGTGCCGTCGCTGCCGGCGCGAATGTAGAGGGCGTAGGGCAGGCCCTGGGTCTTCTCCAGGCAGGGGTTGTAGCTGCGGTCGAAGAAATCCTTCAGGGCGCCGCTCATGTAGCCGAGGTTCTCGGTCGTCCCCAGGATGATCACCTGCGCCGCCAGCACGTCGTCGGGCCCCGCCTGCAACGGTGCCACGATCCGGACGTCGAGGCCCGTTTCGCTCCGCGCACCGCGCTCGACGGCCGCGCGCAGCGAGAGGGTGTTCTCCGACGGGGCATGGGCCACAATCAGCAGGCGTTTCGACATAAGCCGATTTTACCTCGATACTCGGTGCCATGCTCAAGAAACTCCTGATCGCCAATCGCGGCGAAATCACCGTCCGCATTGCCCAGGCCGCCGCCGAACTCGGCATCGCCACCGTCGGCATCCACTCCGAGGACGACGCCACCGCGCTGCACGTCCGGCGGGTCGACGAAGTGAAGGCACTCAAGGGGCGCGGCACTGCGGCCTATCTCGATATCGCCGGTGTGATCGCAGCGGCGCGCGCGACGGGCTGCGATGCGGTTCATCCGGGCTACGGGTTCCTGGCCGAGAATGCGGCCTTCGCGCGGGCCTGCGCCGATGCCGGCCTGGTCTTCGTCGGCCCGACGCCCGAGCAGCTCGACCTGTTCGGCGACAAGGCGCGCGCCCGGGCGCATGCCGGCAAGAACAATGCGCCGGTGCTGTCGGGCACCGATGGCGCGACCGACGTCGCGGGCGTGAAGGCGTTCTTCGCCAAGCACGGCAAGTCGGGCATTGTCATCAAGGCCATCGCGGGTGGTGGCGGGCGCGGCATGCGCATCGTCACCGCCGAGAACGAGATCCCGGATGCCTTCGCACGCGCTTCGGCCGAGGCCAAGGCTGCGTTCGGCAACGGCGACCTCTATGCCGAGCGGCTAATCGCGCGGGCCCGTCACATCGAGGTGCAGATCGTGGGCGACGGCGCCGGCGGAATCGTGCCCCTGGGCGAGCGCGAATGCACGATCCAGCGTCGCAGCCAGAAGATCGTTGAACTGGCGCCCAGTCCCAACCTCGCCGAGGACATGTGCCGGAAGATCGTCGAGTCGGCGGTGGCGATGGCCAAGGCAGTGAACTACCGCAGCCTCGGCACTTTCGAGTTCCTGGTCGACGATGCCGCCCGGGATTTCTTCTGCTTCATCGAAGCCAATCCGCGCCTGCAGGTCGAGCACACCGTAACCGAGGAGGTATGGGGCGTCGATCTGGTCAAGGCGCAGTTGCGCTTGGCGGGCGGCGTATCGCTCGACGAGGTCGGCGTGAAGGGTCTCACGCCGCGCGGCCATGCCATCCAGTTGCGCGTCAACATGGAGACCATGACGCCGGATGGTTCGGCCAAGCCGGGCGGCGGCACGCTCACCGTGTTCGAGCCGCCCTCGGGACCGGGCGTGCGTGTCGACACCTATGGCTATGCCGGCTACCGCACCAATCCCAATTTCGACTCGCTGCTGGCCAAGGTGATCGTGCATGCGCCATCGCCGGAGTTCAGCGACGCGCTGGCGCGCGCCGAGCGGGCGCTGGCGGCGTTCCGCCTGGAGGGCGCACCTTCGAACATCGCCTTCCTGAGGGCGCTGCTCGCCCATCCCGATTTCCGTGCCGACCGCGTGCACACGCGCTTCGTCGACGAGCATGCCAGGGCGCTGGTCGAGGCGGCGGCCCGCCCGCAATCGGGACTCTATTTTCCCTCGGCTGCTG
>JAUXWB010000226.1 GCA_030684475.1 Reyranella sp. | reverse complement strand
GTGCGCCACCGACGATCCCGTGGAGCGGCGTGTCTCGACCGTCGGCCAGGTGCTGCCGCACATAGAAATCAAGATCGTCGATCCCGAAGGCAAGGCGGTGGCGCGCGGCGAGACCGGCGAGTTCTGCACCCGTGGCTACTCGGTGATGAAGGGCTACTGGAACGACGCGGAGAAGACCGCCGAGGCGATCGACGAGGCGGGCTGGATGCGCACCGGTGATCTCGCGACCATGGACGCCGAGGGCTATGTCAACATCGTGGGCCGGCTGAAGGACATGGTGATCCGCGGTGGCGAGAACGTCTATCCGCGCGAGGTCGAGGAGTTCCTCTACCGCCACCCGAAAATCCAGGACGTGCAGGTAATCGGCGTGCCCGATTCCAAGTACGGCGAAGAGATCTGCGCCTGGGTCAAGCTGCGCGACGGTCAGAGTGCGACAGCCGAGGAGATCCGCGAGTTCTGCAAGGGCCAGATCGCCCACTACAAGATCCCGCGCTACATCGAGTTCGTGCCGGAATTCCCGATGACCATCACCGGCAAGGTCCAGAAGTTCGTGATGCGCGAGCAGACCATCAGCAAGCTCGGGCTGAAGGCACAGAAGACGGCGTGAGAGTCAGCCCAGCAGTCGCCTCACCACGTCCATCTGGATCTCCACCGCCTCGACCATGCCGGCAATCGGCACGCTCTCGTTGGCGGCATGGCCCTGTGCGCCGGAACCCGGGCCGAAATTGATGATTTCTATGCCGTCGTCGGCGTAGTAGCGGCCGTCGCTGACGCCGGTGGCATTGAGGAACTTCACCTTGCGGCCGGTCTTCGCCTTCACTGCCGCCTCGAAGGCGCCCACCACAGCGCCGTTCTCCGGCGCGAAGAAGCCGTTGGTGCCGGTCAGGAATTCGATCGTGTAAAGACCCTTGGGCTCGCGCACGCCGTCGATCACGCTCTTCAGTTCCTTGAAGGCGTCCTTCACCTTTTCGTTCGGCAGCAGGCGGCGATCGATCTCGACGGTGCAGGCCGAGGGCACGACATTGGTGTTGTGGCCGCCATGGAACATGCCGATGTTCACGGTCGACTTCATCGCGCCCGACACGCGCCGCGCCAGCGCCTTGTCGTAGTAGGAGTTGAGCGCGCCCACGAGCCGCATCATGCGCAGGATGGCATTGTCGCCGGCGGCCGGATTGCCGGCATGAGCGGCGCGGCCCTTGGTGATGATCCGGGCCCACATCACGCCGCGTTCAGCCACGATCAGGTTGTTCTCGGTCTGCGCGCCCAGAATCAACGCATCGGGCCGCACCTTGCCGGTCTTGCGCAGAAACGCCATGCCGTCGGGGCCGAGGTTTTCCTCATCGGCCACGAAGGTGAAGATCAGTTCGCCCCTGGCCGGGCCGCCGCGGCGCGCGATTTCCTCGGCGAGCCAGATCTGCACCGCCATGCTGCCTTTGCAATTGCCGGCACCGAGGCCATGGACGAGGCCACCCTTCACCAGGGCCTTGAAGGGATCGCTCTTCCAGTTGGCGCGTTCGCCCACACCCACCGTGTCGACATGGGCGTTGAAGGCAACGACCGGGCCGCGTGTCTTGCCCTTCAGGCGCGCCACGACATTATCGACGCCCGTGGTCTTGGTCGCGGTCTCGACCTTGTAGCCCACCTTCTTCAGGCGCTTGGCCGCATAGGCGCAGATCTCGACGCTGGTGCCCGGCGGGTAGGGGCTCGGCAGCGCGATCAGGTCCGTGAGGATGGCCACGAGCTCGGACTGCATCTTCTTCGACATGTCTTTTTCCTTAGCGGTTCGCGAGGTCGGCCAGCACCTCGGCCAGCACGCGTGCGCCGGCGGCGAGGTCCCCGGGCGTAGCGTTCTCGGCCTCGTTGTGACTGACACCGCGCTCGCAGGGTACGAAGATCATGCCGGTGGGGCAGAGGTGGGCGATATGCATGGCGTCGTGGCCGGCGCCTGAGGGCATGTCCATGTTGGCGAGTTTCAGGGCGTTGGCCTTGGCGCGCACCAGATCGATCACCTTGGGATCGAAGATCGTCGGCGCCACCGCCGTCACGCGCTTGATCGTGGCGACACAGGGGGCGGCCCGGGTGGCAATGATCGCCGCCAGCTTGGCTTCGTGGGCTTCCAGAACGGCCTCGTCGGGATGGCGCATGTCGATGGTGAAGACCGCCTTGCCCGGCACGGTGTTGGGCGAGCCCGGTGCTACGTCGACGCGGCCGATGGTGAAGCGCAGCGTGTCGTCGGCATCGTTCGTGGCCTCGTACATCGCGGTGGCGATCTGCAGGGCGGCCCGGAAGGCGTCCTTGCGGGCAGCGCGTGGCGTCGTGCCGGCATGCGCCTCCTCGCCCGTCGTTTCGACGATGTAGCGGCGGCTGCCCTGGATGGCGGTGACGACGCCGATCGTCTTCTTCTCGTTCTCCAGCCGTGGCCCTTGCTCGATATGGGCTTCGACGTAGAAATCGAGCGGGAAACCGGGCGGACCGTCGCGCCGAGTCGCCGGCGCCGCCTTCAGCGTCTCGGCCAGCGCATCCTTCAGCACGACGCCCTTCCAGTCCTTCACCTGCAGCATCTCGTCGAGCTTGTTGTGGCCGGCGAACACCGCCGATCCCATGGCGCCGGGCTGGAAGCGCGAGCCTTCCTCGTTGGTCCAGGCGACCGCCATGACCGGCCGCTTGGTCCCGACACCGGCATCCTCCAGTGCTTCCAGCGCCTCGAAGGCCGCCAGCACGCCGTACATGCCGTCGAACCGGCCGCCGGTCGGCTGGCTGTCCATGTGCGAGCCGCTCAGCACTGGCCGCGCTTTGGCGTCAGTGCCCTCGCGGCGCACGAAGAGATTGCCGATGGCATCGGTGAAGGTGGCGAAGCCGCGGGCCTTGGCCCAGGCGCCAAGCAGGTTTCGTGCCGCGGCGTCCTCGGCCGACAGCGCCTGGCGGTTGACACCGCCTTTTGGCGTGCTGCCGAGCTTCGCCATGTCGGCGTGCCGCTGCCACAAACGATCTTCGCGCACCGCCCCGCCGACGCTGCTCTCCGCCATGTCCTCTCCTCGAAGCTTGTCGCGCGAGCTATAGCGGCGGCATAGTCGATCTTCAATCGTCGGCGTTTCCGGGGGCTTTCCATGCACAACCATCTCGATCGCGACCTGTTCGGCTACGGTCCCAATCCACCCGACCCGCAGTGGCCCGAAGATGCCCGCATCGCCGTCAGCTTCGTGCTGAATTACGAGGAGGGCGGCGAGAACACCATCCTGAACGGCGACGCGGCGTCGGAGGTGTTCCTGACCGAGACGCCGGGTGGCACGCCGATCCAGGGCGGTCGCGATCTCTCGACCGAGTCGATGTATGAATACGGCAGCCGGGCCGGCTTCTGGCGCATCCTGCGGCTGTTCGAGGAGCGCAAGATGCGCTTCACCTCCTGGGCGATCGGCCGTGCACTGGAGCTGAACCCGATTGCCGGCAAGGCTATGGCCGCGGCCGGTCACGAGGTGGCAAGTCACGGCTGGCGCTGGATCAACTACAAGGATTTCACGTTCGAGCAGGAACTGCTGCACATCCAGCGTGCGGTGAAGGCCATCGCCGACACCGCCGGCAAGCCGCCGGTCGGCTGGTACACCGGCCGCTTCGGCATGAACACGCTCTCCGCCGTCATCAAGCATGGCGGCTTCCTCTATTCGAGCGATTCCTATGCCGACGACCTGCCCTACTGGGTCAGCGTCGATGAAATGCCGCATCTCATCATTCCCTACACGCTGGAAGTGAACGACATGAAGTTCGGCGTGGCGCCGGGCTTCACGGCGGGCGACGGCTGGCTGCAGGCGATGAAGGACAGTTTCGACCTGCTCTATGCCGAGGGCAGCCAGGCACCGAAGATGATGTCGATCGGGCTGCACTGCCGTCTCGCCGGCCGGCCGAGCCGCGCCGCCACGCTGGCGCGCTTCCTCGACTATGTCGCCTCCAAGCCCAAGGTCTGGGTGGCCACGCGCGAGGAGATCGCGCGGCACTGGATCAAGGTTCATCCGGCCCACGGATGAATGCGATGCATGACGCCATCACCGAGGCTCCCACCGGCACCGCCATGGTGCTGCGTGCCCTGGCGCGCTTTCCCGCGCGCCGGGCCTTCGTGTGGGACGGCGGCAACCTCACCTATCTCGGCGCGCTGGCGTTGATCGGCCGCCTGCAGGCGGCGATGGCGGCGGCCGGCTTGAAGAAGGGCCAGACGGTCGCGTTCCTGAGCGCCAACAACGCCGAGACCTGGTGCGCCGGTGTCGCGGCCGGCGGGCTGGGCCTGGTCACCACCTGGCTGCATCCGCTGGGCGCCCTGGGCGATCATCTCGATGTCATCGAGGATGCCGAGGTGAGCGCGCTGATCGTCGATGCAAGGACGCACGCCCAGCGCGGCGGTGAAATCGCCGCCAAGGCTGCCGATCGGCTAAAAGTCGTGCTGACCATGGGCAAGGCGGACTTCGGCCGCGACCTCGTGGTGGCGGCCGAACAGATCGGCGAGGCGAGCCCGGTCAATCTCGCGACGCCGGACGACTACGCCGTCATCAACTACACCGGCGGCACCACGGGCAAGTCGAAGGGCGCGATCCGCCGCCACCGTTCGACGGCTGCCATGACGACCGCGGTCGCGGCCGACTTCGAATTTCCCGAGACGCCGCGCTATCTCGCCGCCGCGCCCATCACCCATGTCGCGGGCACCAAGGTGGTGCCCGCGCTGCTGAAGGGCGGCACGGTTCATCTCATGAAGGGCTTCGATCCGGAGAGATTCCTGGACACGCTGGAGCGCGAGAAGATCAACTTCACCCTGCTCGTGCCCACGATGGTCTACGTGCTGCTCGACCATCCCAAACTGGACAAGACCGATCTCTCCTCGCTCGAACTGATCCTCTACGGTGCCTCGCCGATGTCTCCGACGCGGCTGGTCGAGGGGCTGCAGCGCATCGGCCCGGTGTTCAGCCAGCTCTACGGCCAGACTGAGTGCTATCCGGTGAGCGTTCTCAGGAAGGCCGACCATGACGCCAAGCGACCGGAGCTGTTTGCCTCCTGCGGCTTCCCGATCGCCTCGTGCAGCGTCAGCTTGCGTGACGACGACAACAACGAGGTGAAGCCGGGCGAGGCGGGCGAGATCTGCGTGCGCGCACCGCATGCCATGGAACAGTACTGGAAGCGGCCGGAGCAGACGGCGGAGACCTTCAAGGGCGGCTGGCTGCACACCGGCGACATCGCCCGCGCCGACGAGCGCGGTTACCTCTATATCGTCGATCGCAAGAAGGACATGATCGTGAGCGGCGGGTTCAACATCTTTCCGCGTGAAGTGGAAGATGTGCTGTCCTCGCATCCCGACGTGGCGATGGCGGTCGTGATCGGCGTGCCGCACGAGAAGTGGGGCGAGGCGGTTGCCGCCCTGATCGTCGCCAAGGCCGGCTGCACGCCCTCGCCCGAGGCGCTGATGCAGCTCGTGAAGGACCGCAAGGGCTCCCCGCATGCGCCCAAGCAGATCGAGATCGTCGACAGCCTGCCGCTCACCGCCGTCGGCAAGGTCGACAAGAAAGTACTGCGGGCGAAGTACTGGGCCGGGCAGGCGCGCCAAGTGGGATAGTTAGCCCGGCGCTGATTTCGGGAAGCTGTGGATCTCCGCCGCCGCCGCCGGATATTTCCTTGCCAGCGTTTCGGCGTCGCCCAGTTCCACGTCAGCGGGAATGACGCCCGGCCATTCCGTGCTGCCGCCCAGGAACCATCGTCGACGTCCGCTCACGCGCGCGGTGTGGAAGGTATTTGCGGGGATGAAGAACTGCACATGTTGGCCGGTGGCGAGGTCAGGGCCAATCACGACCTTGTCGCTCGAGCCGTCGAGCTTCAGCAGCAGCAATTCCAGCGGATCGCCACGATAATAGTGATAGAGCTGGTCGTTGCGGATTCGATGAAGCTGCACGGGTGCTTGCGGCGTCACGAGGAAGTAGAGCGCCGATCCAACCGGCCGCTCAACCTCGATCTTCCGCTCGCTGACATAGGTCACACGCACGAAGCCGCAGGTCTGGTTGGGTTCGAGTTGCAGAAGCGCGCGGACCTGGTCGGCGCTGAGATCATTGCTCACGGCACACTCCATGGCGCATTTCACGCCTCATCATACAGCACCTTGTGTCGCGAACCTGTGTTGAGGAGATTTGCTGCGTCAGTGATTTCATGGGATCAATGGACGGTTGTGACTTCTGTTCGCGCCGCCGCCCTCCCTTTTCTCGTTGCCGCATCGCTGGGCGTCGGTGGTTGCGCCAACCTGTTCGGCGCCAAGCCACCGGAAGTGGCCGCCGTCGCGCCCGGCCCAACTGCCCGCGAGCAGGAACTCGCCGACCGCAAGGAGCAACTCCTGCAGCAGCTCTCGACCTGCGAGAGCGGCAGTTGGGGGCCTTCGGCGCGGCCGATCTACGGTGGTCGCGGCGCCTATCACGGACGCTTCCAGTTCACGCTGCGCACATTCATTGCCTACACGCGCAAGCGCGACGGTACGGCGCTCACGGTGCAACAGGCCCGCGAGTACACGCAGGACTACGAAAAGGCCGCCAGCCTCACCTGGTACATGATCTACGATCTGCAGGAGCCGTGGCACTGGCCGCTGTGCTCGCGCAAGCTCGGCATCCCGGCGCAAGTGAACCTGATCAAGTCGATCTAGGCTGAACGCTCTGCGGTTCAGCGGAGTTCGCGGCAGAATTCTTGGATGCGCCCGCAGCCTTCGCGCAGGCTGGCCATGTCGGTCGCATAGGAGATTCGGAAATAGGGGCTCATGCCGTAGGCCGCACCCTGCACCGTGGCGACGTGCTTTTCCTCGAGCAGCGCCGTCACGAATGCGGTGTCGGTGTCGAGCTTGCGGCCGCCCTTGCTGGTCTTGCCGATGCAGCCCGCGATGTTGGGGAAGACGTAGAACGCGCCTTCGGGCTTGTGGCAGGTAATGCCGGGCGCCGCGCGCAACATCGCCACGACCTCGTCGCGCCGCTTCTGGTAGTCGACCGCGCGTTCCTTCAGAAGGTCCTGCGGCCCGTCGAGCGCCGCCGTGGCGGCGGCCTGGCTGATGGTCGAGATGCCCGAGCCGATCTGGCCCTGCATGTTGGTCATGGCGGCGATCAGCGGCTTGGGCCCGCCGGCGAAGCCCACGCGCCAGCCGGTCATGGCGTAGGCCTTCGACGCGCCGTTCACGGTCAGCGTACGCTCCTTCAGCTTCGGCTCGACCTCGGCGATGGTGCAGAAGCCGAAGTCGTCGTAGATCAGGTGCTCGTAGACGTCGTCGGCCATGATCATCACGTGCGGGTGGTCGAGCAGCACGTCGGCAATGGCGCGCATCTCGGCGCGCGAGCACACAGCACCCGTCGGATTGTTGGGGAAGTTGAGCACCACCCACTTGGTGCCGGGCGTGATCGCGGCGTCGAGGTCGGCGTCGCGCAGCTTGAACTGGTTGTTCTCGGGGCACGACACGGATACCGGCCTGGCGCCGGCGACCGTCGCCTGGTCGGCGTAGGAGATCCAGCCCGGGGCGGGAATGATCACCTCGTCGCCGGGGTTCACGCTCGCCATCAGCGCGTCGTACATGATCTGCTTGCTGCCGTTAGAGACCATGATCTCCTCGAGCGCGTAGTCGAGGTTGTTGTCGCGCTGGAATTTGCGCCGGATCGCCTCCTTGAGCGGCTTCACGCCATCTTGCGGCGGATACTTGGTGTCGCCGGCCAGTGCCGCCTTGTAGGCCGCCTCGATGGCATGCCGCGGCGTCGGGAAGTCGGGTTCACCCGACGACAGGCCCACGATCTTCACGCCTTCGGCGCGCAGCTCGCGCACCTTCCGGGTCATGGCGGCGGACGCCGACACTTTTACGTTCTTGAGACGATCAGCGACTTCGAACATGAACCCTTCTTTCAATCCTTGCGATAGATGGTGAGCGCGATGCCGCCCAGGACCGCCACCGACGCCACCAACAGGCGCGCCGTTATCGGCTCGGCGAGTAGCATCACGCCGCCCAGGGCCGCAATGGCCGGCACGCTGAGTTGCACGGTCGCGGCCGACGTCGCCCGGAGCATCGGAAGTGCTGCATACCAGAGGACATAACCCAGGCCCGAGGTCACGGCGCCGGAGAGGACGGCATAGAGCGCGCCCAAGTGATCCACGCTCCGGTCCACCGATCCGGTTGTTCCCGCGAACAGGAGGAGTACCGCAGTGAAGGGCAGGGAGCGCAGGAAGTTGCCGCCCGTCGCCGCTGTCGGATCGCCAGCACCCTTGCCGAGGAGCGAATAGACGCCCCAGGCGGCACCCGCGCCCAGCATCAGCGCCGCCGCCAGCAGGGGAGGTGCGGCGAGTCCAGGCAGCAGCAGCCAGACCAGGCCGCCCAGTGCCAGCAGCAGGCCCACCAGCCGGAGGCCGGCGACCCGTTCACCCGTCGCAAGGCCGTAGCCCATCATGGTGAGTTGCACGGCGCCAAACAGCAGCAACGCGCCGGTCGCGGCCGTCAGGTCGCGGTAGGCAAAGGAGAAGCACACCGCGTAGGCAAACAGCATGGCGGCCATCGGCCAGCTTCCGCCCGCCGTGGGCCGCTTGCCGCGCAGCATCAGCAGCGCCGCCAGGATCAGTGCCCCGGAGGCGAGGCGGATCGCGGTGAAGCTCGCGGCATCGATCCCGGTGTCGCGAAGGGCCAGCCGGCAGAGCAGCGAATTGCCGGCGAAGGCCAGCATCGCCAGCGTCGTCAAAAGGGCGGTGCGCGCCATGCCGCCCGTTTCGGCTGCTTTACGCGCTCAGTCCATAGAGTTTCATCGCGTTGTCGCGCGTGATCTTGCTACGGATGGCGGGCGTGACGTCGTCGAGTTCCTTCTTCAGGAACTCCTGGCTGTCGGGCCAGATCCCGTCGGGGTGCGGGAAGTCCGACCCCCACATGACATTGTCCTCGCCCAGGTGCTTGAGCAGTTCGATGCCCACCGGGTCGGTCTGGTAGGTGGCGTAGAACTGGCGGTGCCAGTACTCGCTGGGCTTCATCTTGAGATCGAGGTCCTTGAACTGATCCTCCCACTCGAGATCCATGTGCTGAAGTACATAGGGGATCCAGCCGAGGCCGGCCTCGCCGATCACGATCTTCAGGTTCGGGTAGCGCGCCGGGGCGCCCGAGAAGATCAGCCCCATCAGCATGGTGCTCATGTGCATCTGGAACCCGGTGATGTGCACGGCGAAGATGCGGCGCTGCACGTGCGCCGGGAACTTGGTGACGTCGGGCGAGCGGCCGCCGATCGTGTGGAAGTGCAGCGGAATGCCGGTCTCGTGGCCGAACTTCCAGAGCGGCTCCCAATGCTCGTCCCAGAGCGGCGTCATGTCGGGGCGGTTGGCGATGTCGAGGCCGCGCACGCCGCGCTTGGCGCAGCGCATCGCCTCGGCGACCGACTCCTCCATGTTGTAGTTCGGGAGGTTGGCGAGGCCGACCAGCCGGTCGGGCGCGGCCTTGCAGAAGTCATGGAGCCAGTCGTTGTAGATGCGCAGCATCTCTAGCGCAGCTTCCGGGTCGTTCAGCCGGCCGCTCGAGCCCAGCACGCCGTACAGCACCTCGGCCTGCACGCCGTCGCGGTCCTGGTCCTGGAGCCGCAGGTCGACCTCGGTGAGGCGGCGGATGCCCTTCTTGCCGTCGTCGTAGAGGCCGGTCGAGGCCATGCGGTCGGAGCGGTGGATGATGCCCGGGACATATTCGCGGCCGGCCGAGCCCATACCGTTCACCAGGCCGAACTTGGCGCCGTTGCGGCTGGTCCATTCCGGGCCCTTGGGACCGTCGACGACGTAGGGCATGCGCTCCTTCATCTGGCTCGACGCGTTACGGGTGAACAGGTCGGTCGGCAGCCAGATCAGGTCGATGTGTCCGTCGGCGGAGATGACATCGTATTTCATGGGTGTGGTCCTCCGGGACAAATCATCCTCCCGGCCCGGCCGCCGGGCCAGCCCCTTCGCATCGTTCCGCGAAAACGCCCGACACCGGCCGGGGGATTCTTTGGCTAGAGTGGCCTCATGAAAGAAACCGCCCCCTCATCCTCCATCTCCGATTGGCTTGCCCGCTTCGCCGCGGCACTGAAAGGCGGCGACGCCGTCGGCGCGGCCGCCCTGTTCACCGACAACGGCTACTGGCGCGACCTCGTTTCCTTCACCTGGAACATCGTGACGCTGGAGGGCCGCGCGGCGATTGCCGACATGCTGACGGCGCGGCTGGACGACGTGCGGCCCGGCGCGTTCGTGCCCGGCGACCGTGACGGCTGGTTCAGCTTCGAGACGGCGTTGGGCCGCGGCACGGGCCACGTCCGCCTGAAGGACGGCAAGGCCTTTACGCTGTTCACCGCCTTGATGGAGCTGAAGGGCTTTGAGGAGTTGAGGGGCGAGACCCGCGAGACGGGCGTCCAGCACGGCGCCATCCAGAACCGCGTCACCTGGACCGACCGGCGCCGTGCCGATTCCACCGAACTCGGCTACGGCCGCCAGCCTTTCGTGCTGGTGATCGGCGGTGGCCAGGGCGGCATCGGGCTCGGCGCACGACTCAAGCGCCTGGGCGTGCCGGCGCTGATCGTCGACCGCAACCCGCGCCCGGGCGATGCCTGGCGCAACCGCTACAAGTCGCTCTGCCTGCACGATCCGGTCTGGTACGACCACCTGCCGTACCTGCCGTTCCCCGATCACTGGCCGATCTACACGCCCAAGGACAAGATGGGCGATTGGCTAGAATCCTATGTGAAGATCATGGAGCTCGACTACTGGAGCTCGACGACCTGCCGGAGCGCGTCATGGGACGAGGGCCGCCGCGAATGGACGGTGACGGTCGAGCGCGACGGCCAGCCTGTGACGATGACGCCGAAACACATCGTGCTGGCGACCGGCATGTCGGGCTTCCCCGAGATACCGCGCTTTCCCGGCGCCGACCTGTTCAAGGGCACGCAGCACCATTCCAGCCGGCACACTGGTGGCGAGGGCTGGGCGGGCAAGCGCTCAGTCGTCGTGGGCTCGAACAATTCCGCGCACGACATCGCAGCCGACCTCTGGGAACACGGCGCCGACGTGACCTTGCTGCAGCGCTCGCCGACCCTGGTCATGCGGGCGGAGACGCTGGCGAAGAATCGCGCGCTCTATTCGGAAGCGGCGTTGGCGGCCGGCATCACCACCGACATCGCCGACCTCACCACGGCGTCGATGCCCTATGGCGCGCTGCCGCAGGTCATGCGGCCGGTGGTCGACCAGATCCGGCGCGAGGATGCCGATTTCTACGGTCGTTTGAGCGCGGCTGGTTTCAAGCTCACCTTCGGCGAGGACGACACCGGCATCGGTCCGATGTATCTCCGCCGCGGCTCTGGCTACTATATCGATGTCGGGGCGTCGGAGTTGATCGCCGACGGCCGCATAAAACTCAAGTCGGGCGTCGAGGTGGCGCGGCTCACGGCGGACTCCGTGGTGCTGAACGACGGCAGCGAGCTGAAAGCCGATCTCGTCGTCTATGCCACCGGCTATGGCTCGATGAACCAGTGGGCGGGCGAACTGATCTCGCCGGAGGTCGCCGACAAGGTCGGCAAGTGCTGGGGGCTGGGCTCCGACACGGCCAAGGACCCCGGGCCATGGGAAGGCGAGCTGCGCAACATGTGGAAGCCGACGGCGCAGGAGAACCTGTGGTTCCATGGCGGCAATCTCATGCAGTCGCGGCTCTATTCGCGATTCCTGGCGCTGCAGCTCAAGGCGCGGCTGGAGGGATTGCCGGTCGAGGTCTACGGCCGGGCGCCGGTCCATCACCGGGCGTGATTTACCCTGGGGACGGTCGTCGTGTTGACGGCGTAGACTAGGAACGATGTTTCGCCGCGCCCTGTTCCTCGGACTCTTGCTCACGGCGAGCGGCTGCTCGTTCTACATGGGCGAGCCCAAATTGCCCAAGACCGACTTTCGGGCGACCCTGAACGGCGCCGGCGAAGTGCCGCCGACCGACAGTCGGGGCAGCGGCTATTTCACGGCAGTCTACCGGCCCTCGACCAAGGTACTGGAGTATCGCCTGAACCTGGTCAGGCTGAGCGGACCGGTCACCATGGCCTACCTGCACGGCCCGGCGCCGGCGGGCGAGAACGCCCAGCAGGTGGCGCCCATCAATGTCCCGTTCTACGCCGACCGCTCGACGATCGACGACGGCGTGACGCTCACCGAGCAACAGGCCGGTGAAGTCCTGGCCGGCCTCTGGTACGTCAACGTGATGACCGAGAAGTTTCCCGACGGCGAAATCCGCGGCCAGATCCTGCCGCTCGGGAAGTAGGGCGCCGTGCGCTCATGAGCGCGGCCGAGGCTCGAAGGTAAATGCCCGGCCCAGCGGCTCCATTCTGGCGTTGGCGGCAACGAACAGGAACCCGCCCACCAATCCGAAGTTCTTGAGAAAGGGCCAGAAGTTGGCCTGCCAGTCGGCGTCGCCGAACGGATGGATCCAGAAATTGTGGAACAGCACGGCCGTGGCGACGCAGTAGACGCAAAACAGCAGGGCCAGCGGGCGCGCATAGAGGTTGAGCAGGATGCCCAACGACCCGAACACTTCGAGGCATCCACCGAGCAGCAGCAGCAGCCAGCCGGGGATCGGCAATCCGGAAGCATCGGCCTGCGCCGCGGCGTTGCCGTAGTCGAAGATCTTGTCCAGGGCGCTGAACGGAAACAGCAGTATGAGGCAGAAGCGGGCGACGAAGGGCAAACTCCGGTCGACGATGTTCACGGAACCGATCCTTCCTGTTTCGGGTTTCGAGGGCAATCCGCGGCCGCCGCTCAAGGCTCCACCAGCCTCATCGCGTGGCCGTCCGGATCCAGCACCATGATCGCTTTGGAAAAGCCGAGCGACCGCGTGGGCATGACAATCACGTCGGGCGAGACGAAGCGGACGTTGGCGGCGCGCAGCACTTTCGCGGCGGCTGCCACGTCTGCGACCACCAGCGTGGTCTGCCAGTGCCAGAGGTCGTTGGATTTCGTGTCGAGGGGCATCGGACGACCACCCGGCGGTGCCTCGTATTCGAGGAACTCCACATGCGCCGGTGCGGCGGGTGGCGAGACCGCGGTGACCTTGACCCGGGCTCCGAAGACACTGTCGAGATACTCTTGGGTCATGCCGGTATTGAGGCTGCCGCCGATCACCTTCATGCCGAGGAGGTCGCGGTAAAATGCCAGGCTTGCCGCCGTATTGCCGACGGTGATCGCGGTGTGGGAAATGCCGAGGAAAAGCCGGTCGCCCGGCTGCTGCCATTGTGGGGCGCCCTTGCCTGGCGGGAACCAGATCAGTTCGAGGTCGTGATTGTCGGGGTCGCGGAACTTGAAGGCCTTGATGCCGGCCGCTGGAACGTTCGACGCCGGTATTGTCTGGGGTTCGGGCGAAATCTGCTGGACGCCGTGACGCTGAAGGATGCCGTAGGCCTTGTCCATGTCGCTGACGACGATCGCCAGATGCTCGAACCACCGGTCGTTGCTGCGCGATGGAACGGGGATCGGCCGGCCGCCCGGCGGCGCGAGATACTGCGTCAGCTCGACGACCTGCTCGCCGAGCTTCAGGTGGACGATCCGCATATTGGTGCCGAACACGCCGGTCAGCCGGTCGTAGGCCGGGCCGTTCAGCCGGAAGTCATCCACCTTCTCGAAGGCCATGACATCGGCATAGAACGCCACCGATCGATCCATGTCGGAGACCGTGAAGCCGATCATCGCCACGCGTTTGACGTCGACGGGAGCACCCGCGGCGCCCGCCGACCACGCAAGCGTGAACGCCGTGAGCAGGATGCCGATGGCGCGCCGGGCCACGACAGCGACGCCGCTCGACATTGCCGGAGTTGCCAGTGTCATCGTCACGTTCTCCCGAGTTTCGGAGCCGCAGCCGTGTGCAACCTGGAATCACCTTGCCACAGGCAGAGACCGGGGGACAGTTGAAGAGATCAGGTCCTTCGTCGAAGCCACGCCACGAGTTCGTCGAAGCGAAACGCGCCCGTCTCGTGAAGGTTCGCGATGAACTCAAACGTTTCGTCGGCCGAGGCCTTCAGCTCGATGTCGTTGATGGCAAGAAAAGTGAAGGCGGCGGCAAACGCGGCGCGTTTGTTGCCATCGATGAACGGGTGACTCTGGGAAATGCTCTCCCACGATGCCGCCGCCTCTTCGATCGCGTCCATGTAGTAGCCGGTCTGCGGCCGGAACAACGCGGCCTCGAGCAGGCCGGGGTCGCGCAGGCCGGGCAAACCGCCGTATCGGTCTATCTGGTCGGCATGAATGGCAAGGACATCGGCGAGCGTGAGGTGGTCCCTCACTGCGCCAGCTTCTTGTAGAGTTCGCCATACTTGGCATGGCTGCGTTGATACGCTTCCATGACATGCGAGCGCGGCCGGCCGAGCCGGCGCTTCTCGATGAGGTCCGTCAGCGCCTCATCGACGAGCGCCTGGAGCTGCCGCGGTTCCGCGATGAAGAGTTCCCATTTAGCCTTTCGGCCAGACCTTCTTGGCTAGCCGCTTGAATTCGGGAACGCCGAGTGCGCCGCGGTCGCGGGCTTTTGAGCCGGGCACAAGGAGCCTCTTGTCGATGGCGGCCATTGGTGCTTCCCAAAGCTCGCGCGGATTCAGTGTTTTGTTGTCCATCAAGACAAGGACAACAGCATCACACGCGCGTCTTTCTTGATCGTTCCCATGCGCCGGCTCGGTGTTGCGTGGTCTCCATGGCCCGGACGGGCTTGGCATCAGCTTCCGCACTCGTGCCCCTCAGTCGAACTTCAATCTCCAGCCGATCCACTCGCAGAGGCCGCGGCCCATCACGTCTTCGAGGTCGCGGCCTTTCAGCCACGGCAGTTCCTCGGTGAAGAAGGTCACGCACTGGCGATAGCTGCATTGCATGCGGGTGATGTCGGTGCCCCAGAAGAAGCGCTTGGGCCCGAAGGCGTCGAAGATGCGATGCAGCCCGTCCTGGATGTTGCGGAACGGATAGCCCTTGGTCGAGTAGTGCGGCGCGCCGGTGGCCTTGACCGCGACGTTGGGCAGCTTGCCGAGCGCCACCAGCTTGTCGAGATGGATGAAGGCTTCCTCGTCCTGGCCGTGACGGTTCAGCCCGCAGTGGTCGACGATCATCCTGAGGTTGGGGTGCGCCTCGGCGATGGCGCGGAACTTGTCGGGAAAGATCCCACCCATCGTGGCGACAGGGATTCCTTCCTTCGCAGCTGCGGGCCACACCCAATCGAGCAGGCCGTCATCCAGCCATTTCTGCTCGGCGGGCTGCAGCAGTGCCCAGCGCAGACCCATCATGCCGGGCTGGTTGCGCCAGCCGACGATGCGCTTTCGGCTCTCGGGATCTTGTAGCGGGAACTGGCCCATCACGGCGAAGCGGTCGGGGTATTTCCTGGCGGCGTCGAGCGCGAGCTGGTTGGAGGTCGGGTCCCAGCTGTAGGGCGGATGGATCAGCGCGGCGGAAACGCCGGCCGCGTCCATCTCCTTCAGGCATTCCTCGGCGGTGAAGCTCGTCACCTTGCGGTGCAGCCCCGAGGGCGGCGTGACGGTCTGTGACCAGATATGGACCTGAGCGTCGACGATCTTCATGGCGGTTTCCTCAGTTCGGTGTCGGCGCCGCGGCATCGAGCAGTTTCTCGCGTTTCAGCTCGCTCCACAGCTCGGCCGGAATCCTGACACCCATGTACGTCACGTTCTGCTTGACCTCGGCCGTGCTGAGCGCGCCCGGGATCACCGCGCAGAAGGCGGGATGGAACAGCGGGAACTGCATCGCCGCGGCACCCAGCGGCACGCCGTGGCGCTGGCACACCGCCTCGATCTTCTGCGCCTTTTCGATCAGCGCCGCGGGGGCTGCGACATAGTCGTGGGTGGCGCCGGCCTTCACGTTGCCGGTCAGGATGCCGGAATTGTACGGCCCGCCTAGGATCACCGAGACATTGCGCTTCTGGCATTCCGGCAGGAATTCCTCGAGTGCGCCCTGCTCAAGGAGCGTGTAACGCCCGGCCAGCAGCATGCAGTCGAAGTCGCCCGCCTTGATGAAGCGTGTGCTGGTGTCGCTCTCGTTGATGCCGACCCCGATGGCGCCGATGATGCCGGCCTTGCGCAGCTCGTCGAGCGCGCGATAGCCCGACTCCATCACCGTCTTGAAGCGCTCCTCGAGCACGGCGCGATCCCTGGTGGTCCAGAAATCGACGTCGTGGATCAGCGCGATGTCGATCTTCTGCAGGCCCAGTCTCATGTGCGAGTGTTCGAGCGAGCGCATGACGCCGTCGTAGGTATAGTCGTAGACCGGCGCGAAGCCGGGCAGGCCGTTGTCGCGGAAGTCTGCCGGCGGTTTCTCGCCGGGCTTCATGGCGTGCAGGACGCGGCCGATCTTGGTCGACAGCACGTAGCTGTCGCGCGGCTTCTCGCGCAGCGCCGCCCCCATGCGCAGCTCGCTGCGGCCGTAGCCGTAGTAGGGCGAGGTATCGAAGAAGCGGATGCCGGCGTCGTAGCCGTCATCGGTGAGCTTCACCGCCTCGGCATCGGAGATGGTGGCGCGAAAGCCGCCCATCGGCGCGCCGCCGAGGCCGAGTTCGGTGACTTCCAGTTTGGTCTTGCCGACCTTGCGGCGCTTGAGCGTCGTCATGTTCGTTTCCTCCGAGGACGGGGAAGAGTACGAATTGCGCTCAGTCTGCGCCACAGGAGACGATATGAGCGAAGAACGCCTCGTTCTGCACGGCAGTTTCACCTCGAGTTCGAGCTACAAGCCGATGCTCTTCCTGGCGCTCGCCGGTCTGCCGTTCTCGTTTCGCACGGTCAACCTCAAGAACGGCGTGCAGAAGGAGCCGGCCCACCTTGCCCTCAACCGCTACGGCCAGGTTCCGGTGCTGCGCCACCGCGGCCTTACCATCGTGATGTCGAACGTCGTGCTCGATTATCTCGCGCGCACCACCGGGCATTTCGAGCCCAGGACGGAACAGCAGCGCTGGCAGGCCCGCGAATGGCTCGCCTGGGAGAACGACGCCATCACCAACGTGGCCCGCGTCCGCCATTTCGCGCGCTTCCGGCCCGACGTGTCCCAGGACATCGTGAACTTCTTCCGCCCGCAGGCCGAGGCGGCGCTCGACTTCGCCGACAAGTCGCTACAGGGCCGCGATTGGCTGGTCGGCGATGCCTGCTCGATCGCCGACATCGGCTGCTGGGGCCGCATGGTGTTCGCGCACGAAGGCGGCCTGTCGATCGACCGGCGCCCGCACCTGGCGGCCTGGCGCGACCGGCTGAGGGTGATGCCGGGCTTCGCGCTGCCCTACGATCTCATTCCGAAGAAGGATGCCGAGATCGAAGCCCGCGCCTAGGCTGCCTGCTGGGCCACCGTCGGACCGTCGCTGCGCGTCGTGGTGCGGCGCATGTCGCGGACCGTGTTGAGGTCGTCGAACCGGCGGACGCGGTGCATGGTCACGCGATTGTCCCAGATCACCAGGTCGTGCTTCGTCCAGTGATGGATGTAGACGAACTCGGCCTGGGTCGCATGCTCCATCAGGTCGCGGACGAAGGCCATCGCCTCGGGCCGGGGCCAGCCGACGATGGCGCCGATGTGCGCCGACAGGTAGAGAGACTTGCGGCCAGTCACGGGATGGGTGCGCACCAGCCGCTGCAGCACCGGCTTCATCGAGACGCGCTCGTCGGGCAGGAACTCGGTGAAGCCGAGCTGCTGACGCGAGTAGATCAGCGAGTGCTCGCAGACCAGCTCCTCGACCTCGGCCTTCGTGGCGGTGTCGAGCGCATCGTAGGCCGCGCGCATGTCGGCGAACTCGGTGTTGCCGGCATCGGTCGTGACGATGCGACCGCTCAAGAGCGAATAGCGCGCGGGGATGGCGCGAAAGGAGGCGTCGGAGTGCCAGAGCCGGTTGCCGAGCGAAGCCATGCGGCGCTTGTTGTCGCGGGCCAGTACACTGCCGTCCTTGTCGAGGTTGGAGACGTCGGCAAAGGTCGGCGCGAGGCGTAGCTCGTTGGCGCGGACCGTGGAATTGGCACCTTCCTCGAGCGGGCCGAAGTTCTGCGTGAAGGCGAGCTGCTGCTCGTCGGTGATGTCCTGGCCGGGCAGCACGAGGACGGCGTGGCGGTCCATGCCGGCTTCGATGGCGGCGACCTCGGCTGGCGTCAGCGGGCGGCGCGCGTCGATGCCGGTCACGACGGCGCCGAGGTGGCGACTGAGGGGCTCGATCTGCATATCGCAAGATGAACACGGCCGGCCATGTCGAGGAAGCCCCTTCGCGCAGGGCAGGAGTGTGGCGGGTGGCAGGGCGGGATCGGTAGCAGCCGACCCCGCCCCGTCGATGGCGCTCTAGGCCGCCAGCTTCGGCGCGCTGGTCCCGCCGCGCGCATGCGCCAGGAACGCCCGATTGATCGGGCTGCGCGGCTTGAGCGCCAGCCGTTCCTGGGCGAGCGCTTCGGCCACGTCGCTCAGGCCACCGCGCAACGCGGCCTCGATCAACGTCCAGTCGATGATGTCACGCTGGGCGTGGCTGCCGCCAAAGCTGTTGGCGATGAAGCGCGCGGGGTGCAGAAGCTCGACCGCGGTGCGGTAATCGCCGTGCCAGAAGGCGCCGAAACCCTCGATCAACGGCCGCGCCGTCGCCCGTCCCCAGGCGGCGGTCTCGCCGCCGGCCCCTTCGTTCTCGTGATAGGCCTTGGCAAGCCGCGCCACGTCCTTCAGGCGGCCGGCGCCGAGATAGGCCATGACGGCGTGCCAGTCGTTGAAGGGGTAGGTGCGTCCGTCGGCGTGCGCATCCCAGGCTGCGGCCAGCTCGGTCCACCGCAGGCCGACGTCGTACCCCGACAAGTGCAGTCGCCACAGAAGGGCGCTGGCATCGACCAGGTCGAGGACGACCACGCTGCGGTTGCCGCGGATCGGCCCGTCGTAGAGCGCCATCGCGTCGTCGGCCTGGCCGAGATCGAGGTGGAACAGCGCACGATGCCACCAGTTGTGTCCCTTGAAAAAGTTCGCGTCGCCTGCCCAGTGGGGCTCGCGAGCGATCATCCAGCCGATGCCGTCCTGGGCACGGCCCTGCATCTCCATGACGTGGGCGACGGCGTGGTGCGCCCAGCAGTCGAGTGGCTGCAGGTCGAGTGCGCGGCGGCCCGTTTC
>JAUXWB010000223.1 GCA_030684475.1 Reyranella sp. | reverse complement strand
GAGTGGAGATTGCCGATCGTCTCGCCCAGGCTCCCGCCGACATTCCCGACGTTCACCCGAACGTCTCCAATATCTACCGTAAGAACGTGGTCCGGTTCACCGAAGCGCTCGACGATCCTGATGGCGGCCGGGAAGCGGCCCAGGCGCTACGCTCGCTCATCGGCAAGATCGTGCTCACTCCCGGCAAGAAACGCGGCGAGGTCCATGCCGAGCTACGCGGCGAGCTGATGGGTATCCTTGAATTCGCTGATCCCGAGGAAAATCAAAGAACTAGCCATTTTATGCCAGCAGTGGATGCGGGCCCCCGCAACCATCTCAACTTCCACAAGGGAAACACCTCTGCTCAGTTGGCATCGAGTATCAAGCATCGACTGCCTCCTCCGCCCGCCTGGTACCAATGGGAACAGCCCGGTTCGGGCCGCGACGGTTGGGTCGTGCCCCAGGTGGTGGTGTAGCTGGCAGGATCGATCGGCGACTGTTCGTGAAAACCGGAGTCGACCTCGTTGTGATGGAGTCCCGCAGACGTTCCGGCGTCGGCTGGTTCTTGCTGGGATGTATGGCCAAGGCTGTGCAGCGCGATTCATCGGGCGATGCCCTCGTGGGGGCCAGCTGGTCGACCTCGCATCAACTCCGCCAGGAGGTTGACGGAAGGTCGACCATGGCTCCTACTCTCTCGGGCGAGAAAAGGCTCGCTTCGTCCGGGCTGACCCGTTGCCAGTGCGCGTTTTCGAGCCGAACGGAGCCCTCATTGAAAGTCACGGTGTTCAGCACCAAGCCTTACGACCGACGATTCCTCGAGGCGGCGAATGCGGATCGGGGCCACCAGCTGCATTTCCTCGATATGCGGTTGTCGAAGGAAAGCGCGCGACTCGCACGAGGCTCGAGAGTTGTCTGCGCCTTCGTCAACGACGAACTGGGCGCGCCGGTCCTGAAGGAGCTGTCGGAACTGGACATCGGTCTTGTTGCGTTGCGCAGCGCCGGCTTCAACAACGTCGACTTGAAAGCGGCGCGAGCGCTTGGCGTGAAAGTCGCGCGGGTGCCTGCCTATTCACCCCATGCTGTCGCCGAGCACGCGGTGGCGTTGATCTTGGCGCTCAACCGCAAGATCCATCGCGCCTACAACAGGTGCGGGAGGGCAACTTTGCGCTCGACGGCCTTCTCGGCTGCAAGCTGATGGGCAACGACATTGCCCCCAATCCGGCCTGCGAGGCGCTGGGCATGACCTACGTTTCGCGTGAGGAGATCTTCGCGCGCTCAGACATCCTCAGTCTCCACTGCCCGCTGACGCCCGATACGCACCACATGATCCCCGGCCACCAGGCCTTCTTCACGGAGGAGGCGCTTGTGAACATCGCGCAAACCACGATCGCCAACATCACGGCCTTCGCCGAGCACGGCCAGGCGCTGCACGAGGTGTCGATCGAAAAGATCGCGCACAAGGCCTGACGACCGGCGATGCATGTCCTGCTCGCCTCGCTGCCGATAGGGTCCGTCATCGCCGCCATGGCCATCTTCCGATGGCGGGCGGCCAGCGCCGGGGTGCTGGGTCTGGCGATGGCGCTCCTGCTGGCGATCACCACCTTCGGGCTGGGCACCGATGTGCATGCGGAGCTCGGTCCCGGCCTCGCGATGGGCGGCGCCCTGACGGAGGCCCTGTTTGTTACAACCACCATCCTCTGGATCATCTTTCCCGCCCTTTGCCTCTACGAGATGCAGGCACGCTCGGGAGCCTTCAAGATCATACGAGGTAGCCTTTCGCGACTGTCGGACGATCCGCGTATCCTTGCCCTGCTGGTGGCCTGGTTCTTCGGCCTGTTCATGGAAGGCGTGGCGGGGTTCGGGACTCCCGTGGTGCTGGTGGCGCCCATTCTGGTCGGGCTGGGTTTCGCGCCGGTCCAGGCGGTGGTGCTTGCCCTGATCGGCCATGCCGCGGGCGTTTCCTTCGGCGCGGTTGGCACGCCGATCCTGCCGCAAATGGCGGCGAGCGGCCTGTCGGGCCTCGAATTGGGTCGGCAGGCAGCGCTGCTTCACACGCTGCTCGGCGGAGTGCTGGTGACGGTGCTTTTCTTGATGGCATCGTCCAAGAGACCGCGGCTGTGCGACTCGCAATGGCCGGCTCTGGCTACGCTTCTCTTCTTCACGCCTTTTCTGACTTTGGCGTGGTGGGTGGGGCCGGAATTGCCCACGGTGGGAGGAGCTATTATCGGCGGCAGCCTCTTCGCCTTCATCGTCAAGCGGCATGGCGCCGGCAGCGATCATCCGGGGCCGACCGTCGGCGAGGTGACGCAGGCCGCGCTGCCTTACTTGGTGCTGCTTGTGCTGGTCCTCGTCACGCGACTGATGCCGCCGGTGCGGGAGACATTGCGGGGCGTCGAGATCGAATGGAGCCTGTTCGGCGTCTTCTTCGGCCGCGTCGAGCCGCTCTATCATCCGGGGACACTGCTGCTTCTGGGGTTCTTGCTCGGTGGTTTGGCGCAGGGCCGCTCGCCTGCCGAACTTGTCTCGGCGATGGCAGGGGCGGCGCGCCGGCTCGGCCCGGTGGCGCTTGCGCTCGCGGCAATGCTGGGGCTTTCCCGCGTTCTGGTGCATTCGGGAATGATCGAAACGCTGGCGCAGGCCGCGGCGGCAAGCGGCGGCCTGTGGCCGTTCATCTCTCCATTCATCGGCGTGCTGGGGACTTTCGTGACCGGCTCGGCGACATCATCCAACATTCTGTTCAGCGATTTCCAGCGCGCCGCCGCGACGGCGCTGTCGCTGCCGGCGGCGGTGCTTCATGGCGCTCAGGGTTTCGGCGCCGCCATCGGAAACATCGTCTGTCCGCACAATATCATCGCAGGTGCTGCAACCGTCGGCCTTGCGGCCGGACGCGAAGGCGAGGTCATGCGCACGACCGTGATCGTGTGCATCATTTATGCCGCGGGCGGAGGAATCGTGACCTACCTTATGGCGAGAGGCGGCGCGGCGGCGTCCTGATCGGAGACGCGGCGCAGCCGCGAGCAGCCAAGGAGAGAGCTACATGCTTCGTCAAAGAAGGCCGCCCTCGGCCGACGTCTTTCCTGTAGATCCCTGGAATCTTTCGGCGATCAAGTTCGACGCCGAGAGCTCGAGCGAGTTCATCGGGCAGACCGAGACGATGTTCGCGCTGTCGAACGGCTATCTCGGTATGCGCGGAACCCTGGACGAGGGCGAGCCGATCGAGGAGCCCGGGACCTATCTCAACGGCTTTTACGAGTATCGGCCCATCGTCTACGGCGAAACCGCCTACGGCTTCCCCAAGCGGGGCCAGAGTATGCTCAACTGTCCGGACGGTATCCCGATCAGGCTCCTCGTCGACGACGAACCGTTTGATGTTGCCAGTGCGGACGTCACTTCCTTTTGCCGGCAGCTCCATCTGCGGGAAGGACTTCTCGAGCGCGATGTCGAGTGGCGAACTCAGTCGGCCAAGCGCGTGGGCCTTCGCACGCTGCGGCTGGTTTCGCTGGCCGATCGTCATCTGGCGGCGATCCAATGGGAGCTGAGGCTCCCCGAGACCGGCGCGGAAATCGTGATTCTCTCCGATCTTGTCCGTCGGCAGCCCCTGCCGCTGCCGGCGGACGATCCGCGCCTGGCATACGAACCGGAGGAGAAAGTGCTCCGTTCCCTTGGAACTCACGGCAGTGGCGCAAGGGCTGTTCTCGTGTACGGCACGAGGCATAGCGGGCTGGTTCTGGGATGCGGAGTGGACCATGCAATCGAATCGGACAGCCATGTCGACGTCGACGCAAAGTTCGGCGAGACCGGGGCTTCGGTCGTCTTCAGGCTTCGAGCTGCAAGAGGTGCGGTCATAAGGTTGAGCAAGTATCTCACCTACCACTACGACAAGGCTGCCGCGCCGTTCGACATGATCGGCCGGGTGGGCAGCACGCTGGATGGCGCGGTTGCGGCCGGATTCCCGGCGATCCGTGCGCGTCAGAAGGCACATGTGGCCGCTTTCTGGAAGCGCGCGGACGTGGAGATCGACACGCCCGATCCGCGCATGCAACAGGTGGTGCGCTGGAACCTCTTTCAGCTCCTTCAGGCGTCCGAGTGCGTGCAAGGCCAGAGCATCGGCGTCCGCGGCCTGACGGGCCGGACCTACGAGGGACACTATTTCTGGGACACCGAGATCTACCTCCTGCCCTTTCTGATCTACACCGCCCCGACGGTGGCGCGGCATGTGCTCAAGTTCCGCTATGACACGCTCGACAAGGCGCGCGCGCGTGCGGCTGAGCTGGATCAACGTGGGGCGGCCTTCCCGTGGCGGACCATCAACGGCGAAGAGGCCTCAGCGTACTATGCGGCCGGGACGGCCCAGTACCATATCAATGCCGACATAGCCTATGCCGTGCGGAAGTATGTCGAAGTCACCGGCGACGAGGATTTCCTGCACCGCCATGGAGCCGAGATCCTGGTGGAAACCGCCCGGTTGTGGCGCGATCTCGGATTCTTTTCGAAGCGCCGGGACGGCAGGTTCTGCATCAACGGCGTGACGGGTCCGGACGAATACAACGCCGTCGTCGACAACAACTACTTCACGAACCTCATGGCGAGCGCGAACATGGCGTATGCTGCCGAAGTAGTGGAGCGGATGAGAGCTCTGGCGCCGATGGCTCATGACCGGCTGGTTGAGCGCACGGGCCTTCGCGAGGAGGAATCGCACGAGTGGCGGGAAGCCGCGGAACTCATGTATCTGCCGTACGACGAACGACTCAAAGTGCATCCCCAGGACGACAGCTTCCTCGACAAGGAGGTCTGGGACTTCGAGAACACGCCGGAAGGAAACTATCCGCTGCTGCTACACTATCATCCGCTCAATCTGTACCGCCGCCAGGTCATCAAGCAGGCTGATACCCTGCTGGCCATGTTCCTGCTCGGGGACCGGTTCAGCGAAGAGGAGAAGAAGCGCAACTTCGACTACTACGATCCGATCACCACCCACGATTCCTCGCTGTCGGTCTGCATACAGAGCATCGTGGCCAACGAAATCGGCTACCGGCGCAAGGCAGCCGACTATTTCAGTTTCGCCGCGACGATGGACTTGGTCGACGTCGGGGGTAACATGAAACACGGTGCCCACATCGCTTCGATCGGCGGAACGTGGATGGCGCTCGTCTATGGTTTCGCCGGCCTCAGGGACTATGGAGGGCAGATTTCATTTCGTCCCTCGCTGCCCGCCGAATGGCGGTCGCTGCGATTTCGGCTGCGGTTGCAAGGCCGGCTGCTTGAGGTGCATGTCGAGCATGGCATGACGCACTACCGGCTCATGGAGGGTGAAGGACTGACCATCCGCCATTCAGGCGAAGAGCTGCACCTGACCGATGCCGAGCCCCAGGCCCACCGGCCGACACCGCCATCGCCGGCGGTGGAGCCGGGCGCTGGGCCGGGCTTGTCAGATCCCAAAGTGCCCGGAACCTGAACGTCCCGCCACCGTGATGTGAGAGAGATCGGGCACGACGACGTCCGCGCCGAGGTCGGCCAGACGGCGCTTGCGTTCCGGGTCTTTGCCGATGCCGATGATGCGCTTGAAACCGGCACGATGCCCGGCTTCGATCCCTGCGTCCGCATCCTCCAGAAGAACAGCCCGGTCGGCCGCGATGCCAAGCCGCCGGAGCGCCTCGAGAAACAATGCCGGATCAGGCTTCCCCGGTAGCCCCAGCTGCCGGGCATCGACACCGTCAACTCGTATGCCGACAAGGCCCGTGAGACCGGTTGCTTCGAGGACGGTGGCGCAATTTACGCTCGACGATGCGACAGCGACCTTCACATCCGCCGCGCGCAGCGACTGGAGCAGCTCCTTCGCTCCCGGTTCGGCCTTGCCGTGCCGTTTCAGCAGATCGCGGACGAGACGGTTCTTCATTCGGCCGATGCCGGCAACCGTATCCAGCGTCTCCGCCGCGTTCACATCGCCTTCGGGCAGCGTCAGCCTTCGCGAGGTCAGGAAGGTGCGGATGCCGTCGAGTCTGGGGCGGCCATCGACATATCGCAGATAGTCCGTCTCGATGTCGAAGTCCCTGTCGACCTTGACACCGCTGGATCGATGCCGGGAAAGAACTCGATCGAAAACCTGCTTCCATACCAGGGCATGAATTCGAGCAGTGCTTGCCAGCACCCCGTCGAGATCGAACACCACGGCATCGAAGTCGTCAGGGTCGATCTCGGTGTTCATCTTTCGCTCTGCCATTGTCGCTGGAGACGGCTTGGTATGGCGGGGATGACGTGCCAGCTCGGCGCTTCTTAGCACTATCGTCCTGTGGCGTACTGCCGGCAAGAGCTGGGATAGCCATCAGCCACTCAACCGGGGCACCATCATCGCGCCATGCTGTTGTTTGATGAAAAGAGCTTCGAAACGCAAATGCAGCGAGCAGAACCTGGATGCCTCCTGACTTCGCCGGCCGCCCGGACGACGCTGGCCGAGAACGACGTTGGTTCACCGATCCGAGCTATACGCTGGCAACGCGACGTAGCGCCTCGCAGAACTGTCGGCGCTCGCCAGCGCTCAGCGTTTGTGTCAACCGCCGGTCGATCACGCCGTCGAGTCGGTGAAGCCGCGACATCAAGGCGTTGCCCTTCGGCGTGAGGAAGAGGGAGCGCGATCGGCGGTCGTTCGCGGTCGGCATTCGCCGGGCGAGCGAGCGCGCTTCTAGTTCGTCGATCATGGCCACGAGGTTCGTCTTCTTGATGCTGAGGGCGTCGGCGAGCTGGGTCTGGCTCAGCCCCGGATTGTGCTCGATCACCGTTAGAACCGAGTATTGGGCCGGTCGCAGCGCCTCCCTGGCGAACAGCTCGAAGAAACGCTGGAATACCACGATCTGGGCACGCCGCAGCAGATAGCCGACGCTGTCCTCGAGGGGGCCAAAATCGATTGCAGCCGCCGTTCCCGACGCAGCCCGTTGTTCCTTTTGTTTGGCGGAGTTCACGTTCCAGCACCTCTCGGCGCAGCGCTTGCGCAGGATCGACCGATGACCGTCAACGAAGCTGTTGACGAAGCAAAGTAGTTATGTAGCATAACGATCAACCTCCGGTGTAACGAGAGGAAGTGGCCGGCCTGGGAGGGTGCCCATGATCGCGATCGAATTCGAGAGCGGCGTTGCTGTCCTGTCTGTCGACAATCTGCCGGTAAGCGTGATTGCCACGGAAGGTTGAGCCGTGCCCGCTCGGGTGCCCGATGCGTGGCCGATGGGACCTGCCTAAGGAAGACGGATATCGCGAATCGTACGGCCATCTTGAAAGACTGCCGATGCCCGCAGTCGCCGCGATGATGGAGCATTTGTGAGTCGTTTCGTCGCTGAACAACCTGGGAGGGAACATCATGTCCAAGTATAGCCGCCGCGGCCTGGTCCGCGCATCGGGCGCCGCCGCCGCTCTCGCCACGCTGGGTTCGTTCGCCGGCCGTGCCGGCGCGCAGGGCGCCCCGCTCGACGTCGTCAAGATCGTCA
>JAUXWB010000219.1 GCA_030684475.1 Reyranella sp. | reverse complement strand
ACGCTGGTGACGGCGGCGGGCTTCGTGCCGGTGGGCTTCGCGAAATCCAGCGCCGGCGAATACACCAACTCGATCTTCTGGGTGGTCGGCATCTCGCTGATCGTCTCGTGGTTCGTGGCCGTGCTGTTCACGCCCTGGCTGGGCTACCGGCTGTTGCCGCAGCCCAAGGCCCAGCACGCCGATCCTTACCAGGGCCGGCTCTACACGCTCTTCCGCCGGGTCGTCGTATGGTGCGTGACCTGGCGCAAGACCACCATCGCCATCACGGCGCTCGCCTTCCTGGGCGCCATGGGGCTGTTCGGCCTGGTGCAGAAGCAGTTCTTCCCGACCTCGAACCGGCCCGAGCTGATCGTCGACATGCGGCTGGCCCAGGGCGCCTCCTTCGCCGCCACCGACGCCGAGGTGAAGAAGCTGGAACGCCTGCTGGGCGCCAACGCTGACGTCAGCCACTACACCGCCTATGTCGGCGCCGGCAGCCCGCGCTTCTACCTGCCGACCGTGCCGGAACTGGCCAATGCCAGCTTCGGGCAGGTCATCGTCATGACCAGGGATCTGGAAGCCCGCGAGCGCGTGCTGGCGGCGCTCGACAAGGCCTTCGCCGAGGATTTCGAGGCTGTCCGAGCCCGCGTCCAGCGCCTGCAGAACGGACCGCCGGTCAGCTATCCCGTCATGTTCCGCGTGCTGGGCGACGACCCGCAGCAGGTCCGCGCCGTCGCCGAACGGGTCCGCCAGGTCTTCAAGACCGATCCGGCCACGCGCGACATCAACTTCGACTGGAACGAACTCGCCAAGACCGTGCGGCTGGAGGTCGATCAGAACAAGGCGCGTGCGCTCGGCGTCGACTCGCAGCTCCTGGGCAACACCCTGCAGACCCTGCTGTCGGGCGTGGTGGTGACGCAGTATCGTGATCGAGCCGAGAGCATCGACGTGGTGGCCCGGGCCGTCCCGGGCGAGCGGTTGAGCCTGGAAGGGCTGGAGGCGATCAACCTTAGAACGGCCAACGGCGGCGTGGTCTCCCTCGCCCAGCTCGCAACGCTGCATTTCGAGCTCGAAGAGCCGATCCTGTGGCGGCGCAACAAGGACCTGCTGATGACCGTACGCGCTGGTGTGATCGACGGCGTGCAGGGCCCCGACGTCGCCGCCCGCATCGACACGGCGTTGGCACCGCTGCGCGCCGACCTGCCGGCGGGCTATCGCATCGAGGTTGGCGGCGACAAGGAGGAGAGCGCCCGCAGCCAGGGTTCGATCTTCAAGATGATGCCGGTGATGGCCTTCCTGATGGTGCTGTTCCTGATGCTGCAGCTCCAGAGCTTCTCCAAGCTCGCGCTGGTCATGCTGACCGCGCCGCTCGGCATGATCGGCGTGGCGCTGTTCCTGCTGGCCTTCAACCAGCCCTTCGGCTTCGTCTCATTGCTGGGCACAATCGCGCTGGCCGGCATGATCATGCGCAACTCGGTGATCCTGGTCGACCAGATCGACCAGGACATCGAAGCCGGCCACACGCCGTGGGATGCCGTGATCGACGCCACCGTCCGCCGTGCCCGGCCGATCCTGCTCACCGCCGGCACGGCGATCTTCGCCATGGTCCCGCTGTCGCGCAGCGTGTTCTTCGGACCCATGGCGGTCGCCCTGATGGGCGGCCTGCTGGTGGCAACGGCGCTCACGCTCCTGTTCCTGCCGGCGCTCTATGCCGCCTGGTTCCGGGTCAAGCAGCCCAAGGCGATCGAGGCAGCCCCGGTGCGGCATGTCCCGCCGTCACTGGCGCTCGCCGCCGAGTGATCAGGAGATGCGGCCTTCGACGGTGTGAAGGTCGCTGGTCCTCTCGGCGCTGACCTCAAGAACAATCTCGATTCCGCGCACGATATCGACCAGCGCCATCGATGGCGCCCCGCCCAGCCGGGCCGCCTGGTCCGGCACGTAGGGAATATGCAGGAAGCCGCCGCGCATCGGGATCGGGTGGCCGGCGGCGATGTCCATCAGGGCATAGAAGATGTGGTTGCAGACGAAGGTCCCGGCGGTATTCGACACCGCGGCCGGCAGGCCCGCCTTGCGCATCTCCGCCACGCAGGCCTTGATCGGGAGGGTGCTGAAATGCGCCGCCGGGCCGTCCTTCACCACCGGTCTGTCGATCGGCTGCTTGCCATCGTTGTCGCGGATGCGGGCGTCCTGGACGTTGATGGCGACGCGCTCAAGGCAGAGTTCGGTGCGCCCGCCCGCCTGGCCAACGCACAGCACGATGTCCGGCCTGGTCTTCTCGATCGCCGCCCGCAGCACCTTGGCCGAGTGCGCATAGGAGGTCGGAAGTTCGGCGGTGTGAACGATGATGCCGCCGATCCGCTTCTTGAGCCGGCTGACCGCGAGCGCCGAGGGATTGACCGTCTCGCCGCCGAACGCATCGAATCCCGTGACAAGCGCCTTCATGCCTCTCCTCAAAACGAAAGGGCGTCCTAAAAGGACGCCCCGACGTTAGTCCGTGCCGCCGCCGGCGGCTACTTGTTGGCGGCGTCCACCGCGCGGCGTGCCATGACGCCCACGAGATGGGCGCGGTATTCGGCGCTGCCGTGGATGTCACTGTTCAGGCCATCGGCCGGGATCTTGATGTCCTTGATCGCCGCCGACGAGAAATTCTTGGCCAGCGCCTCTTCCATCGCCTTGACGCGGAAGACGGTGGCGCCGGCGCCGGTCACGGCGACCCGCACGCCTGAAGCCGTCTTGGCCACGAACACGCCGACCATGGCGTAGCGCGACGCCGGGTTCGGGAACTTCATGTAAGCCGCCTTCTCCGCCTTGGGAAAGCTGATCGAGGTGATCAGCTCGCCCTCGCCGAGCGCCGTCTCGAACAGGCCTTTGAAGAAGCTGTCAGCCGTATGCTTGCCGGTGTTGGTAATGACGGTGGCGTTCAGCGCCACGACCGCGCCGGGATAGTCGGCCGCGGGATCATTGTTGGCGACCGAGCCACCCATGGTACCGCGGTTGCGCACCTGCGGATCGCCGATGTGGCCGGCGAGATCGGCCAGCGCCGGGATCGCCGCCTTGACCTCGGCCGAGGTCGCGACGTCGGCGTGCCGGGTCATGCCACCGATCACGACGTTGTTGCCCTCGACCTTGATGCCGGCCAATTCCTTGACGCCACCGAGATCGACCACGTCACTGGGACGCGCCAGGCGCTGCTTCAGCGTCGGGATCAGGGTCATGCCACCCGACATGGCGCGCGCCTCGGGCTTGCTCTTCAGCAGGCCGACGGCGTCGGCAACGGACTTCGGGCGATGGTAAGAAAAGTCATACATCTGGATTTCCTCCGGTTGCTCGGCCGCCCTATTCCGCGGCCTGGCGCTGGGCGCCATGGATCGATTGCCACACGTTGAGTGGCGTGGCGGGCATTTCCACGTGCTTGACCCCGACCGGCGCCAGCGCGTTGTGAATCGCGTTCATCACGGCAGCCGGCGACGCGATCGCCCCGGCCTCGCCGCAGCCCTTCACGCCCAGCGGATTGTGCGGGCAGGGCGTATGCTTGTAGCCGAGCTTGAACGACGGGAAATTGTCCGCGCGCGGCATGGTGTAGTCCATGTACGAACCGCTGATCAGCTGGCCCGTGCTCTTGTCGTAGACGGCGCCTTCCATTAGCGCCTGACCGACGCCCTGCACGATGCCGCCGTGTACCTGCCCCTCGACGATCATCGGATTGATGATATTGCCGAAATCGTCGATCGCCGTGAAGGCGACGATCTCGGTCGTACCTGTCTCCGGGTCGATCTCGAGTTCGCAGATCTGCGTGCCGGCCGGATAAACGAAGTTCGCCGGATCGTAAAAGGCGTTCTCATCCATGCCGGGCTCGGTATCGGCCAGCGGGTAGTTGTGCGGCACGTAGGCCGCGAACACGACTTGCGCCAGCGGCACGTTCTTGTCAGTGCCGGTCACCTTGAAGACGCCATTCTCGAACTCGACGTCGGCGACCGACGCCTCCATCAGATGCGCGGCGACCTTCTTGCCCTTGGCGATGATCTTCTCGGTGGCCTTGATGATCGCAGACCCGCCGACGGCAAGCGACCGCGAGCCGTAGGTGCCCATACCGAACGGCGTCGTCGCCGTGTCGCCATGGACGATCTCGATCTGCTCCATCGGCACGCCGAGCTTGGAGTGGATGATCTGGGCGAAGGTCGTTTCGTGGCTCTGGCCGTGACTGTGCGAGCCAGTCATGACCTGGACATTACCCGTCGGGTTGAACTTGATCTGCGCCGACTCCCATTGGCCGACGCCGCCGCCCAGCTGGCCGATGACCTGCGAGGGCGCAAGGCCGCATGCCTCGATGTAGGATGAGAAGCCGATGCCGCGCAGCTTGCGGCGCGACTTGGCCTCGGCACGACGGGCCTCGAAGCCCTTGTAGTCGGCGATCTTCATGGCTTCGTCGATGATCGGCGGGTAGTTGCCCGAATCGTACTGCAAAGCGACCGGTGTCTGGTACGGGAAGGCCGTCGACGGAATGAAGTTCTTCCGGCGCAGCTCCGCCGCATCGATCTTCATCTCGGCCGCCGCTTTGCTCACGATGCTCTCGACGACGAAGGTTGCTTCCGGCCGTCCGGCGCCGCGATAGGCGTCAACCGGGGCGGTGTGCGTGAGCGCCGCCTTCACGTTGGCGTAGATGAGCGGTGTCGTGTACTGCCCCGCCAGCAGCGTGGCATAGAGGTAGGTCGGCACCGCCGTCGAGAAGGTCGAGAGATAAGCGCCCATGTTGGCGATCGTCTCGACTTTCAGCGCCAGGAACTTGCCGTCCTTGTCCAGCGCCAGCTCGGCGTGGGTGACGTGGTCGCGGCCGTGGCAGTCGGTCTGGAAAGACTCGCTGCGTTCGGCGGTCCACTTGATGGGCCGGCCGACGCGCGATGCCGCCCAGCAGACCATCGTCTCGTCGGCATAGCAGAAGATCTTGCTGCCGAAGCCGCCGCCGACATCGGGCGCTATGACCCGCAGTTTGTGTTCGGGAATACCCAGTACGAAAGCCGAGAGGATCAGCCGCAGGACGTGCGGGTTCTGCGACGTCGACCACAGGGTGTAATTGCCCGTGCCCTTGTCGTAGTCGGCCGCCGCCGCGCGCGGCTCCATGGCGTTGGGGATCAGGCGGTTGTTGACGAGATCGAGCTTGGTGACGTGGGCTGCCTTGGCGAACGCGGCATCGACATCGGCCTTCACGCCGATTTCCCAGTCGTAGACGAGATTGCCCGGCGCTTCGGGGTGAACCTCGGGAGCGCCCTTGTCGAGCGCCTTGGCCAGATCGATGTTCGCCGACTTCACGTCGTAGTCGACCTTGATCGCCTCGGCGGCGTCCTTGGCCTCGTCGTAGGTGTTGGCCACGACCATCGCGACGGTGTCGCCGACATAGCGCACCGTGTCGACGGCCATCACCGGGTGGGCCGGCGACTTGTGCGGCTGGCCGTGCTTGTCCTTGACCACCCAGCCGCAGATCAGGCCGCCGACCTTGGCGTCGACCAGATCCTTGCCGGTGAAGATGTTGACCACGCCCGGCAGCTTGGCTGCCGCGGAAATGTCGATGCTCTTGATCTTCGCATGGGCGTGCGGCGAACGCAGGAAGTAGGCGTAGGTAGCGCGTGCGAGAGGCAGATCGTCGACATAGCGGCCGGTTCCGGTCAGGAAGCGCTTGTCTTCCGTCCGGAGAACGCGGGCACCGATTCCAGTGGCGGCGGTCATGGGGCTACACTCCTGCTGACTTCATGGCCGGTGCAGCGGCCAGAATTGCCTTCACGATGTTGTGGTAGCCGGTGCAGCGGCAGAGGTTGCCCTCGAGCTCGCGGCGCACGGTGGCCTCGTCGAGCTGGTAGTTGTGGCGCTTCACCATGTCGATGGCGCTCATCACCATGCCCGGGGTGCAGAAGCCGCACTGCAGGGCATGGTTTTCGCGGAAGGCTTCCTGCATCGGATGCAGCTTGTCGGGGCTCGCCGCCAGGCCCTCGATGGTCGTCACCTTCGATCCCTCGGCCTGGACCGCCAGGATCGTGCACGACTTCACCGACTTGCCGTCGACGTGGACGACGCAGGCGCCGCACTGGCTGGTGTCGCAGCCGACATGGGTGCCCGTCATGCCGAGATGCTCGCGCAGGAATTGAACCAATAGCGTGCGCGCCTCGACCTTGCCCGAGACGGCCTTGCCGTTGACGGTCATGGCGACGGAAATGGTCATTACTCTTCTCCCTTACTTTATTTGGGGCGGTGAGACCGCGTTCGTGCGCTCCCGCTGGGCGTTGAATCGACTGTCGCAAGCCGCTCTGGCGGCGGTCAAGCGAATTGCGGATGACAACCGAGCCGAGGCCCGACGCTAACGACTCGCAAGGAACACCAGCACCAGCACCACGGCACCGATACCGATGACGATCCAGTGTTTATAGCCTCGCTGCGCTGCAGCGGACGCCGCCGGGGCGGCTGCCAGCGCGGCGCCGACAGTGGCTTCGGCAGGCGGCGGGGCACCGACCATGGCGGCAAATTTGCTGAAGAATTCATCGGCCAGCTTGCGGGCGGTACCGTCGATCAGACGCGCACCCACCTGGGCAATCTTGCCGCCGACCTGGGCATCCACGTCGTAGTTCAGGACCGTTTCGCCGGCATCCTCCCGCAGGGTGACGACCGCCCCGCCCTTGGCGAAGCCGGCGGCACCACCCTGCCCCTCGCCCGAGATCTTGTAGCCGTTGGGCGGATCGAGGTCCGACAGCGTGACCTTGCCGGTGAAGCTGGCGCTGACCGGCCCGATGCGCAGGCGCACCTTTGCCTTCATCTCGGTGTCGGATGTCTTTTCGAGCGATTCGCAACCCGGAATGCACGCCTGCAATATGGCGGCATCGTTGAGCGCCGCGAAAACCTTTTCGCGCGGCGCGGCGATCCTGTATTCGCCCTTGATTTCCATGTCGTAACTCCCGGCTGAACGCCTACCACTTGCTGGTATAGGAGTCCGGGGGCGGTTCTGCCAGTGGTTCGCGGATGGATACGTAGATGGTGGCCAGATAAGGCACGGCCATGAGGGCCGCGACGAAGGCAAACCAGTTGGCCTGGGTATTCCAGAACATCGTCCTGATCACCCAGCGACCGCCATCGACCGCGACGAAGCCGCCGGCACCGCCGTCGTGCAGCTTGATGGCGCCCTCGGTCACCAGCATGATCGCAGCCCAGAAGATCAGAAGCCCCGCCAGGGCGATTTCCGGCAGAACCGGCCGGACGCGGCTGAAGGACCGGTCCATGCGCACGAAGCCTCGGCTGCCGTCATAACCTAGCAACCGGCCGAACGAGAGCGCCTTGGAGATCCGGTGGGGCCGCGACACTGGCTCGGTGCGCAGGATGGTGATGGTCTTCCAGGCCATCAGGACGACGCTTGGAATGGTGAAGCTCCAGATCGGGAAATCGCGATAGCGGCCGTCGATGGCGATCTGGCGGAACCAGTCGCCGATCCGGATGACACCGTCGTACCAATCGATGCTGATGACCACGAGGTAGAAGATGCAAAGCACCGTGAGCGCCAGGTAGAGCAACTGGGCCAACAGGTCGGCACGCTGCATGACACGGTAGCGCGGCAGTTCGCGCCATGCGCGCCACGCCTCGCGTACCCGGGCGCCGTAGAGCGAAGGGTCGGCCATCTTGCCGGTCAGGCTGTCGGCGATGCCGCGCAGCAAGGCATAGCTGAACAGGGCGAGCAGCGCCGCCCAGAACACCACGCCAATAAGGCGTTCGAAATAGAAGCTGCGCGAGACGTCGATCCAGGTCGACTGCACGTAGCAGGTGGCAACGGCCTGAGCGAAAAAAGCAAAGATGGCTATGGCCTTCCAGTGCGCCTGCCGACGCCAGCCGACAAACGCAAGCAGGAGCAGGCCGGCGGCAATCGTCGAAAGGGAGAAGAGTATCTGCCAGTGCGGCTCGGCCACCACGGGCTTGCCGAGTTCGAACTTGTCGCGGCGCTGGGCATCGAGCAGGCCCCATGCCGCCCCGACCGTGCCCTCCTGGCGCGCCTTCCAGTACTGATCGAAGGCCTCGATGATGTTGTAGTCGAATTTTTCACGCTCGGCCGCGGAGCGGAAGATCGAGAAATACTGGACCTGCTCGATCCGCCCGGGCCGTGCATCCGAGCGCATGCGGCCGTCGCTCGGCCAGCCGGTCTCGCCGATCACGATCTTCTTGCCCGGGAAGCGCGCCTGCACCTTCCTGTAGATGTCGACCAGGTGCTTTTCGATACTCAGCCTGCCATCAGGCTCGCGGCGATCGACGCCGATCGGCTCGTCCTCCCAATACGGCAGGATATGAATGGTAATGAAGTCGACCTCGCCGGCAAGCGACGGGTTGCGCATCCAGAATTCCCAGACATCGGCGTAGGTAACAGGCTGCGACACGCGCTGCTTCACCTGGCGGATGTAGCGGCGCAGCTCGTTTGCCGTCAGATCCTTGCGCAGCAGCACCTCGTTGCCAACGATCACACGCTCGACCGTGTCCTTGTACTTGTTGGCGTGGTCGATCAGCAGGTTGATCTGCTCGAGGTTTTCCTTCTCGTTGTTGTTCAGCCAGGCGCCATGCCAGACTTTCAGGCCGTACTTGCCGGCGCGTTGCGGCACGGTTTCGAGGTTCTCGCCCGCCGAATAGGTCCGCACCGCCCGCACCTTGCCCTGGATCCGGCGCAGGTCTTCTTCGATCTGGTCCGGTGTAGGAAAGGTCCGCGTAAGTGGGCTCTGCCCCGGGCGATAAGGCGCAAACGACACGCTTTGCAGCGGCTCCGCCGTCCAGCCGGCGATCTCCACCGGCTTGTTGGGCCACCACCACCACAGAAGATTGAGCGCGGCCACGCCCGCAAACGCGACCAACGCAATCAGAGCACGCATGCAGAGGGTTTTAGCAGGATCGGTTGCGGCGCGAATGGCTTTTCAGCGGCGATTGTCCCCAGTCGCCTCAATTGGCCTTGTGCTGGATCCCGGCGATCGCCTGCCGGGTGATCTGGTGGCCGCGGAACAGGACCGCCTCCTTCCAGTCATCGGTGTCGGGGTAGAACTGCCGGCGCATGGCCGCTCGTATCGGGCCCGCTTCCTTGCCCAGCGGGTCGCCGTGCTTGTGCAGCCAATGATCGGCCCGAAAGGCCTTCTGGCCGCTTTCGCGGTCGAAGGTTCCGTATTCCAGGGTGCACATGGTGAGCCGGGTCTCGGGTTCCAGGAGGACGCGGTTGAGGCCATAGTGGCCGAGGCCATCGCGCGCCTGGGAGGCGGTCTGGCCGCGCTTGGATTCCGTTACCGACTCGCCCCAAAAGGCCCGCACCCGGCGCGACGCCGGCGTATCGATGTCGTAATGCGTGATCGGCTCGCCGTAGCCGTAGGGACCAAGCCCGGTATGGAAGTCGATGACCGCGACATCGGCGCGGCCCTTCAAGTATTTGTCGGCGATGGCGTGTAGGGTGCGATTGGACCACGACGGTCCGCCGCCGCCGAAGAACATGCCGTCGGGATGGCTGTACTGACCGCCGGACACGGCGCGGAAATAGGCGACCTCGCCCACCTTCTTGCGATAGGCCGCAAGTTCGGCGTCGGCCGCTTTCGCCCCCGCCTCGCTCAGGTCAGACGGCACGAGGAAGTCGGCGATCCCCAGATAGCCCTCGTTTACGGGATAGGGTTTGGCATGATCGACGTAGTTGCGATTGAGGTCGTTGCCCTCCTCGGTGACCCGCCGCGTCCAGGCAAAGCCGTAGGGGTTGATGGCGTGGATAAAGACCGCCGCGGTGTCGGCCGGCAGCCCGGCCGCGCCCACGGTTGCCAGCCAATCGACCTGAAATCCGGAGCCGCAGTAGCCCTCCACGCCGTGCGTGCTGGAAATCGTCACGACGACCCTCGACGCATCGTCGGGGCCCAGCCGGGCGACGTCGGTCGACAGCGACTCCCCTCGCGGTCCCTTGGTCGGGTTGTCGTAGCGATGGGTCCGGGCGCCAGACAGTCGCGCGGCCGCCAGGAACTTGTCGCGGGCCTCGCTGTAGTCGGCGGCAAAGGAGTGGATGTTACTCATGAATTTTCCTAAGTGCGAAGGGTTAGGCCGCCATCGACCACGAGTTCGTGGCCAGTGATGAAGTCGGCCTCGTCGGAAGCCAGCAGGAGCGCACCACGTGCGATATCGATCGGCTGGCCTAGGCGGCGGAGCGCCGCCTTCTTCTCCCACACCGCGCGGATCTCGGGATTGTCGAAATTGGTCCGCGTCATGCCGCTGTAGATCGCGCCGGGGCAGACATAGTTGGCCGTGATATTGAACTTGCCGAGCTCGAGCGCCAGCGTGCGCGTGAGCCCGCCGACGCCCGCCTTGGAAGCGCAGTAGGCTGCCAGGCCGAAATCCGTGTCGAACGCCATCACCGAGGCGGTGTTGACGATGCGCGCCCGGCCCTTCTCCTTGGCCCGGACCTTCAGCGCCGGAATGGCCTCGCGGCAGATCCGGAACATCGCCCGCAGGTTGACGCCGTTGACACGGTCCCAATGCTCGTCGGTCATCTCCTCGACGAAGGCACGGCCGCTGACGCCCGCGTTATTGAACAGGATGTCGAGCGCCCCGAACTTGGCGAGCGCTTCCGCAATGATGCTCTTTGGCGCGTCGTCGCCCGTGATATCCGCAGCAAACGGCGCAATCGCTGCGTTGCCAACATGGACCGACCCGATCTCCGACTCCGGCCGGTCAACCGCCAACACCTGGGCACCCTCGTCGGCAAACAGCTTGGCCGACGCTGCCCCGATGCCGGAAGCGGCGCCCGTCACGATCGCAATCCTGCCGGTCAAGCGGCCCATCGCTTCCTCCTCAGGAGATCGTCAGCACGACCTTGCCCGTCGCCTTGCGCGACAAGAGCGCGTTCATCGCCTCGGCGCTCTTCTCGAGCGGAAAGCGCATGGAGATGTGCGGCTTCAGCTTGCCCTGGGCGTACCAGGCCAGCAGTTCGTCGAAATTCTTCCGTGCCTCCTCGGGTTCGCGACCGCGCCAGGCGCCGTAGAACACGCCGCGCACGTCGCAACTCTTCAGCAGCGCCAAATTAGCCGGCAGCGACGGGATGCGTCCGGCCGCGAAGCCCACCACCAGCAGCCGCCCATACCAGGCGATGCAGCGCACCGACTCGTCGAAGGCATCGCCGCCAACGGCGTCATAGATGATGTCCGCGCCGTTGCCGCCGGTCAGCTCCTTGACCTTGTCGCGCATCTTGTCCTTCGTGTAGTTCACGAACATCGTGGCGCCGTACTTTTTGCAGATCTCCATCTTCTCGTCGGAGCCGACGGCGGCGATCACTTTCAACCCCATCAAGGCGCCCAGCTCGACGGCCGTGAGGCCGACGCCGCCCGACGCGCCGGTAACCAACAAGGTCTCGCCCGGCTTATAGCTGCTGCGCTGCTTCAGCGCGTAGTACGAGGTGCCGTAGGTCATGGTGAAGGCGGCGCCGTCGTCGTAGCTCATGTTCTTCGGCATCGGCAGCAGACTGCCCATATCGACGACCACCTCGGTGGCGTAGCCACCATGACCGACCATACCGATCACCCGGTCGCCCGGCTTGTAGCCTTCGACGCCCTCGCCTACTTCGGTGATGTCGCCCGCGATCTCGTGGCCCGGCGCAAACGGGCGCGGCGGCTTGAACTGGTACTTGTCCTGGATGATCAGCGTATCGGGAAAGTTGACCCCCGCCGCCCGCACCGCGACACGCACCTGCCCCTTGCCCAGCGGCTTGGACGGCATGTCCACCAGCTTCAGGCTCTCCGGTCCGCCCGGAGTCTCGCTCAGCATTGCGCGCATGTTGGTTCTGCTCCCAAACGTCGATGTTTCGTCCTGTGGCGGCATTGATACGATGACGAGCCGGCCAGCGTCCATCCATGCTAGAAAACCGGACTTTCGGGTGGAGGAATTCAGGGGAGGAAGATGGCTGGGCTGTATTTCGAAGAGTTTGCCGTGGGCCGGGTGTTCGAGCATCCCTGGACCCGCACCGTCACGGAAATGGACAATGTGCTCTACAGCTCCCTCACCATGAACATGCAGCCTCTGCACATCGACGAGGAGTTCGCCTCCAAGACCGAATTCGGCCAAAGGATCGTCAACAGCCTGTTCACCTTGGGCCTGATGATCGGCATCACGGTCAACGACACGACGCTCGGCACGACGATCGCCAATCTCGGCATGACCGACGTGCGCTTTCCCAAGCCTGTGTTCCACGGCGACACGTTGCGGGTCCGCACCAAGGTGCTGAGCCTGCGCGAGAGCAAGTCGCGGCCCAATGCCGGCATTGTCGAATTCTCCCATGCCGCGATCAACCAGCGCGGCGAGATCGTGGCCGAGTGCACGCGCCAGGCGCTCATGCACAAGAAGCCCAAAGCCTGAGGACCACAGATGCGATCATTCCTGTTCGTTCCCGCCGATTCGGAGCGCAAGCTCGCCAAGGGCCCGACCACCGGGCCGGATGGCCTGATCCTCGACCTGGAAGACTCGGTCGCCGCCGACCGCAAGCCGGTCGCGCGCGACATGGCGCTCGCCTACCTGCGCGGCGCCAACCGCACCGGCCCCAAGCTCTACGTCCGTGTGAACGCACTCGACACCGGCCTCACGCTGGGCGATCTCGCCGTCGTCATGCAGGGCAAGCCCGACGGCATCGTCTTTCCGAAATGTGTCGGCCAGGCGAACCTTGACCTCTTGGCCAGTTACCTGGACGCGCTCGAAGCGCGCGAAGACATCGCGCCGGGAACGACCCGTATCCTGACCATCGCCACCGAGAGCGCCGCCGCTGTGCTGGCGCTCACCGCGGCGCCCGCCAAGCATGCCCGCCTGATGGGCCACTCCTGGGGTGGTGAGGATCTGATGGCCGACCTCGGCGCGCTCGCCAAGGGCCCGGCGCCCGGCGTCTACGACGACACTTTCAAGCTTGCCCGCACCATCAACCTGATGGCGTCGATCGCCGCCGGCGTCACCGCCTACGACACCGTCTATCCCGACATCAAGAACATCGAGGGCCTGCGAGCCGAGGCGCGCGACGCCCGGCGCATGGGCTATGGCGGCAAGATCGCCATCCATCCCGACCAGGTCGCCATCATCCACGAGGTCTTCACGCCGAGCACCCAGGAGATCGACTGGGCCAAACGCGTCGTGGCCACATTCGAGAGCAATCCAGGGTCCGGCGTCCTCACCCTCGACGGCAAGATGCTCGACCGGCCGCATCTCGTGCTGGCCCAGCGCCTGCTGGCACGGCCGGGAGGATGAAGGATAATTTCGGGCTCTACGACGCGCTCGATCGGATGTTCGAGGGTGCCGGCGACTCCGTCCTGACACTCGACGAGTTCCTGGCCGGGCTGCAGGGTCGCTCCTATGCCTTCGCCATCATGGCGCTCAATGTCCCCAACATCATTCCAACCGGCATTCCCTGGCTGTCGACGATAACCGGCGTGCCGATGTTGCTCCTGCTGGCCCAGTTCTTCGCCGGACGGCCCGTGCCTTCGCTGCCCAGGATGGTCGGCCGACGCGGCCTGCCGAGAGCCAAACTGCAGAAGTTCCTCGGCCGCGCCCGCCGCTACATTCGATGGCTCGAAGACACCGTCCATGTGCGTCACGAATGGTGGGTGACCGACACGCCGCGACGATTGCTCCTCACGGCCTGGTCGCTCAACATCCTGGTGCTGGCGCTGCCGATCCCCTTCGACAACCTGTTCCCGTCCTACGCCATCCTGTTCATCTGTCTCGCCCTCATCGAGGACGACGGCGTGATGGCCATGCTCGGCTGGCTGTTCACGATCGTGACCGCGATCTGGACGGCATTCCTGCTCATGGTCGGCCACGCCGCGATCATGGCCGTGATCGCCGCCGTGAGGGACTACCTCTTCAGTTGAGCGCTCAGTACGATCGCGGCAGGCCGAGCACGTGCTCGGAGACGAAGTTCAGGATCATGTTGGTCGAGATCGGCGCCACCGTGTAGAGCCGCGCTTCGCGGAACTTGCGCTCGATGTCGTACTCCTCGGCGAAGCCGAAGCCGCCATGTGTCTGTACGCACATCTCGGCCGCGGCCCACGATGCCTCCGACGCCAGCATCTTGGCCATGTTGGCTTCGGCGCCGGCATTGATGCCGGCCTCGTACATGGTCGCCGCCTTGCGCACCATCAGGTCGGCTGCCTCGATCTGCGTGTAGGCGCGGGCGATGGGATACTGCACGCCCTGGTTCTGTCCGATCGGTCGGCCGAAGAGCTTGCGCTCCTTGGCATAGTTCACGGCCCTTTCGATGAACCAACGTCCATCGCCGATGCACTCCGAAGCGATCAGCACACGCTCGGCATTCATGCCACTCAGGATGTAGCGAAAGCCCTGCCCTTCCTCGCCGATCAAGCTCTCTGCCGGCACTTCCATGTTGTCGAAGAACACTTCAGTGCTGTTGTGGTTCATCATCGTGCGGATCGGCCGGATGGTGAGACCCTTGCCAAGGGCTGCACGCATGTCGACCAGGAACACCGAGAGACCTTCCGTCCGCTTGGCCGACTGGTCGCGCGGGGTAGTGCGCGCCAGGAGCAGCATCAGGTCAGAATGCTCGGCGCGGCTGGTCCACACCTTCTGGCCGTTCACGACGTAGGTGCTGTTGTTCTTCTTCACGGCCGTGGTGCGGAGACTCAAAGTATCGGTGCCGCTCGTCGGCTCGGTGACGCCGAATGCCTGCAGCCGCAGTTCGCCGGTGGCGATCCTAGGCAGGTAGCGCTCTTTCTGCTCCCTGCTGCCGTGCCGCAGCACCGTGCCCATGATGTACATCTGGGCGTGACACGCCGCGGCGTTGCAGCCGGCGCGGTGGATCTCCTCGAGCACCGCGCTTGCCGCCGAGATGCCGAGGCCCGAACCGCCGTACTCCTCAGGGATCAGGATCCCGAGCCAACCGGCTTCGGTCAGCGCCTTCACGAACGCCGTGGGATAGCCGCGCTCGCGATCGAGCTCGCGCCAGTAGGCGCCGTCGAATTTGAGGCAGAGCTGGCGAACGGCGTCGCGGATCTCGGGATGCGTCGGGGCGTAGGGATTTTCCATGGCGGCGCAAACTAGTCCGCCACCTGCCCCCAGGCAATGCGACCGAGTTCGTCGATCAGCGGCCCGTGAATCTCGGGTCCGAACCCATCTACCGTCGCTTCACGACGCGCCGTGACGCCATCGACGGCGCCGGCCTCATCGACGATTGCACGCGTGACGGCGAGGTCGCGTTCTGCTGTCAGGAATTTCGCAATCCTGGGCTGCCAGTCGGAGCGCAGCACCGCCAGCGCCGCCAGCAGCCCGTAGGCGCCCCAGTTCGAGACACCGGCGACAACGAGGTGGTCACAGGAGGTGACGCAGGCGATCTCGCCACCGTTGGGCACGGTCCGCGCGATCAGCCCCGCCGGCAGTTTGCCCATGCCGATCTCGTTGCCGCCGTCGCCGACCGCGAGCTTTGCCCACGAGCCGCCCAGGAACAGATCGTCGAGCGGCACCGTCCAAGGCGAAACGTCGACTCCCCGCATGTTGCGCGGTCGGCCGTCGCCGCTGCGGCCGCAGCGTTCGATCGCAATGGCGTGGCTGACGCCGGCCCGCCGCCAGATGTCCAGCAGGCGCTCGAGACCAACGCCGTCGCCGACACCCACTTCATCGACAGCAACGCCCCCGCCCGCCGCCGCGACGGCCACCCGCACGGCCCCGGCGCACGGCGTGTCGACAGCGATCCGCGCCGGCACACCGCAAGATGCCAGCCCGGCCGCGAGGAGTGCCGCGCCCACCGGGCCGTCGGTTTCGGGCGCCGCAACATCTCCCCGCGGCACGAAGAAGCCGGTGACGAGACCAACGCTGGTCGCTTCGGCAAGCGATTGCGACGCCGCCAGAAAATCGCCGCGGCTCGCCGCGATCAATTCCCCGGTCCTGCGTCCGACATCGCGACACACCAATCCTTCAATGGCGGCAATCCGCCGCTCGAGCTCACTTCTCCTTGGCGACATACACTCCCGTCCAATCCGGCGGCGAATCGTCGATCAGACCGTCGATCCGCGTGCGCATCATTGCGTAATACCCTTGCGACCAGCCCACCGCCTCGGCGGCAGCCTGACAGCCCTCGATCATTTGCAACGCCTCGGCAAAGGCTCCGGCTCGATAATGCCTCAACAGCTCTGCCTGCTGCTCTACCAGCGCCCGAAAGGCGGGTGACTGTGCCATTGTCGCATCGCCCAGCAACGCATGGACCCGCGCCGGCTCGGTCTTGCCCTTCACCATCACCAGGTCGATTTCGATCGACGCGAAGTCCGCGACCTGCGCACGGGTTTTGTCGCCGATGATGACCCCTACCCCGTAGGTCTTGCATTGACCCTCGAGGCGGGAAGCAAGGTTCACCTCATCGCCCAGGCAGGAATAGGTGAAGCGCTGGGACGACCCGAAGTTGCCCACCGAGGCCTTTCCGGTATTCAACCCGATGCCGATGTTGACCGGAATGTAACGGCGGCCCTCCGCTTCGGCCTCGACCTTCCATTCCTCGTTCAGGCTTCGCAACCGCGCCTGCATGGCGAGAGCCGTCTCGCAGGCACGCATCGCGTGATCCTCGACGGGCAACGGTGCATTCCAGAACGCCATGATCGCGTCACCCATGTACTTGTCAATCGTCCCTCGCTTGCCGAGGATCAGGTCGGTCATCGGCGTCAGGAGGCGGTTCATGAAACGCGTGAGGCCGTGTGGGTCGAACTGCTCTGAGATCGTGGTGAAGCCGCGCACGTCGGTGAACATGACGGTGATCTCGCGCAGCTCACCGCCCAACTGCAACAACTCAGGGTTACGCGCAAGCTGCTCGACGACATCAGGCGACAGATAGAGGCCGAATGCGCCGCGAATTTCGCGTCGATCGCGTTCCGCCCGCATGAAGGCCAGGACCGAGCCGCTGATGTAGATCGCCGCCAGCGTGACCGGCGGATAGATCGGATCGAACAGCAGCTGATAGTGCGAATAGGCGATCCACGGCACCACGACGCCGACACCTATGAGGGTAACGGCAACACCCGCCATTTTCGCCGCCGACAGACGAGGCAGCAGCCAGACGAACAAAAGCCCGATTGCCGCCAGATAGAGAAACTCGGCACCCGCCGCGTAGTCGGGCCGTGCCAGGAACTTCTGCTCGATCATCTGTTCGGCGAGCTGCGCGTGGATTTCCACACCAGGCACCGTGTCCTGGATCGGCGTATTGCGCAGATCCTTGAGACCGATCGCGCTGGTCCCAACAAAGACGATCCGGCCCTCAAGCTCGGCCGGCGGGACTTTGTCTCTGAGGACAGCGAGTGCCGAGATGAAACGTTGTGGGATATGGCCGGTGTCGAAGAGCGTCACCCGCCCGTGAGCGTCCGTCGGCACCAGCACGTCGCCAGTCTTGATCGAGACCATTCCCGTTTTCTCACCGAACGACATTTCGCCACTCGCGCCGGATGACTTGATCAGGTAGGTCCCTGCGCCCTGGGCCACGCGCAACGCCTCGATCGACAACGCCGGCAACAGCTCTTTGTGGCCGGCGGGACGAAACATCATCGGCACGCGTCGGATCACCACGCTGTCGTAGTCGGTGTTGACGCTGCCGTTGCCCTTGGCGGCTGCCACCAGCAACGGAAGCGTCTTTACCGTGCGGGCCTGTTGCGGCAGGAACTGGCTCGGGTCATCGCCGGCGAAGGCAACGCCGAAGAAGCGCCGTGGCGGATCTGTTCCGCCATTCAGGTCGAAACCGAAACCCGTCACGACCGTCGAGGCGGCAATCGCTCCGGCAAAGACCTTGTCGCTGTCCTGGACCGCCGCCGATATCTTCCGGACGGTTTCCGGATCGGTGAACGCCCCCAGTTCTCGAACCATGCCACTGATCGACGAGCGGTCCGACTCGGCAAACACCGCGTCGAATGCGATGGCCGCCACACCCTTTTCCGTGAGCTTGTCGACCAACTCGGCAAGGACCGTGCGAGGCCACGGCCATTGGCCGTAGGCGGCAAGCGACGCCTCGTCGATATCGATGATGCGCACCGGGGTTTCGGGGGAGTATTGGCGCGGTTGAATCCGCTGAAACTCGTCAAAGGCAAAATCGCGCAGGCGGGCCAGCGCCGAGGGGTCGAGGGCACGCAGGAAAAGTGCATTCGCCAGCACAAGCAGGGCAATGACCACCGGGGCACGCAACGCATTGCTGCGGCCTAGCAACCAGCTCATGCGCATCTGACGGTGGTCCCTCCTGCGAATGTCACTTTACGGAACGATGTTCGGTAAGCCAAATGGCGCACCTTGTCCGTCGTCAACAAACACGCCGCCCTGCAGGGCATATATCTGAAGCTGGTCTCACTGGTGCTGTTCTGCACCATGGACGCCATGGTGAAGGCGCTCGGCGATACTTACGGCTCGTTCCAGCTCATGCTGTTCCGCAGCGCCATTGCCCTGATTCCGGTCGCGGTCCTGATCTGGCGCGCCGGCGGCCTGAAGATCGTGCGCGCCAACCGGCCATGGCTGCAGGCCGCTCGCGCCGTCATCGGCTTTGGCAGCCTGCTGGGCTTCTTCTACGTCTTCCCGCGCATGCCGCTGGTAGATGCCTATGCGATCTCC
>JAUXWB010000427.1 GCA_030684475.1 Reyranella sp. | reverse complement strand
GCAGATGAACTGGTCGATGATGACCTGCGCGCCGTTGGCGAAGTCGCCGAACTGCGCCTCCCACAGCACCAGCGCATTGGGCTCGGCCGAGGAATAGCCGTACTCGAAGCCCAGCACGGCCGCCTCGTTCAACGGACTGTCGATGACCTCGAAGTGCGCCTGCTCGGATGCCACATGGTTGAGCGGGATGTATTTGGCCTCGGTGGTCTGGTCGACCAGCACCGAATGGCGCTGCGAGAAGGTGCCGCGGCCGGAATCCTGGCCGCTCAAGCGCACCGGCGTGCCCTCGGCGAGCAAGGTGCCGAAGGCCAGCGCCTCGCCGGTCGCCCAGTCGATGTTCTCGCCGGTGTCGATGGTCTTGCGCTTCTCCAGGAGCTGGCGCGTGATCTTGCGGTTAAGCTCGAAGTTCTTGGGCGCCTCGGAGAGCGCGCGACCGACCGCCGTGAGCTGGTCGAGCTCGACCGCGGTCACCCCCTTGCGATCCTCCTCGCCGGGCGCGACGGTGAAGCCCGCCCATTTGCCCTCGAGCCAGTCGGCCTTGTTGGGCTTGTAGTTGGTCGCCGCCTCCAGCGCCTTGTCGAGCTTTTCGCGCAAGGACGCGTCCATCGCGGCCACGTCGGCGGCGCTCACCACGCCCTCGGCTTCGAGGCGGCCGGCATAGACTTCCTTCACCGTCTTGTGGCCGCCGATCTCCTTGTACATCAGCGGCTGGGTGAACATCGGTTCGTCGGCCTCGTTGTGGCCGTGCCGGCGGTAGCAGAACATGTCGATGACGACGTCGCGCTTGAAGTGCTGGCGGAACTCGGTGGCGATGCGCGAGACGTGGACCACCGCCTCAGGATCGTCGCCGTTCACGTGCAGGATAGGTGCTTGCACGATCTTGGCGACCTCGGTGCAGTAGGGCCCCGACCGCCCCTCGGTCGGGAGCGTCGTGAAGCCGATCTGGTTGTTGACCACGAAATGGATGGTGCCGCCGATGCGGTAGCCGGCGAGGTCGCTGAGATCGAGGCTTTCGGCGACGAGGCCCTGGCCGGCGAACGCCGCGTCGCCATGCATCAGGATCGCCATGACCTGGCTGCGGTCCTTGTCGCCGCGCTGGTCCTCCTTGGCGCGCGCCTTGCCCAGCACCACCGGGTTCACCGCCTCGAGATGCGAGGGGTTGGGCGCAAGCGAGAGATGAATGACGTTGCCGTCGAACTCGCGGTCGGCCGAGGCGCCCAGGTGATACTTCACGTCGCCCGAACCGCGCATCTCCTCGGGCTGCGAGGAGCGGCCCTGGAATTCGGAGAACAGCGCGGTGTAGCTCTTGTGCATGACGTGCACGAGGGTGTTGAGGCGGCCGCGGTGCGGCATACCGATCACCACGTCGCGCACGCCGAGCTGGCCGCCGCGCTTCAGGATCTGCTCGATGCCCGGAATCAGCGACTCGCCGCCGTCGAGTCCGAAGCGCTTGGTGCCGACGAACTTCACGCCGAGATAATGTTCCAGGCCCTCGGCCTCGACGACCCGCTGCAGGATCATCTTGCGGCCTTCGATCGTGAACTCGGTGTGGTTCTCGATGTGCTCGATGCGCTCCTGGATCCAGGCCTTCTGGTCGGGATCGCTGATGTGCATGAACTCGACGCCGATGCGCCCGCAGTATGTCTTGCGCAGGCGGTCCATGATCTGTCGGAGCGTCGCGGCTTCGCCCAGCGCCAGCGAACCGAAGATCAGGACCGGACGGTCCCAGTCGCCCTCGCCGAAGCCGTAGGTCACGGGATCGAGCTCGCGGTGTGGCGCCTGACGGACCAGACCCAGCGGATCTAGATCGGCCTCGAGATGGCCGCGGATGCGATAGGCGCGGATCAGCATCAGCGCCCGCGCCGTGTCCTGCGCGGCGGCGCGGATCTCGGCCTCGGTCTTGCCGGCAAGCGGCATGGCGGCGGCGCCGTTGCCGCCCTTCACGTTGCGGTTGGCGGCAGGCCTGGGCGCGTCGGCGTCGGCCGCGCCGATCACCCGGGCGCCGTTGGGCGCCCAGCTGGCGCCGCGCGTCTCCGCCAGCACGTCGGCCTTCTCCTCGGCCAGCGCCGCGAAGAAGGTCTGCCAATCCCGGTCGACGGCATTGGGATCGCCCAGGTAGCGGGCGTAAAGCTCCTCGATGAATGGCGCGTTGGCGCCGAACAGGAACGATGTCTGTTCCGCTCTCATGGCCCGGTACTCCTTGGCCTGTCGTTGCCAGCCGTCCGGCAGAGCCCGGGCGGCAATCGCCTATCAGCCCTTCATGGCCTTCAGCATTTCCTCACCCAAAGCGGCGGGAGAATCCGCCACCTTGATGCCGACGGAACGCATGAAGTCGACCTTGAATTCGGCCGTGTCCTGGCCGCCCGAGATCACCGCGCCGGCATGGCCCATGCGGCGGCCCGGTGGCGCGGTGCGGCCGGCGATGAAGCCGACGACCGGCTTCCTGGTCTTCGAAGCCTTGATAAACTCGGCGCCCTTGACCTCGGCGTCGCCGCCGATCTCGCCGATCATGACGATACCCTGGGTCTCGGGGTCGGCCAGCAGCATCTCCAGGCACTCGACGAAGTTGGTGCCGTTCACCGGATCGCCGCCGATGCCGATGCAGGTCGTCTGGCCGAGACCCGCGGCCGTAGTCTGCGCCACCGCCTCGTAGGTGAGCGTGCCCGAGCGCGAGATGATGCCGATCCTGCCACGCTTGTGGATGTGGCCCGGCATGATGCCGATCTTGCACTCGCCGGGCGTGATGACGCCGGGACAGTTGGGTCCGATCAGGCGCGACCTCGAGCCCGTGAGGGCCCGCTTCACCTTGACCATGTCGAGCACCGGAATGCCTACGGTGATGCACACCACCAGCGGGATCTCGGCATCGACCGCTTCCAGGATCGAATCGGCAGCATAGGGCGCCGGCACGTATATCACGCTTGCCGTGGCGCCGGTCTTGGCCACCGCCTCGGCCACGGTATCGAACACCGGCAGATCGAGATGGGTGGTGCCGCCTTTGCCCGGCGTCACGCCGCCGACCATCTTGGTGCCGTAGGCGATTGCCTGCTCGGAATGGAAAGTGCCCTGGCTGCCGGTGAAGCCCTGGCAGATGACCTTGGTGTTCTTGTCGACCAGCACGGCCATCAGTTGGCCTCCTTGACGGCCTTGACGATCTTCTCGGCGGCGTCGGCGAGATTTTCCGCCGAGGTGATCTTGAGACCCGACTCTTTCAGGATCTTCTTGCCGAGCTCGACGTTGGTGCCTTCCAGCCGCACGACCAACGGCACATGGAGGTTGACCTCGCGCGCCGCGGCGACCACGCCTTCGGCGATCACGTCGCAGCGCATGATGCCGCCGAAGATGTTGACTAGGATGCCCTCGACGTTGGAGTCCTTGAGGATGATCTTGAACGCCGCCGTCACGCGCTCCTTGGTGGCGCCGCCGCCGACATCGAGGAAGTTTGCCGGCGCCGAGCCATAGAGTTTGATGATGTCCATGGTGGCCATGGCGAGGCCCGCGCCGTTCACCATGCAGCCGATCTGGCCGTCGAGCTTGACGTAGTTCAGCGCGTACTTGCCGGCCTCCGTCTCGGCCGGATCCTCTTCGTCGAGATCGCGTAGCGCCTCCAGCTCGGCGTGCCGGTAGAGCGCGTTGTCGTCGAAGGTCATCTTGGCGTCGAGCGCGATCACATCGCCCACCGCCGTCACGACCAGCGGATTGATCTCGATCAGCGAGCAGTCGAGGTCGGTGAAGGCACGATAGAGATTGCCGAGAAGCGAGACGAAGGCGCCAACCTGCTTACCAGAGAGCCCCAGCGCGAAGGCGATCTTGCGGCCCTGGTAGCCTTGATAGCCGGCGGCGGGATCGATCGCCTGCTTGACGATCTTCTCGGGGCTTTCGTGCGCCACGGTCTCGATGTCCATGCCGCCTTCGGTCGAAGCGACGACAGCGACCCGGCCCACGGCCCGGTCGACCAGCAGCGAGAGGTAGAGTTCGCGTTTGATGTCGCAGCCTTCCTCGATGTAGAGGCGCTTGACCGTCTTGCCGGCCGATCCGGTCTGCTTGGTGACCAGCTCGTGACCCAGCATGGCCTGGGCATTGGCACCGACCTCGTCGACGGTCTTGGCAATGCGTACACCGCCCTTGCCGTCCGGGTCGTTCTTGAAGCGGCCCTTGCCGCGCCCGCCGGCATGGATCTGGGACTTCACGACGGTCACGGCGCTGCCCAGCTTGCGGGCGACGTCCATGGCCTCGTCCTTGGTATAGGCAACGCCGCCCTTGAGCAGGGGAACGGCGAACTTGGCCAGCAGGACCTTGGCTTGGTATTCGTGGATGTTCATGGAGTCCTATCGCTGGGGACTGCAGTGCAATAAGCATGCACAACGACTTAGTTGTAAAACGCAACTGACCAATAGCTGCGGCACTTTATGGACGCCACAGCGCATTGGCAACGACGGACTGATGACCCTTTTGGGTCCTTCGACTAAAGTCGAAGTCCACTGCCCGATCAGGCGCGACCGACGATCTTGTTGGTGGCGTCGATCAGTGATTTCACGGCGGCGACCGACTTGTCGAACATCGCCTTTTCCTCGGCGTTGAATTCGACCTCGACGATACGCTCGACGCCCTTGGCGCCGATCACGACCGGTACGCCGATGTAGAGGCCCTTGACCCCGTATTCGCCGTTCAGCATGGCAGCGCAGGGAATCATGCGCTTCTTGTCCTTGAGATAGGACTCGGCCATGGCGATGGCGGAGGCCGCCGGTGCATAGAAGGCCGAACCCGTCTTGAGGTGGGCCACGATCTCGGCGCCGCCATCGCGGGTGCGCTGGACGATCTGGTCGAGCCGCTCCCTGGTGGTCCAGCCCATGTCGACCAGGTCGTGCAACGAGATGCCGCCGACCGTCGAATAGCGCAGCAGCGGCACCATGGTGTCGCCGTGGCCGCCCAGGACGAAGGCCGTCACATCCTCGACCGAGACGTTGAATTCCTCGGCGAGGAACAGGCGGAAGCGGGCGCTGTCGAGAACGCCGGCCATGCCGACGACGCGGGCCGGCGGGAAGCCGGTGACCTCCTGCATCAGCCCGACCATGGCGTCGAGTGGGTTGGTGATGACGATGACGAAGGCGTCGGGCGCGTGCGCCTTGATACCCTTGCCGACCGCATCGATGACCTTGGCGTTGATGCCTACCAGGTCGTCGCGGGTCATGCCGGGCTTGCGCGGGACACCGGCGGTGACGATGACGACGTCGGCGCCCTCGATTTCCTTGTAGTCCGACGTGCCGCTGTACTTGGCGTCGAAGCCCGCGACCGGGCTGAGCTGGGCGATGTCGAGCGCCTTGCCCTTGGCAACGCCCTCGGCGGCCGGGATGTCGAACAGGACGATGTCGCCCAGTTCCTTCTGGCCGGCGAGCAGCGCCAAGGTGCCGCCAATCTGTCCGGCGCCGATCAGCGCGATCTTCTTGCGAGCCATGCGAAAAACTCCCGTTCGTGAAGGCGGCGCGTGGTAGCGCGATTCGCCCCCACCGGCAAGACGGGCGGATTTTTCAGACTGGGTGTTTCCTGAGGTGCGCCAGCAACAGTTCCGTGGCACGGGCAGGCGCCTGATCCATCACGAAGTGACCGACGCCGGGCAGGATTTTCGTCGCAAAGGCCGCGCCCACGAACTCGGCGGTGCCGTGGGCGGCATCCGGCCCTACGGTCGCATCGGCGTCACCCCAGATGTAGAGCGTCGGCACCTGGATCATCCCGATATCGGCGGCCAACCCCTTGTTGGCGCGATACCAGGCAAGAGCGGCTTCGATCGCCGCAGGATTGCCCAACACCGAGAGATGCTCCTCGAGGGTAGTCGACGGCACACTCTGTCCGAACAGGCCATCGCGCAGGCGCCGCGCATTGTCGGCCAGCAGCATCTTGCCGGTCTCAGGCTCAAGAAAGGCACGGTGGTGCCGTGAGCGATGCTTCTGGTCGCCGCCCTCCTTCAGGAGCGCGCGATGGAAAGATTTGGGGTGTGGCCGCGACAGGATGGTGAGCGACGCGAGCCGCTCGGGACATTTGCCCGCCACGCCCCACGACACCTGCCCACCCCAGTCGTGGCCGACGAGATGGAAGCGCGTGCCGTCGTAGCCAGCAGCGGCGGCGATTTCGACCGCATCGTCGACCAGCCTGTCAAAGGCGTAATTCGAAAGGTCAGCGGGATCGGGCCGCGCCCCGGGTGAATAGCCGCGCTGGTCGGGCGCCACGGTGCGATAGCCCGCCGCCGCCAGTCCCGGAAGTGCCCCGCGCCAGCTGTGTCTCGATTCGGGAAACCCGTGCAGCAGCAGCACGAGCGGTCCGCCGATCGGGCCCGCAACATCCGTGGTGAATGTCAGGCCCGATCGCGTTTTCAAGCCGATGGTCTCGGCCATTTGCTCGTCGACCTTGAGATCGATCAGGTCACGCCGTTGGACTTGAACCAGGCGATCGCCTTCTTCCAGCCGTCCTCCGCCTGGTCCTTGCGGTAGCTCGGACGATAGTCGGCATTAAAGGCGTGCGGCGTGTCGGGATAGGTGACGATCTCCGACTTCTTTGCGGCCGCACTACCGTCCTTGAGGGCGGCACGCATCTTGTCGACGGTGTCGTTCGGGATTCCTGTGTCGGCGCCACCATAGAGGCCCAGCACCGGCGCCTTGAGGTCCTTGGCGAGATCAACCGGATGCTTGGGCGTGAGCGCCGTCGAGTCGCCGACGACGCGGCCGTACCACGCCACACCCGCCTTCACGCCGGGATTGTACGCGGCATAGAGCCAGGTGATGCGGCCGCCCCAGCAGAAGCCGGTGACGCCGAGCTTGGCAGTGTCGGCCTTGCCCTCGCCCTTGGCGAAGGCGACGCAGGCATCGAGATCGCCCATGACCTGCTCGTCCGGCACCTTGGCCACGATCTCGGCGATCAGCTTGGGAATCTCGGTGTAGCCCTTGGGGTCGCCCTGACGGAAATAGAGTTCCGGCGCGATCGCGTAGTAGCCGGCCTTGGCGAAGCGACGGCACATGTCGGCGATATGGGAGTGCACGCCGAAGATCTCCTGGACGACGAGAATCGTGCCGAAACCGGTGCCCGATGCCGGCATGGCGCGATAGGCGTCCATCTCCTTGCCGTCCTTGGTCTTGACCTTGACCGCGCCGGCGGTGAGCCCATCCGTCGGGGTCGTGATCATGGTCTGTGCCGACACCGGCTGGATCGACAGCGCGAAGGTCGACCCGAGTGCCGCGCCACCCACTGCCATCGCACCGCGCCGCGACACCGCGACGTCAGTCAATGAAATCATCCGATCGCCATCCATATTGTGGTCTCCCTGGTTGCAAAGCGTTGCGGAGCCTAGGACGTCGTTTGGATGCCCCACAATCACAATTAGGCGATGTGCTCCAGAGCCAGATACTCCGGGCTCTGCATCTCCATCAGGCGCGACACAGTGCGCTGGAACTCGAAGGCGCCGTCGCCATCGACATAGAGCCCGCCGGGGGCCGTGGCGGCGGAGCAGATGAACTTCACTTTCTTTTCGTAGAATTCGTCGATCATGGTGACGAACCGGGCCGCCTTGTCCTGGCTGTCGGGGCTCATCTTGGGGATGTCAGCCATGATGACTGTGTGGAAATTGTCGGCGATGCAGAGGAAGTCCGCGGCGCCCATGGGCTTCGCACACCAGTCGAGATAGTGCGCCATGGCGACGCCGGGAGCGGCCCGCGGGACCTCGACGTCGCGGCCCTGCGTGCGCAGCACGCGCGGCTCGCCGTCGGCGCCGGCGGCGAGCGCCCGGAACGCCTCGTCGAGCTTGGCGTTGGCCCAGGCGCCGAGTGGCGTCAGATAGACGTCGAAGTTGCGCAGCCGGTTCATGCGATAGTCCTGATCGCCGCCCAGCTCGAGGATCTCGAGGCGTTCCTTGACCAGATCGATGAACGGCAGGAAGCGGTCGCGCTGCAGCCCGTCCTTGTAGAGATCGTCGGGCTGGCGGTTGGAGGTGGCGATCACCGTCATGCCCTCGTCAAAAAGGGTCTCGAACAGGCGCCCGAGGATCATCGCGTCGGCGATGTTCGTGACCTGGAATTCGTCGAAACACAGCAGGCGCGTTTCCGTGGCGATCTCGCGCGCGATCGGCACAATGGTGTCGGCTTCGGGAGGCGCGCCCTCGGCGGCGAGCTTCTCGCGGCGGCGGTGCAGGCGCTCCTGGACCTCGAGCATGAATTCGTGGAAGTGCACGCGCCGCTTCCTGGCCACCGGCGCATCGGCGAAGAACAGGTCCATCAGCATCGACTTGCCGCGGCCGACTGGACCCCAGATGTAAAGACCGTGCGGCCCGGCCAGCGGCTTGGCCGCGCGCCCCAGCCCCAGCCGCGCCAGCAGCCCGGGCTTGGCCGGATGAGCGGCCATCGCGGCGAGCTGGTCGTGCACGGCCTGAAGCCGCGCCACGATCTGCTCCTGAACCGGATCGGCATGGATTTCGCCCGCGGCGCGCCGCAGAGCAAGGTTGGCGACGGGTCCCTTGCCGGAGGTCGCGGGGATCGGAGTGTCCATTACGGCATAACTAGCTCACCGCCGCGCGGCTGCCTATAAGGTGCGGCGATGAAGCTTGCGTTTCTCGGCACTTCCGCCTTCGCCGTGCCAGCACTCAAGGCACTGGCCGAGGCCGGCCATGACGTGGCTGTGGTCTATACCCGCGCGCCCAGACCGGCGGGCCGTGGCCAGCAGGAGCGGCGGACGCCGGTGCATGAACTCGCCCTGTCGCTCGGCCTCGTCGTGCGCTCACCCAAGGGGCTCCGGGGCAAAGAGGAAGCGCAGGCGTTCAAGGCGCTCGACCTCGATGCCGCGGTGGTGGTGTCCTACGGCCATATCCTGCCGACGAGCTTTCTCGATGCCCCGGTGCTGGGCTGCATCAACATCCATGGCTCGCTGCTGCCGCGCTGGCGCGGCGCCGCGCCGATCCATCGCGCCATCCTGGCCGGCGACCGCGAGACCGGCGTTACCATCATGCACATGGACGAAGGTCTCGACACCGGGCCCATGCTACTGGCCGAACACACGCCGATCTCCTCGGCCGACACGGCCGAGACGGTGCATGATCGCCTGGCCGAGCTGGGCGCGCGGCTCATCGTGTCGACGCTCGACGGGCTGATGCGCAGGACCATCGATCCGGTGCCGCAACCCGAGGAAGGCGTGACCTATGCCCACAAGCTCGGCAAGGAGGAAGGCGCCCTGGACTGGCGCCGCCCCGCAGCCGAGCTCGAACGAAAGGTGCGCGCCTTTCATCCCTGGCCTGGCACCTGGTTCGAGGCGCCCGGCACGAATGGGCCCGAGCGTATCAAAGTGCTGGCGGCGGGCCTCACGCTGGTCGGTGGCGCCCCCGGCACACTCGTCGTCGGGCGTGACGGCTTCCCGGTGGTGGCCTGCGGCACCGGCGGCCTAAAACTCCTGCAACTGCAGCGGCCCGGCCGATCGGCGCAACCGGCCGATGCCTTCCTGCGCGGCTTCGCGCTGACCGCCGGCACGGTGCTGCCGCCGCCTGCCGTCGCCTCGCTGCCGCCGTCCAAACCCGCCTGACGCCGTGCCGCGTTACAAGCTCACGGTCGAGTACGATGGCGGCCCCTTTGTCGGCTGGCAGCGCCAGCCCAATGGCCCGACGGTGCAGGCCCTGCTGGAAGACGCGATATTCGCCATGAGCGGCGAGCGCGTGTCGGTCCAGGGGGCGGGACGGACCGATTCCGGCGTCCATGCGCTAGGCCAGGTCGCGCATTTCGATCTCGCGAGCGAGATGGCCGCCGACAAGGTCCAGGCGGCGCTCAACTTCCATCTCAAGCCCAACCCGATCGCGCTTCCTTCGGTCGAACTCGCGCTGCCGAAGTTCCATGCGCGCTTTTCGGCCACGTGGCGGCGCTATCGCTACCGCATCCTCAACCGGCGCGCGCCGCCCACCCTCGACCGCGGCCACGTCTGGCACGTGCCGGCACGGCTCGATCTCGAAGCCATGGCCGATGCCGCGGCGGTGCTACAGGGCCATCACGACTTCGACAGCTTCCGTTCGACCGCCTGCCAGGCACCATCGTCGGTCAGGACTCTCGACCTGCTCCGCGTCGGACGCGACGGCGAGGAGATCCAGGTCGACGTCGGCGCCCGCTCGTTCCTGCACAATCAGGTGCGCATCCTGGTGGGAACGCTGCGATTGGTCGGTCGCGGCCAGTGGTCCCGCCTCGACGTCGAGGAGGCATTGGCCGCGCGCGACCGCACCCGCGGCGGCCCGACGGCGCCGCCGCAGGGCCTGTGCTTGATGGAAGTGCGCTACGACCTAGGTGCCGACAGCGGCGGCGATGCCGAGATGGCGAGCGATGAGGAATGAGATGAAGATCGACGGCACCCAGCTCACGATCAGCAGCATTGCCGAGAGCGGCCAGCTAGTGCCCAGCACCTCCCGCGTGGTCACCAGGAACCAGTAGAAGAACAGGCCCTGCAGACCGATCTTGATCAGTTGCCCGAGCCCCAACGGCACCAGGTAGATGATCGGCAGGCAGACCAACACGATGACCATGCCGGGCAGGTTGATCCAGTTGAGGGCACCGATGTAGCGCGGATAGCGATCGAGCCAGCCCTGACGCCGCGCGATCTCGTGGAAGATCACCGGAAACAGCAGCCATTCGATGACGTACTGCAGCGCCTCGGCGAAGAAGATCTCCACCTCATCTGCCGTCACCGACACGTCGGAGTAATCGACCAGCACCTTGATGACATAGAGCGGCGCCACCACCACCATGAGGCGGAACGAACGCAGGCAGGCTTCCGCGGTATTGTCGAAATGGAGCGGTGCCGCGGGGTCGCGCCGCAGAAAGCCCAGCGCACCCTGCACGCCGCGGGCGATTTCAGCAGCACTGAACATGGCGGGCCTTCAGGCCGCGAAGAAACGGTCGAGCACCGTCTCGTAGACGTTGGCAAGCATCCGAAGATCGGCGACGGCGCTCTTCTCGTCGACCTTGTGCATGCTCTCGCCGACCAGCCCGAACTCTAGGACAGGGCAATGGGCACGGATGAAGCGGGCATCCGAGGTGCCGCCCGTCGTCGAGAGCTCGGCCTCGACCCCCGCAACGTCGCGGATGGCGCCGGCGACAAGGTCGCTCAGCGGTCCCGGCGGCGTGTAGAAGGATTCGCCCGAGACCTCGATCTTGTATTCGACGATCCCGTTGCCGCCCAACTTTGCATTGACGCGGTCGATGCGCTCCTGAAGGTGCGCCAGCAAGGTCTTCGAGATCCAGAGATCGTTGAAGCGCGTGTTGAAGCGCGCATGCACTGTGCCGGGCGCGATATTGGTCGCCTTGTTGCCGACGTCGATGGTGGTGAACTGCAACGATGTCGGCTGGAAATGCTTGCTGCCTCCGTCGATCGGCTCGCGCACCAGGGCTTCGATGATCGCCGAGAGCCGATGCAACGGATTGTCGAGTCGTTCGGGATAGGCGACATGGCCCTGCACGCCGCGCACCGTCATGTCGACCGTCATGCTGCCGCGGCGTCCGATCTTCATCATGTCGCCGAAGCGCTTCGAGCTCGTCGGCTCGCCCACCACGCAGGCATCGATCTTCTCGCCGCGGTCGGCCAGCCGCTTCAGCATCTTGACCGTCCCATTGACTGCCGGCCCTTCCTCGTCGCCGGTGATCAGAAGGCTGATCGCGCCGCCGAAGTCGTGGCCGCGCTTGGCCACGAAGCGCGATACCGCTTCGGTGAATGCCGCGATCGCGCCCTTCATGTCGGCGGCGCCGCGGCCGAATATGTAGCCGTCAGACAGCTCGGCAGCGAACGGCCCGATGGTCCACGACGAGAGATCACCCACCGGCACGACGTCGGAGTGGCCGGCGAAGCAGAAATGCCGACCGTTCGCGTCCTTCGGCTGGCCGATCCGGGCATAGAGGTTGGCGACGTCGTCGGTGCCGGCCTGGGAGAAATCCATGCGCTCGCAGCGGAAGCCGAGCGGCGTCAGGGTGCGTTCGAGCAGCTCCAGCGCGCCGGCCTCGCGCGGGGTCACGCTCTCGCAGCGCACCAGTGCTCGCGTCAGTTCGATCACGTCAGTGACGTGGGGAGCCAGGGCATCGGGCATGTCGCGACACTACATCCCTGCTCCCTCAAAGAGAAGGGCGCCGGCTTGGCCTAGCCGGCGCCCAGTCGATTTGAGAGGAAGATAGTCTTGTTGCTTATGGAACTCAGGCGACCATGCGGTCGGCTTCCTGCAGGTCGACCGACACAAGCTGGGAGACGCCCTGCTCGGCCATGGTCACGCCGTAGAGCCTGTCCATGCGCGCCATGGTGACGCGATGGTGGGTGATGATCAGGAAGCGCGTGTCGGTGCGGCCGGCGATGTCCTGCACCAGGGCGCAGAAGCGCTCGACGTTGAGATCGTCCAGCGGCGCGTCGACCTCGTCCAGCACGCAGATCGGCGCCGGGTTGGTCATGAACACGGCG
>JAUXWB010000210.1 GCA_030684475.1 Reyranella sp. | reverse complement strand
CGCGGTACAGGAGGCACTGTCGCTGGTGCCCGATCTCGAGGTGAGCCCGATCGAGTCGAGCTGCTGCGGCATGGCCGGCAGCTTCGGCTACGAGGCCGAGCACTACGAGACCTCCATCGCCATGGCCGAGCTCTCGCTGCTGCCGGCGGTGCGCAAGGCCGACGCCGATGCGCTGGTCGTGGCCGACGGCACCTCGTGCCGCCACCAGATCGCCGACGGCACGAACCGACAGGCGATACACGTCGCTCAGGTACTTGAGCGCGCGTTGATTTGATCGGCCGCCCGCGGTCCGGGGTTTGCAGCCATCGACGCGCTGTGGCACCGTCGCCGGCACATGCAGAGACCCAGAAATCCCTACTCCTCCGCGGACATCGACCGCGCCAGCCACGAGCGCGAGAACGACGAACGGATGATCGAACTCGCCTCGTCGGGCGCGGCGCGGTTCGTTCCCATCGACTCTGAAAAGAACCTGGTGAAGACCGTTGGCAACCCCGAGGCGGTGTTCCTGCAGGGCATGATGGCCCGCGCCGTGGCGAGTGCCGCCGATACCCAGATCTTCCTGGGCTATGTCGAGGGCACGCCCTATTTCGCAGTCGACGTCACCGGCAAGGAGACGCCGCTCGGCGAATTGGGCGAGTTCGTCGACCTGCGCCAGGTCGGCCCGCTGCTGTTCGCGCGCGAGGGCTCGGTGCTGGCCTATGCCCGCGGCATGACCTACTGGCACCGCCGCCACCGCTATTGTGGCGTCTGTGGTGCCACCACCAAGGTGACGCGGGGCGGGCACGTCCGCATGTGCACCAACGAGAGCTGCAAGACCGAGCACTTTCCGCGCACCGATCCGGCGGTGATCATGCTGGTCCATCACGGCGACAAATGCCTGCTGGGCCGCGGCAAGCATTTCCCGCGCGGCATGCATTCGACCCTGGCGGGCTTTGTCGAGCCCGGCGAGAGCTTCGAGGACGCGGTGGCGCGCGAGGTCTACGAGGAAGTGAAGGTGCGGGTGACAGACGTGATCTACCGATCCTCGCAACCCTGGCCGTTTCCCGCGTCGGTGATGATCGGCTTCCATGCCGAGGCCGAATCGATGGACTTCAGCGTCAACGAATCCGAACTCGAGAGCGCGCGCTGGCTCAGCCGCGAGGAACTGCGGCCGGAGAACATGCCCAAGGACGGCTCGTTCTTCATGCCGCGCCGCGATTCCATCGCCCGCCGACTGATCGAGGAATGGCTGGGCCACGAGGCCGGCGCGTCGATCGCTGGCTGATATATCAGGACAAGGACGACGATGACCGCTCAACTCTTCACGCCTGTCGAGATCGGCGGCGTCACGCTGCCCAACCGCATCGTCGTCTCGCCGATGTGCCAGTATGCGGCGGTCGACGGCAGCGCCCAGCCCTGGCACCAGGTGCATTACGGCATGCTCGCCATGTCGGGTGCCGGCCTGCTCTGCCTCGAGGCGACGCACGTCGAGCGCGAGGGCCGCATCACCCAGGGTTGCCTCGGCCTTTATAGCGATGAGAACGAAGCGACCCTCAAGCCGGTCGTCGACTGGGTCCGGGCCTGGATGCCCCACGTGAAGCTCGGCATCCAGCTCGCCCACGCCGGCCGCAAGGCCTCGGCGCAGCGGCCGTGGAAGGGCGGCGGGCCGCTGACGCAAGCCGACGCGCCGGACCTGCCGTGGACCACATACTCCGCCTCGGCACTGCCTTACGATCCGGCCGCCAGGTGGCATACGCCGGTGGCGCTCGATGAGGTAGGGCTCAAGCGCGTCAAGCAGGCCTTCGTCGATGCCGTGGAGCGCAGCGCGCGGCTGGGCTTCGACGTGGTCGAAGTGCACGGCGCGCACGGCTACTGCCTGCACCAGTTCCTCTCGCCGCTCAGCAACACGCGCACCGATGCGTACGGCGGCACGATGGAAAAGCGCCGGCGCTTTCCCCTCGAGGTCTTCGAGGCCTGCCGCAAGGCGTGGCCCCGCGACAAGGCGATCGGCATCCGCCTGTCGGCGATTGACTGGGTCGAGGGCGGGCTCACGCTCGAGGACACGATCGAGACGGCGCGGCAGCTCAAGGTTTTGGGCTGCGACTTCGTCGATGCGAGCTCGGGCGGCAACTCGCCGGCCCAGAAGATCCAGGTCGGCCCCGGCTATCAGGTCCCGTTCGCCGCCCGCATCCGCAAGGAGGCCGGCATAAAGACTTGGGCCGTGGGCGTCATCACTGAGCCGGAACAGGCCGAGCGTATCGTGGCCTCGGGCGAAGCCGACTGCACCGTGCATGCGCGCTCCTTCCTGGTCGATCCGCGCTGGGGCTGGAATGCCGCCCGTGCGCTGGGCGTCGAGACGCCGCCGTTGCCGCTGCCGGCGGCCCGCGGCGGCTCGATCCTGGCCTTCAAGCCGCAGGGAGCGATGGCCAGGGCGGCGGAGTAGGGTGGCTGCATGAAGAGCGTCCTGCTGGTCGAGGACGAGTTCATCATCCGGGCCCTGTTGGTTGAGGCCCTGCGCGAGGCGGGCTTTACCTGCATCGAGGCGCCGACCGGGCAGGCGGCGCTCGACGTCGTGACGGCCGATACGCCGCTCGCCGCCATCATCGTCGACGTCGGCCTGCCGGACATGTCGGGCGAAAAGGTGATCGAGGCCGCCGCCAGACATAGACCGGGCACGCCGATCATCCGCTGTTCGGGCCGGCCCGGGCCGGTGGAGGAGATGATCCCGGGCGTGCCGGTGCATGTCTATCCCAAGCCCTACAACGCGGTCGAGCTCGCGACGTTCGTTGTCTCCCTGATGGCCGCCAGCGCCTGAGCGCCGAGTCAGTGGGACAGGGGTCTACGTCGCCAGACGCTTCACGCCGCATCGGTCAAGTCTTGCTCCTGTTGGCTGAATCCGGAGTCCCCGGCGCCGCGGCGCGGGACGCCGGATGACTCGTTTCACGTCGCCGTTCCATCAGCACGAGCCGCCGGGTCCCCATGTCGTGGTCGAGGCAGGCGGCAGCAAAAATCGGGCGGGGACAGATCATGGATAGGAGTATAGGCAAAAGGATAGGATAGTCAATGGCCGCTATAGGTGGGCTCCGCGCTTGCCCGCTGCGGCGGAGGCGCTAGTTTCCAGACATGAGTGTCACCGCGCCCTCCGCCGACTCACCGCCGCCGGGCGCCACGCCCGAGCCGCTGGCCGTGGCTCCGATGCCTGAGCCGGCCCCACCGTCGGAACCGATCCCGCCACCGGCAAAGGCGCCGTCCGCCGCCGCAGCCCCTCGACCCGAGCGGGAGACCAGTCGGCTCAGGCGCCTGCTCACCGTCGGCGGCACCATCCTTGGGCTGTTCGTGGCCTACCAGATCCTGGTCTATTTCGTGGCCTACACCGACGACGCCTATGTGCGGTCGGACCTCGTGGCCGTCGCCTCGGAGGTCACGGGCCCGATCCTGCAGGTCCACGTCGTCGACAATCAGGACGTCAAGAAGGGCGACCCGCTCTTCACCATCGATCCCGAGCCCTTCCGGCTGGTCGTCAACCAGCGCCAAGCCCAGATCGACGAGCAGAAGGCGCTCCTGAAGGTGTCCCAGGAGGAACTTTCCTCATCCCAGGCGGCGCTGGCGGCGTCGACCTCGGCCCATACCTATGCGCAGCAGCAACAAGTCCGCTATGCCGACCTGGCGAAGAGCGAGTACGCGCCGCGCGCCGAGCTCGACAAGGCCAACGACGACCTGCGCCGCACGGCGGCCGAGATGCGGATCTCCGAGTTCGCGATCGAGAAGTCGCGGAACGGTATCGTGGCGCACCAGGCGGCGCTCAACCTGGCGATGGCCGAGATGGCGACGGCGCAGTGGCGGCTCGGCAAGACGCAGGTGCTGTCGCCGACCGACGGCGCGATCACCAACCTCACGGTGCGGAAGGGCGACACGGCCAACGCCAACGTGCCGATCATCGGCATCGTCGATGCCCACGCCTGGCGCATCATGGCCAACTACAAGCAGGACTACATCCGCTCCTTCACCATCGGCGGCACGGCCTGGGTGTGGCTCGACAGTCAGCCGTTCCATCTCCATCGCGCGCGCATCGACGGCATCGCCCGCGGCTTCAGCCGCGAAGTCGGGCAGGAGAAGCTGCTGCCCTACGTGGCGCCGACCACCGACTGGATCCGGCTGCAGCGGCGCATTCCCGTCACCATCACGCTGGTCGATCCGCCGCCCGGCCTGAAGCTCTACATGGGCGCCGACGCGCGCACGATTATCTTCCCGTGAAGAATCAGCCGGCCAGGGAATCCATCGTCCGCTCGGTGATCGAGGATTTCGCCGAGGCCGGACGCATGGTCGACAGCGCGCTCCAGGGCTGGTGGAAGGAACTGGGCGAACTGGGGACCGATCCGGCGCGGACGCGGCTCTGTCTGGTCGCGGCCCTCACGGTGCCGCTCGCCACCACGATGGCGCTGTGGCTGGAAGTCGAGTCGGTGTGGTGGGCGGCGATCAGCGGCTACATGACGATCATGGCGTCGGGGGCGGCCTCGATCCGCAAGGGCCTGCTGCGCCTCGCCGGCACGATCGGCGGCGCGGCGGTGGGCTTCATCGTGGCGCGGTGGCTGCCCTACGATCATTTCGCGCTCAGCCTGTTCCTCGGCGCAGCCACGATGATGGGGGTGGTCGCCATGCAGGTGAGCCCGCACGGGCTCGCCTGGCTGTTCGCCACGATCACCTCGATCCTGGTGCTGCTGGAGGGGCTGAACGATCCCCTGAAAGTGCCCTACATCGCCTTCTATCGCGTTTTCGAGGTCGGCATCGGCGTCACCGCCTCGGCCATCGTGTCCAACCTCCTCATGCATTGGCACGCCGATCCACCGCCGCAGTCGCCGGGATGGCGCCATCTGCTCGGGCCGCAATGGCCGGCCATGCTGCACGGCATGCGCGCGGCCATCGCCGTCGTCATCATGATGCAGGTCTGGATCTGGATGGACCTGCCGCAGGTCACCGAGATGGCGATCAGCATCGCGGTGGTGATGTCGGCTCCGGTGATCGGCGACGGCTCGCTGGGCACAAGGCATGCCGTCGCCGAACGGTCCCTGCACCGGATCCTCGGCTGCTTCCTGGGCGGCATCGCAGCACTTCTCTGCCTGGCGCTGGACGTGCAGTCGTTCCCATGGTGGCTCGCCATGCTCGGGGGCAGTGTGTGGGTAGGCATGCACATCCAGAACGGCCGGCACGGCGTCGGCTATCTCGGCACCCAGGCCGCGTTCGTCTTCATCGTCACGCTGATTCAGGGGCCGGCGCCGCCCACCAGCATCATGCCGGGCATCGACCGCTTCGTCGGCATCAGCGGCGGCATGGCGATCCTGCTGGTCATTTCGCTGATGCTTTGGCCCAACGAGACCGAGCGGAAGGTGGAACAGACGTCTTGAGGCACGCGGCCGCAGCGTCCTCACCCATGCAAATCGTGAAGAGGCATCGCCGGCCAGCGCGCTTGTCCAACCAGGAAGGGACGTTAGGTTCCGCGCCATGACCGTGAATGCGCCGGCGCCGCCTCCGACCGACCGAATCCTGCGCGCCATCCTGGCCATCGTCTTCTCGGTATCGTGCTTTTCGGTGCTCAACGCGCTGTCGAAGATCCTGACCCGGGACTACCCGGTCGGGGAAGTGGTGTGGGCGCGCTACGCCGTGGCCTTCGTGTTCATGGTCGTCCTCTTCATGCCGAGGAGCGGCCTCAATCTCTTTCGCTGGCACAGTGTCGGCCATCAGACCGTTCGCGGGCTGCTGCTGTTCTTCTCGTCGTTCCTCTATTTCCACGGCTTGGTCCATATGCCGCTGGCCACGGCGGCGTCGATCTCGCTCACCAGTCCGCTGATCGTGACGGCGCTGTCGGCGCGCTTTCTCGGCGAGCCCGTGGGTACCAAGCGCTGGATCGCCGTCGTGGTGGGCTTCGCCGGCGCGCTGATCGTGGTTCGGCCGGGCGACGCCAATTTCAGCTGGTATTCGCTGCTGATCGTGGCCAGCACGGTCAGCAGCTCGCTCTACCAGCTCTATTCGCGGCGCTACGGGCAGGTCGAGCGGCCCGATGCCTCGGCCACCATGGCGACCATCGTCGGCACCGTGGCCGCGGCACCGCTGCTGCCCTTCGAATGGATCACGCCGACCTTTGGCTGGGACCTGGTGTTGTTCGTCGGCCTCGGCGCCATGGCCGCGATCGGCCATTACTTCCTGACGGTGGCCTACAGGCTGGCGCCGGCGGCCGTCGTGGCGCCATTCAACTACATGCAGCTCCTGGGCGCGGCGCTCCTCGGCTATCTGGTGTTCGACAATTTTCCCGACTTCTGGACCTGGATCGGGGCGGGCGTCATCGTCTGCTCAGGGCTCTATCTTGGGCATCAGGAGCGGCTCAGGTATCGGTTGCTCGTGAAGAAATAGGCGTTGCGAATTTCTGCTTGCCGCTACAACCAGGCCAATATCTCTGGTTGCACGATCCCTGCGAATACGCCAGCATCATCGCGCCAAGGATATCTTGCGCAATCGGAGCCGGGGGGAGCCGACAATGACCAAACTGTTTGGGGTGACGCTCGTTGTGTTGTTGATGGGAGCGGCCTGCCAACCCGCGCCGAAAGTGGAGTTCGCCGTCAGTGACAAGCCCGACTACTCGGGTGCCTACAAGTTCACTCTCGCCAAGACCGCAATCAAGTTGGACTACGGTCGAACGGCTGATGGGAAGGCCGAGGATCGCAAGAAGATAGTGGCTACTGCGGTTCCGATGGAGGACGAATCCCGCGTCTTCACAATGTCCGGTCGGTATGAGGATCTGTTCTCGATTACCACCGTCAGTGTGACGACCGCCGGCGATACTCGCATGTTCAAGACGGTCGGCTCGGACGTACAGTCGAAAGTCGAGGATCTGATCAAGAACGTCGGTGGCGTAGTTGCAGTGCTTGCGCCTCTGGTCTTCGTTGACGGGGCACCCCCACCGAAGGCGGACCTGCCCGACGTAATCGAGATTTCTTCACTCCTTACGATGACGCACCCGGGCGAGGCGAAGTTCCCCGGAAGGTTGGCGAACGGCATCAACTACACGTTGACCGTGGATCCCGTAGCAAAAGACGCCATCATAACGGAGCAGTATCTGGCGTCTCGAGAGTTTCAGAGCCGCGGCTCGGTTCTCTTCTACTCGGCCTGCAGGTCGGCTTCACTGGCTCTCGCAAATTTTCCGAGTGCCGGAAAAACGACCTACTACAACTTCAAGATCGCAGACCCCAAGTTTGTCCAGACGATCGCGTTGCCGACCAAAGGGTCGGTTACTTTCCATGACACTTGTGGTGTCGACGTTGCCCAGCAGCGGTCGGACGCGGCAACCGGCGACAAGATTCTCAGCACTCTTGTCTCGCAGGTCAAGGCGATCATCGACGCCAAGAACAAGAAGTAAGGGACCTGATACCACCAGCGATCCCTCGGGACACAGTCATGTTGCAGAAACCGTCAGGCAGCTTCTTCTCAACGCTGGGATCAACTTGCGGCGTTCTTCTGCTCGCCATTTCTCTGGCACACGCGCAGGTCAAGACGAGTGTAAAAGCGGCCTTGTTTCCGCCGGAACCCTCGGAGGCCGTTGTGTTCCGCTCTGTTGCCAACGAAGGGCCGGAGCTGAAGACGGGAGAGGCGCTGGTAACGCATCCTGTCAAGACACTGGAGGGCGCGACGGCACGGGCCTATTGGCCTGCCTCCTTCTTCTTCAACTATAAAGCCTCGGACGGCCACACCTACCCTTGCTCCGGCACTCTCGTCGGGTCGCGTACGCTTCTCACGGCCGCGCACTGCATACCTTCGTCCAAGGTGGTCACACTGTTCAATCAGGACACGAAGTTCAACGTGTCATGCGAGAAGAATCCCGCCTTCAGGAGGGATGACGTCGCATCGTGCTTCGAGGATGCCGACTGTCCGGCTGCATCCGACGTGGCGCTGTGCTTCCTGTCGAATGAGCCAATCGTACAGAGATTAGAGGTCATCTCACCGCCTTCGGCCAGCTTGAGCATTGGCAGGCGGACGTTGATCAGTGGCTTCGGCTGCGTCAATCAGGTCACCTCTGGTGGCGGCAGCAGTCTCCAAGGCGATCGTCAGGTTCTCACCGTTGGCTGGGCTGCAATCGCGCGCTCATGGTCGGCCGGTAATGCTTTGGTCCAACTTTTGAGCGATGCCGACCTCTCAGTGCCAAAGCCCGCCGGTCAGGCAGCCAACGCTCAGCTCTGCAAGGGAGATAGTGGAGGAGCGACGTACACGGCCGGCACCGACGAAAGCCAATGGGACCAGCGAGCGATACTCGGAGTGAACTCATTCTATTTCGGGAGAGCGTCATATGTTGTCTCTGTTTCTTCACCGTCGATTCGGGACTTCATGAAGAAGCAAGCCGACAAGCGCTCCACCGACATTTGCGGAGTAACGGATGCAACCTCCACGCTTTGTGGTCGCAGCCTTGCCAAGTAAGCCGCAGCGACCCAGCATATTTCGACGGACGGCGATTGCAGCGGTACTTTCTATGGTCGGTGCTGGTACCACCGTCGGGCAGAGTATCGACATACTGAGAATTCGCACCGTCGGAGAGCCGCCGAAGGAAGTCATCGATTTCGTCGCGGACAATGCTATTCGACAAACAGTAACGCTCGCAGCGGGTGTCACGTTGCGCCAGGCGATTGTGCAGCGTTGTGGTTACGTCGGCAATTGGGCGCCCACAGACTATTTGATCAAGCTCGTCGAATTCAATCGGGTAACGATGCCGGCTGCGGCAAGCCTCGACACCCGTCTTCCCTCACCGGTCGAATTGGACATGCCGGCCTGTATCACGGCGCGCACCAGAGAAGTGGATGTCCGCGACAACCAGGGAATTGGCCAACTAATCAAGGATGAACTCGGCATGGACTACGATCCCGCCGAGCGTAAGTGGGCCAACTTCATCACGCCGTTCTGTACTCTCAATAGCAATGCCAGTTGTACGAACAAGGCCAACCCGGTGCTGCAGAAAGACAAAGTGATCCTGCCGGCAGCACTGACGGTATCAGAGATCGGCGTGCCCAACTCCGCAATTCAGGCAACAGGGTTACGTAAAGTGTTGATTGATGCAGCAAAGGCAAGCAGCAATCCGGATTCGAAACAATTCTTTGACTGGAAGGACGTAGAGGTCGTCCGTCGACCGGAGATTTCGCCGTCAAGGACTGCAACATGCATTAAAGCGAATACGCCAGTAGCACTGCCGCTGGGAAATGGCATCGAACCCGTCAATTGGACACAGTTCCTGAGGTTGGCAGCTGAGTATTCAGATCATCAACGCAAGAAAAAAGAGCATCAACCTCCCATAGTGATTACGATCGTTGACACTGGAACTGACGATTCACGGCAGACCATCAAGTCGCGATTGCATCGGCCTGATGGGTGGTCGATCGACTCGTCTCAGGCGGAACTTCCCAATTTCCCGACGCCGTACCCAACCGGCGACTTTCGACCTCTGGACTCGCGATTGATCTTCAATCCGACGGTGCTGCCACCGGAGCATGGAACGGAAGTCACATCCATTGCTCTAGGCGAGACGTCAATGGCGGCGATTCTGCCCGGCGCAGCGTCGCTGCCGCGAATCCGGTTCTTCCGTGCCCTGCGAAAGAGCAAGGTTGGCGGACTGTATATGCTTGATGAGAGTTCGTTTGCCAGAGCGTTCAAGTTTATTGGTGATCGCGTCCATCAAAAGGAAGCGGGCGAGATGAGCGTTGTCAACATCAGCCTGGCGACTGAGCTGGCCAATTCGATGGAAGACGCCGTGGCAAGGCTTGTTGGCCTGCGAGATACAACGCTGGTCGTTGCTGCCGCCGGTAATGAAAAGGTCACGATTACGGCGCCAGACGATCCAAATGGCGGCAGGCTTGTGTTTCCGGCGGCGTATGGAGGAAAGAATCCGAAGACCGGGGCGTTTGTTGTGTCAGTCGGGGCGTCCCGGTCAAGTGGCGACGGCCCGACAGATGACTCCAACGTGTCAGAACAGTTCGTGGATCTCTTTGCATGGGGTGAGTGCGAGGAAGTAATTGGGATCGGCGGACTGCGCGCAATTAGGGCAGGCACGTCCGTCGCGGCACCTTGGGTGACATTGACTGCGTCCTTTCTTCTTCAAGGGCCTCTCCTCACCCATCCTTCGACCGTTAAGACCCGACTACTCAGCGCCGTGCGAGGAGCTCCGGCATTTCGTGAAGTAAGCGAGAGTGGCGGCCTTCTCGACCCCATCCGGACGATCGACGTAATGGTCGACCATCTAATTTTTATTGATGAAGACAAGAGCGTAAAGCGGATCAGAGGTTTGGTAGACTACAAGAAATCGTCCTCGCCTTGCGCACAGGTTCCGGCGATCGGTAATTTGGCGCGGTTTGAGGTCAGGGAAGACAAGAAAATATTCTTTCGATCCCGCAACTACTTTCTGCCGCAGAAGGGGCCGCGGAGGTCTGATCTTACGCGTTGCAACAAGCCAAACTTGGAAGACGACAAGATTATCAGGGTCTATTTGGATAGTGACTTCGAGCAGCTTGCCGACGGTAAGTCAGTGACGCCAACCCCGATTCCGATAGCGAGAATACAAGAGTATGTCGCGCGACTTAACGAGGCCGGAGACGACGTGACGGCACTGCTTCGAAACAGCGATACACGATGTCTCTATTTGCGGACGGCTGCTATAGCAAACAACAGCACGCCGCCCACGACTTGCCTGGCAACTGTGCAATAGTTGCCGGCTACGGGCTCGCATAGTGTATGCCGCGGCGGGTGCCCAAGTGGGCCCAATTTGTAGGCTGTCTGATCGTGAATTGACCTGACGCCGAGCGGTGCCGCGCCGTCGGTGCCGCATCTCGTGCCATTCGGCGGGTGGCACATCCCTTGCTTCAGATTTGGCAGCGCAGAATCGCCTCGCGATTCTTTCTCGGTTGGCGTGCCGGCAATTTCGATGATGGCTGTCGTTCGCGGCGGCTGTCGAGGAGTCGTCTGGGCAGAACACCGACATAGCCGAACCCCACCGCCATCCACTCTGCTGCCATCACCCTGCTGATCGAGGAGGACACGTCATGTGTGACCGCATTGGCTGTACGCATTTTCCCAATCTCTCCGGAATGGATTTTTCAGGTGCGGCCGTCGTCCCGTCGCGACGCGGCTTTCTGAAGGGCGCCGCGGCTGCCAGCACCATCGCCATGGCGGCAGGGCCGGGCGTCTTCATGGGCGGGCAGGCGCACGCCGCCGCCGCCCTCAAGTCGACGCACGGCTCGGGCTTCTGCAACCTCAACCTCTTCCTCGCCCATTCGCGGCAGTACGCCAGGGCCGCCGGCACCGAGCTGATCTTCATCAACACGCCGACCTCGGCCGAGATGGTGACCTTCCTCGGCATGGGCCAGGTCGACATCGGCCTGATGCCCTACACCAGCTTCATGGCGCTCCACGACAAGGGCGCGCCGGTCAAGATCGTGGCCGGCGGCGGCGTCGAGGGCTGCGCCATCGTCGCGAGGCCCGGCCTCGACACGCCGGAGAAGCTCAAGGGCAAGACGCTCGGCACCTTCCAGATGGATACGCTGGAGGTCATGCCCTACGACTACCTGAAGAAGCACAAGATCGCCTTCAAGGACGTGAAAGTCCGCTACATGGGCAACACGCCCGAGGCCGTCGAGGCCTTCAAGGCGGGCGCCATCGACTGGATCTGCACCATCGAGCCCTATGCCTCGGCGCTGGTGAACGACGTCAAGGGTGCGGTCATGCTGACCGATGGCATCGATCTCTACGGCAAGGGCTACACCGACTGCGTGCTGGCCGCACGATCGAGCCTGATCAAGGACAATCCGGCCGGGCTGAAGGCCATCATCAAGAGCATGATGCAGGCCCAGCTCGACGCCGAGACCCAGACCGAGGCGGTGCTGAAGGAACTGGTCGGCAAGTACTACAAGACCTCGATGGAGAACGCCAAGATCGCCCAGGGCAAGCAGCCGGCGGTGGTCGACGCGCGCAG
>JAUXWB010000207.1 GCA_030684475.1 Reyranella sp. | reverse complement strand
GGCGGGCGCCAGCGCGTTGACGATGAAGTAGGCCGTGTCGTTCGACCACGGGATGATGTCGACCTTCTCGCCCTGCAGTTCCTGCACGACGGCCTGCACGCGGCTGCCACGCATGCCGACGCAGGCGCCGATCGGGTCGATCGAGCTGTCGTGGCTCAGCACCGCGATCTTGGCGCGGCTGCCGGGATCGCGGGCCACGGCCTTGATCTCGATGATGTTGTCGTAGATTTCCGGCACGTCCTGCATGAACAGCTTGGCCATGAATTCGGGGCGGGTGCGCGACAGGAAGATCTGCGGGCCGCGCGGCTCTTCGCGCACTTCGTAGATGTAGGCGCGCACGCGGTCGGACTGGCGCAGGTTCTCGCGCGGCAGGCCGTCGTGCAGGAACTGCAGGGCGAGAAGGTCGACATCATCCCGTGGTCGAACGACACCGCCAACTTCATCGTGAACGCATTGGCGCCGGCCGAGGTCAGCAAGGTGCTGATGGACGAGGAAAAGAACAAGACCGAGGTCGTCGTGCCCGACGACCAGCTCAGCCTCGCCATCGGCCGCCGCGGCCAGAACGTCAAGCTCGCCTCCCAGCTCACGGGCTGGGAAATCGACATCATGACGGAGACCGAGGAGAGCGAGCGCCGCCAGAAGGAAACCCGCGAGCGCACCGAGCTCTTCAAGCTGGCGCTCGACGTCGACGACGTGATCGCCCATCTGCTGGTGGCCGAGGGCTACGGCACGGTCGAGGACGTGTCCGAGACCGCGGTCGAGGATCTCGCCACTGTCGAGGGCTTCGACGAGGACATTGCCACCGAGCTGCAGCGCCGCGCCCGCGAATTCATCGAGAAGCGCGATGCCGAACTCGCCTCGCGCCTCGAGGCGCTGGGCGTCAGCGAGGAAGTGCGGACGGCCGAAGGCCTGACCTTGGCGATGCTGGTGGCGCTGGGCGACAAGGGCGTGAAGTCGCTCGACGACCTGGCCGACCTTGCCTCCGACGAGCTGCGCGAGATCGTGGGCGAGAGCGCGATGGACAACGACACCGCCAACGCCATCATCATGAAGGCGCGCGAGCACTGGTTCGCCGACGAAGCCGCCCCGGTTGCCGAAGCGGCCAAGGCCTGAGGGAGACTGCCCTTGAGCCCTGTCGCCGCCATGACCCAACCAGACCTCACGGTCCCTGCCGTGCCGGATACTGCCATGCAAGGGCCGATGCGCACCTGCATCGCGACTGGCACGGAAGGCACGCCGGAGCGGATGATCCGCTTCGTCGTCGGCCCGGAAGGCGAGGTCGTGCCCGACCTGGCGCGGCGGCTGCCGGGTCGCGGCCTGTGGGTGCGGGCGGAGCGGGCGGCGCTTGAGCGCGCGGTGGCGAAGAACCTGTTCTCCAAGGCCGCGCGCGCCGCCGTGAAGGCGCCGGCCGACCTGGCCGAGCGGGTCGAACGGCTTCTGCTGGAGCGTGCGCTCGCCGATCTCGGCCGGGCGCGCCGCGCCGGCCGTGCCGTTGCGGGTTTCGTGAAGGTGGAGCAGATGATCGGCCAGCACCGCGCGGCGCTGCTGGTGGTGGCGGACGGAGCCGACGGCGACGGGCTGGGCAAGCTCACCGCCACCGGCCTGCCGCTCGTGCGCCTGGGCGATGCGACGTCGCTGGGCGGCCTTTTTGGCCGCGAGCAGGCGGTCTATGTGGCGGTTGCCCGCGACGACGCGGGCGGCGAGTTTATTCAACGAATTGCGGTCGGCGCGGCGCGGTGGCGCGGTTATCGACTGAATAGCGCCGGTTGACGGGCCGGAGCGGACCAAGGACAACACGCGATATGACGGAACAAAAAGAAGAGACCAAGGCCACCAAGCCACTGACCCTCTCGACCACGGCGCGTAGCGGCGCTGCGGCCAAGGCGGATGCCACCCAGGTGCGACAGAAATTCTCGCACGGGCGGACGCGCGCGGTGACGGTCGAGGTCAAGAAGCCGGTCAAGCGGACCTCAGGCGCTGCGGCTCCAGCCCCGGTTGCTGCGGCACCCGCGCCTGCACCCGAAGCGCCCAAGCCTGCAGCGCCGACCGGCCGCACCCTGAAGCTGGGCGGCAGCGCCCCCGCGGCGCCCGCCGCTTCGTTGCGCCCGGCCTCCGCGCCGCGCCCGATCGGCCAGGGCCCCGGCGGTCGCGGCATCGTGCTGCGCACCCTCACCGAGGAAGAAAAGGAAGCGCGCACGCGCGCCCTGGTCGACGCCAACAAGGATGCCGAGATCGCCCGCCAGCGGGCGGCCGTGGACGCCGCCCGTCGCGCCATCGAAGACGAGGCGCGCAAGAAGTCGGACGAAGAGCACCGCAAGCGCCTGGCCGAGGAAGAGGCGCGCAAGAAGACCGAGGACGAGATCAAGCGTAAGGCCGACGCCCTGGTGCAGAAGCGCCTCGACCAGGCGGCCACCGCCTCGCCGCAGGCCACGATCGCGCGCCAGGCGCAGGAGATCGAGTCCGGCGCCCAGACCACCACCGCCGCACCCGCGCCCGCCATACGCCGGCCTCCCGGCGCGCCGGGAACGACGCAGGCGACCGAGTCGACGCTGCGCCGGCCGCCGATGCGGCCCGTCCTCAACAAGCGCCTGCCGCAGCCGCCGGGTGCCCGCCGCGAGGTGCCGAAGCGTCGCTCCGACAAGATCGACGTCAATCGCGCGGTCGAGGGCGAGAACGACTTCCGTAGCCGTTCGGCGGCCCAGATGCGCCGCCGGCTGGAGCGCGAGCGCCGCCAGCAGAATGCCGACGACGGCCAGCAGAAGGTCTACCGCGAGGTCACCATTCCCGAGACCATCACGGTGCAGGATCTCGCCGCGCGCATGACCGAACGCGGCGCCGACGTCATCAAGACGCTGATGCGCATGGGCGTCATGGCCACGATCAACCAGGCGATCGACGCCGACACCGCCGAGCTGGTGGTGACGGAGATGGGCCACAAGTTCAAGCGCGTCGCCGAGGGCGACGTCGAGACCGGCCTGACCGAGACCGTCGATGCTGACGAGACGCTGGAGTCGCGTCCGCCGGTCGTCACGATCATGGGCCACGTCGATCACGGCAAGACCTCGCTGCTCGACGCGCTGCGCGCCACCGACGTGGCGGCGCACGAGGCTGGCGGCATCACCCAGCACATCGGCGCCTACCAGGTGACCCTGGCCTCTGGCCAGAAGATCACCTTCCTCGACACCCCGGGCCACGAGGCGTTCACTGCCATGCGCGCCCGCGGCGCCAAGGTGACGGACATCGTCGTCCTGGTGGTGGCGGCCGACGACGGCGTCATGCCGCAGACCCGGGAGGCGATCGCCCACGCCAAGGCGGCGGGCGTGCCGATGATCATCGCCATCAACAAGATGGACAAGGCCGGTGCCGATCCCAGCAAGGTGCGGACCGAACTGCTGCAGTACGAAGTGCAGGTCGAGCAGCTCGGCGGCGAAATCCAGTCGATCGAAGTCTCGGCGACCAAGAAGACCAACCTCGACAGGCTCGAGGAGGCGATCCTCCTGCAGGCCGAGCTGCTCGAGTTCAAGGCCAATCCCAACCGGATGGCCGACGGCGTCGTGATCGAAGCCAAGCTCGACCCGGGCCGCGGCTCGGTGGCGACGGTGCTGGTCCAGCGCGGCACGCTCAAAGTCGGCGACGTTCTCGTCGCCGGCGCCGTGTGGGGCCGCGTGCGCCGCCTGGTCGACGATCACGGCGTCGGCGTGCAGAGCGCCGCGCCCTCGGTTCCGGTCGAGATCCTGGGTCTCGACGGCACGCCGCAGGCAGGCGACGAGTTCCATGTGGTGGAGAGCGAGGCCCGCGCCCGCGAGATCGCCGACTTCCGCGTGCGCCGCGATCGCCAGACCCAGCTCGCCAAGGTCGCCGGCGGCCGCGGCACGCTGGAAGAAATGATGAAGGGCATCCGCGAGGGCACGGCCAAGGAACTGCCGGTCCTGATCAAGGCCGACGTGCAGGGCTCGGCCGAGGCGCTGGCGGGTGCGATTCAGCGGCTCTCCACCGAGAAGGTGGAGGCCAAAGTGGTCTACAGCGGCGTCGGCGGCATCAGCGAGGCCGACATCACGCTCGCCAAGGCGTCGGGCGCGCTGCTCATCGGCTTCAACGTGCGCGCCAATCCGCAGGCGCGCGAGATCGCCAAGCGCGACAAGATCGACATCCGTTACTACAGCATCATCTACAAGGTCACCGAGGACATGCAGGCCCTGATGCTCGGCCTGCTCGACCCGACCTACAAGGAAACCCTCATCGGCAACGCGCAGATCCGCGAGGTCTTCAAGATCACCAAGGCGGGCAACGTCGCCGGCTGCATGGTCACGGACGGCATGGTCAAGCGCGGCGCCAAGGTTCGTCTGCTGCGCGACAACGTGGTCAGCCACGAGGGTACGCTGAAGACGCTGCGCCGCTACAAGGACGAAGTCCGCGAGGTCCAGCACGGCTTCGAATGCGGCATGGCGTTCGAGAACTACGAAGACATGAAGGTCGGCGACGTGATCGAATGCTTCGACATCGAGGAAGTTAAGCCGTCGCTGTAAGGTCATTCTCCTCCCCTTCGCGGACTCCGCGAAGGGGAGGTGTTATCGTCTCAGGAAATACGCCATGCCGCGGCGTCGCTCATCCGAACGTGAAAAGAATCGTGCCCCCGGGCAGCGCCAGCTCCGGGTGGGGGAAGAGCTGCGGCATCTGATCGCCCAGCTGCTCGAGCGCGGCAACATGCACGATCACGATCTGCGCGATGCCTCGATCACGGTGACGGCGGTCAGCGTCAGTCCCGACCTGCGCAACGCCACCGCCTTCGTCGTGCCGCTGGGCGGCAAGGACGAGGAGCGGCTGCTGGCTGCGCTCCGCCGGGCAGCCCCCTGGTTTCGTGCCCGGGTGAGCGAGAGCGCCGGCCTGCGCAGTGCGCCGGAAATCCGTTTCGAACTCGACCGCACCTTCGACGAGGCCGCGCGCATTGACGCCCTGCTGCGCCGGCCCGACGTCGCGCGCGATATCAAGGATGCCGATCTCAAGAATCCCGACCTCAAGGACGATTGAGGTAGTACTCGTCGCGCGGGAAGAAATCGGTGTTGGGCTCCGCCGCCGGCACGACCTTGCCGTCGTTCAGCACTTCGATCTTCTTGTCCTCGAACCACTTCCGGAGATCGCCGCGATCGATCCGCGCCTGCGCCAGATGCCGGTCGATCTCGGGCCGCGCCAGCAATTGCAGGATCTTGTCGCGTGCGTAGGGGATCGGCCGGTCGCTGCCGATCAGAGCCGGGTGCACCATCGTCACGTAGGGGAAGATCGAGCGGAACGTCTCGATCGAGCGCTCGGTCGGCGCCCACTGAACATAGAGGCCGCCCGGCGCCAGCTTGCTCCGCACCTGCCGGAAGAATTCCTGGGAATTGAGCAGGCCCGACAGCGCGGTCTTGGGCAGGATGGCATCGGCCTCGATCACGTCGTAGCGCGTGGCGTCGAGTGCGAGCGCGTGACGGCCGTCGGCGACGACAACGTCGAACTTGGGATTGGCGAGAAGACTTTCGACGCCCGACTTGCCGCCCTGGCCGACATAGTCGCGCAAGGTGGCGATCACCGGGGCCACGATCTCGATCACCCGCACGCGCTCCGTGCCCGGGTGCAGGCCGGCGGCGTAGGGCGTGCCGCCGGTGCCGGAGCCGATGACCAGCACGCGCCTCGGCGCCTCGTGCACCAGCGGCCCGATGGCGCCGAGGAAAGTGTGAACGGTATCGAAGGGCAGGCGGCTCTGGGAGTGGCCCTGGATGTAGAGTTTGCCGCTCTGGGCATCGTCCAGCTTCAGCAGGCTGAGGCCGGTCTTGTCTTCGGCGACGATGGCCTTTTCGACGGCGAGGCCGTGGAGACGCCGCCAGAACGATTCGTTGCCGGGAAACAGCACCAGCCCCGCCGTCAGCAGCGCGGCGGGGAGATAAGCCCAGCGCGTCGATCGCGCGCCGAAGAGTTGCAGGACCGCGAAGGCGAGCCCGATCGTCATCAGCAGCTTCAGCGTGCCGGCCGTCCCGACGAGATCGAGCAGCACGAGGCCGGCGACCAGGCTGCCCATGCTGTTGCCGACGATGTTGGCGAGCTGGACGAGGCCGACGCGGCTGCCCAGCAGGTCGATGTCGCGCTGCACTGCCTTCTGCACCACGGGGAAGGAGAAGCCCATGATGAAGGAGGCCGGCAAGACGACGACCAGGAGCAGCAGAACGATCAGAAGGACGTTCTCCTCGCCGGCGCTCATGACGTCGCGATCGACGAAGTCCGAGGGTAGAACGCCGGCGCCGATGGCGAGATAGACGAACCAGGTGCCGCACAGCGCCAGCGTCGTCGCCACGCCCTGCATCAGGAAGAAAAAGCGGCGCGGATCGGCGATGCGATCGATGACCCGCGCGCCGACCAGAAGTCCCGCTGCGTCACCCAGCAGGAAGACGGCCAGCACCAGCGAGAAGCTGTAGCCGTTGGATTGCAGCAGCACGCCGATCAGCCGGAACCAGACGATCTGCAGCGCCACGATGAGAAAGCCGCTGATGAACACCAGCAGCGACCAGCGCCAGACGACGCCGTCGACTGGGTCCGGCAGCGCCGCTGCTCTTGGGGCGGGCGCCGCATCGGCCATGTCGAGGCCGCGTGTCATCAGGAGGCCGCCTGCCGCAACGATGAGGTTCAAGGACGCGCCGACGTAGATCGCCTTGTCGAAGCCGAAGGTGCCGATCAGGTACCAGCCGCCAACGAAGGCACCGATGCCGGCCCCCAGCGTATTGAGGCCGTAGAGCCGGCCGATCAGCTTTGCGGAGCCTGTGATCTGGCTCACCACCGCCTTGCAGAGAAAGGGCAGCGAGCAGCCCATGAGGAAGGTCGGCCACAGGAGGCCGGCGAAGACGATGCCGAAGATGACGCCGCGCGAGGAGGCGAGCGGCAGAAATTCGCGGTAGATGACGTCGTAGTAGAGCCACGGGCTCGCCACGGCGAAGACGGCGATGCCGACTTCGCAGAGCGCGAAGGCGACCAGCGACGCCCGCCGCGACAGCCGGTCGGCGGTGAGACCGGCGGCCAGGCTGCCGATGCCGAGTCCCAGCAGGAACGCGCCGACCACCAGGGCGGCGGCGATCGTGTCGGCACCGGCGAACAGGCCCAGCAGGCGATGCCAGGCGGTCTGGTAGATCAGGGCGGCGGCGCCCGAGAGAAAAAAAAGTCCGAAAAGTGCGGATTGCCGGACGCGATCCGACTGCAGCCCCGATGTCATGATGTCAGCCTGCCTGAAGCCGTGGCTGGCGCCCAACGATTTGTCTGCCTACAAGCGCGTCCATGGCGCGCAGGAAAAAGGGCGACAAGATCGACGGCTGGGTGGTGCTCGACAAGCCGGTGGGGCTTGGCTCGACACCGGCCGTCAGCCGCGTGCGCCGCCTGTTCGGCGCCCAGAAGGCGGGGCACGGCGGCACACTGGATCCGCTGGCCAGCGGCGTCCTGCCGATTGCGCTCGGCGAGGCGACCAAGACCGTCCCGTTCGTGATGGATGGCCAAAAGGAATATCGCTTCACCCTTCGCTTCGGCGAGGCGCGCTCGACCGAGGATTCGGAGGGCGACGTCACGGCCACGAGCGACGTCCGGCCGACCGACCAGGCGATCCGGGATGCCCTGGGCGCCTTCGTGGGCGAGATCGAGCAGGTGCCCCCGGCCTTTTCCGCGCTCAAGATCGACGGCCAGCGCGCCTACGACCTCGCGCGGGCGGGCGAGGCGATGGAGATGAAGTCCCGCAAGGTCCGCATCGACCGTCTGGCGTTTCTCGCCCGAACCGACAGGGACCATGCAGATTTGGTGGTGACGTGCGGGAAAGGTACCTACATCCGGTCCCTGGGCCGCGATCTGGCAGTCGCCCTGGGCACCGTCGGGCACCTCTCCGCACTGCGTCGCACCGCCGCCGGGCCTTTCCGGGAAGAGGCGGCCATTTCGCTTCCCAAGCTGGAGGCCCTCGGGCATATTCCCGCGCTCTTCGGGGCCTTGGTTCCCGTCGTGACCGCGCTGGACGACATCCCGGCGCTGGCCCTGACGGAAGCCCAAGCGAACCAGCTGCGCCACGGCCAGCCGGTGCTCTTGACCCGGGACGCACCCTCGTCCGGCGCGCTGCTTCGCGCCGAGCTCGACGAAAGGCTTGTGGCGCTCGTCCGATCGGACGGTACCTCCATCCAGCCGGTGCGCGTGTTCAACCTTTAAGTCGATGGAGACAACCGATGTCGATTACAGCCGCGCGCAAGGCGGAGCTGA